>NZ_JAMYOL010000005.1:0-315068 GCF_040319815.1 Mesorhizobium sp. M0854
CGATGATCTGCTCTTCAGAGAAGCGGCTACGTTTCATGTCCTGGTCCTCTCGATGGGCCAGAACGAACTTCAAACCGGATTAGATCAGAGGGGCAAGGTCATCTGTTCTCCTTTTCCCACACGATTTCCCACAACGGCGTGTTTCCCACAAAATCCGTTGCACGAGTGGAGAGATTAAAATGAAATGAAAAACCCCGGCGCAAACCGGGGAATTACAAGCGTTGAGGGGTTAGTTGCGAGGGTGCAACGGACTAGAACGGGATTTTAAGTCCCTTGCGTCTACCAATTCCGCCACGTCCGCAGGCCAGTCCTGTTCAGATGCCGGGCAGGGGCCGTCAAGCCGTCTTCTGCCGTCGACAAATCTGGCACTGGAAGCTAGCGAGGCCGATCACCTACAGTGATACAAACAAAATCGTTTCACCTGGAAATGTTTTTAGCGGCAGCTTCCGCGACTACCGCGAATGCGCGTCCCCCGTTCGCAGGATGCGTTCGGGCGCTCTGCCCTGATAGACTCCAATTGGCAAGTGGATCGGCGCGCCGATACTCGACGCCGTCCTCTACAGACATTGGGAGATTGTCATGCTCAAGCTTGCCTCTGCCCTGGCACTGCTGGTTGTTGGGACGGCGTCTCTGTTTGCCGATGAGATGCCGATGAACGCCAAAGACATCAAATGGGGTCCTGCTCCAGCTGTCATTCCCGCTGGCGCGGAAATGGCTGTTGTCGCTGGAGACCCCTCAAAGGAGGGCGCCTATGTGCTGCGGTTGAAGACACCCGCCGGCTACAAAATTGCCGCACATAATCATCCCACCACGGAATACGTAACGGTGCTTTCCGGCAACTTCCATATTGGAATGGGCGATAAGCTCGACGAGGCGAAAGGTGTCGAACTGACTGCTGGCGGCTTCGGCGTCGCGCCGGCCGGAATGAATCACTTCGCCTGGACGACAAGCGATACGATCATCCAGGTTCATGGCGAGGGGCCATTCAAGATCACCTACGTCAACCCGGCAGACGATCCAAGCAAGAAGTGACAGTTCGGGATCGAATTGAGTGAACCGGCCGAAGGCTCGAACGATGGAGTGCGTCAAACTCCGCGACCGTCGATTCAGAAGGATCCTCTAACGAGACGAAAGCTGATTGGCCGCAACGGAATCGTATTCCGCCTGGGCCATTTGCCATGAATGGCGCAATAACAAAAACCCGCCTCGGGAGGCGGGTCGTTGGAGCCAATTGGCACCATACCCAAATTAGTAGCATAGCTGCCGGCACAAAGCAAGAACAAAGTTGCTGCGGCCGACACAAAATGCCCTTGGCGATTGGCGAAGGCCATGGCGCATCGATCTCCCTCCTTGAGGGGGAGATGGCCGGCAGGCCAGAGGGGGTCGTCGCGCGTGGATAGGCGACCCCTCTGTCGCCATCGGCGACATCTCCCCCTCGAGGGGGGAGATCTGCAACTTCGCCGTCCGCGCTTACTTCCCCGCTGGTCAAAATCCTCGCGGCTTGGCACAGTCGGGCAAAGAGGAGCCTGTTGATGCCGAAGACCGCCAATGCGACGAAACCAAAACCCTGGACCGAGATGGCGACGCATCTGGTCGATGTCGCCATGGGCCGCAAGCCCGCCGATCTCGTCATCCGCAACGGGCGCTGGGTCAACGTCCATTCGGGCGAGATCATCGCCGGCACCGACATCGCCATTGCCGGCGGCCGCTTTGCCTATTGCGGGCCGAACGCCGGCCATGCCATCGGCCAGGGCACCAAGGTGGTCGATGCCGGCGGCCGCTATCTGGTGCCGGGGCTTTGCGACGCGCATATGCATGTCGAGAGCGGCATGGTGACGGTGACGGAATTCTGCCGCGCGGTGATCCCGCATGGCACAACTTCGATGTTCATCGATCCGCATGAGATCGCCAACGTGCTCGGCCTGCCGGGCGTGCGGCTGATGCATGACGAGGCCGTCGCCATGCCGGTCAATGTACTCGTG
Source organism: Mesorhizobium sp. M0854 (assembly GCF_040319815.1). Lineage (NCBI taxonomy): Bacteria > Pseudomonadati > Pseudomonadota > Alphaproteobacteria > Hyphomicrobiales > Phyllobacteriaceae > Mesorhizobium > Mesorhizobium sp. M0854. The sequence goes on from NZ_JAMYOL010000005.1 coordinate 1,983, forward strand.
CAGATGCCGTCCTGCGTGCCTTCGGCACCGGGGCTGGAGCATGCCGGCGCCGAACTGACCGTCGCCGACGTTGCCGAAGCGATGAGCTGGGAAAACATCATCGGGCTCGGCGAGGTGATGAATTTTCCGGGCGTCGCCGCCAACGATCCGGTGATGTCGGGCGAGATCGCCGCGACGGTGAGGGCCGGCAAGACGGTCGGCGGGCATTATGCCTCGCGCGATCTCGGCCTGCCGTTCCACGGCTATGTCGCCGGCGGCCCCGAGGATGACCACGAAGGCACGCGCGCCGAGGACGCCATCGCCCGCGTCCGCCAGGGCATGAAGGCAATGCTGCGGCTGGGCTCGGCCTGGTATGACGTCGCCTCGCAGATCAAGGCGGTGACGGAGAGCGGGCTCGACCCGCGCAACTTCATCCTGTGCACAGACGACAGCCATTCCGGCACGCTGGTGCACGAAGGCCATATGGACCGGGTCGTGCGCCACGCCATCAGCCAGGGCTTGAAGCCGGTGACGGCGATCCAGATGGCGACGCTCAACACCGCCCAGCATTTCCGGCTGGAGCGCGAGATCGGCTCGATCGCGCCGGGACGGCTCGCCGATCTGCTGATCGTCTCCGACCTCGCCGAAATGACCATCGACGAGGTCTATGGCCGCGGCGTCAGGCTGGCCAAGGGCGGCAAGCTCGAAATCGACATTCCGGCCTACGACTATCCGAAGACGGCGAAGAACACCGTCAAGCTCGGCAGGAAGCTCAAGCCCGGCGACTTCGACATCGCCGCACCCATGGGCGCCAACGAGGTGCGAGTGCGCGTCATCGGCGTCATCGAGAATCAGGCGCCGACGCGGGCGCTGGAGGCCGATCTTGCCGTCGAGGACGGGCTGGTCGCCATGGACCGCCGCAACGATGTCTGCCAGATCGCGCTGGTCGAGCGCCACAAGGGCACCGGCGGCGTCACCAACGCCTTCGTCTCCGGCTTCGGCTACATCGGCGATTGCGCCATGGCGTCGAGCGTGGCGCATGATGCCCACCACATCATCGTCGTCGGCACCAACAAGCAGGATATGGCTCTGGCCGTGAACCGGCTGGGCGAGGTCGGCGGCGGCGTCGTGCTGTTTTCCAACGGCAAGGAGCTGGCGCTGGTCGAAATGCGGATCGCCGGGCTGATGTCGGACGAGCGCGCCGAAATCGTCGCCGCCAAGGCCGACAAACTCAGCGACGCCATGCGGCAGATGGGCTGCTCGCTCAACAACGCCTACATGCAGCACTCGCTGCTGGCGCTGGTCGTCATCCCCGAGCTCAGAATTTCCGACGTCGGCCTGATCGACGTGACGACTTTTCAGAAGGTTGATTTGTTCGTTTGAAGAATCACTGAACCCTGGAGGGACAGCGCCCCCTCTGTCCGGCAGGACAGAGGGGGGCGCGAAGGATCGCTGCAGAGCGTATTTGTTGACAGCTGCCAATCACCGGCGTGATTGGCAGCAGAGGTCGGCTCACCCGCCGGTGGCGATGGTCAGCACCTTGAACGGCGTGGTGATGACGATTTCGGCGACCGAGCCGACGGCCTTGCCGAGGCCCTGGCCGAGATTGTCGAGCTGGGCCGGCGCGGTCTCTTCGGAGGCGAGGCCCGCCGGGGCGCGCAGGCGGTCGCCGAGCAGCTGCACCAGGAACGGGTTGTCGGCGAATTTGGCGTGGTTCAGCCGGTCGCCGCCCTTGGTCTTGGTCAGGTCGACCACCGAGACGCCATAGCTGGCGAGGTCGGCCGCGTCGCCATAGTCGCCGACGCGTGGCTTGTCGCCGGAGATCAGGGTCGACAGCCTGAGCGCCCGGTCGTCGCCCGAAAGCAGCACGGCGAACGGCTTGTCGGGCTTGCCGTAGCGGATCATCTGCTTCTTGAACACGTCGACGTCGATATCGGGTGAGGCCAGGATGACGTAGCCGAGCTTGCCGCCGAGGTCGCGGTCGCCGGTGATGGCAAGCTGGCGCAACGCTTCCATGGTCACCCAGGTCCCCATCGAATGGGCAATGATGTCGATGCTCTTGGCGCGGCTCTTGGCGAGCATGCGCAGCGTCGCTTCGAGATCGTCGCGCGCCGCATTGGCGCTTTCCTTGTCGTAGATGTAGCCGGTCGTCTTGCCGCTCGACGCCCACGAAAACAGCACCGGCGTGCCTGGGTATTTCGTGTCGTGCGCGATCTGCGTCAGCCGGTAGATACCGTCATCGAAGCCGTTGTTGAAGCCGTGCACGAAAACCAGCGCGCGGTCGCCGCGCATGGCGATGTCGGCGCCGACCGCCTTGGCGAATTGCGGGGCGCCTTCGTAGAAGGTGACGCCGGTCGCCGTGAAATCCTTCGCCGGATTGCTGTTGGCCGAGCCCTTGACCCGCTCGATGGCGCCGAGCTGGTGGATTTTGGGCACCGTCACCTCGACGCTGGCAAAGCTGGTGGTCGGCGAACGGTCGCCGTCGAACACCTGCCGGGGCTCTTTCATTGCCTTTTGCCGGGTTGTGGCGACGAAGATCCTGTGCGTCGCCGCAATGTCCGAAGCAGGCACGATGATCGTCGTCTTGTTGAGCAGATCGTGCGTGTTCTGGCCGGCGCAGCCGGTAACCGCGAGCGCGAACGCAGCGACGAGAAAGATCTTCGAAGGCACGATCACGCGGGCTCCCGCAAAGGCGACGTCGAGCCGGAGACGTCTTGGCCTATTCGATAGAGGCAGAGGCCGGCACGGTCCAGTTCAAACTGTTCCGATTGTGCGGCAATGGTCAACGGTCGCTGCCGCGCAATGCAGCTATTGTCCGACCGAGGCGATGCGGTCTGTCACTTCGCGGTCGCTGGCAAACCCGTCATCCTCGCGCAGCTTCTGGCCGATCAACTGCACCAATTCCGGATTATCGGCGAATTTGGTGTGGTTGAAGCGGTCGGTTCCCTTGACGCTGGAGAGATCGACGACCGACACGCCATAGCTGGCGAGGTCGGCGGCGTTCTTGTAGTCGCCAACGCGCGGCCGCGCACCGGCGATCAGGCCGGAGAGCCGCAGCGCCCGGTCGTCGTCGGAGAGCAGCAGGATGAACGGCTTGTCCGGCTTGCCGTAGCGGCGCATCTGGCTCTTGAACACGTCGACGTCGATGTCGGGCGAGGCCAGCACGACGTCGCCGAGCTTGCCGCCCAGATCACGGTCGCCGGTGATGGCGAGCTGGCGCAACGCCTCCATGGTAACCCAGGTCCCCAGCGAATGGGCGACGATGTCGATGCGCCGCGCGCCGGTCTGCGCCAGCATTCTCAGCGTCACTTCCAGCTGGTCGCGGGCAACGCTGGCGCTTTCTTTGTCGTAGACGTAGTCGGTGGTCTTGGCGCCCGACGCCCAGGAAAACAGCACCGGCGTGCCCGGATAGCCGGAATCATGGGTGATCTGGGTGACGCGGTAGACGGCGTCGTCGAAGCCGGTGTTGTAGCCGTGGACGAAGACCATGACACGGCCGCCGCGCGCCGCGATGTCGGCGCTGAGGGCGCTGGAGAATTTCGGCTGGGTGTCGTAGCCGACGACCTCGGAAGCCATGAAGTATTTGGCCGGATCGTCCGACTTGCCGCGTGAGCGCCGCTCGATCTGGCCTGTCTTGTGGATGCCGGGGACGGTGACGTTGACGCGGGCATAGTTCAGCGTCGCCGAACGCTCGCCGTCGAAGACCTGGTTGGGATCGTCGGAGCGCTTGCGCGTCGTGGCGATGAAGATCGAGTGATTGCCGGCGATTTCCGTCACCGGCACTGCCATCATGGCGCTGCCGAGCAGTTCCTCGGTTTGGCGGCCGCCGCAGCCGGCGAGCAGCGCGGCAAGGACAATGATGCAAATCGTCTTCAAGGGCACTTAAGCAATTCCACTCCGGCCTGACCAAAGGCCCATCCACCTCCGCCGCACCTCCCGGACAGGCGAAGTGCGGCAGAAGTAAGTCGCAGGCGCCCGAAATGCGCTCAGCGCCCCGCGACTGCCATCGCACTGTTGCACGAAAGCCAGAACGGCGGCAGGAACGCCGGAATGTTGGAAAAGGGCAGCACTTCCGGCTTCAGCCTTATGCCGAGCACGTCGGTCATGAAGGCGCGGCGCGCCTCGATGCGGCGCCAGGCCTCGGGAAAGCGCGCCGCGATCTCTTCGCGCAGCGCCTCGTCGGCCAGCGCGATGCCGTCCTCGATGTTTGTGGTGAAATAATCGGTGCCGGTCGCCGGGATGATGTCGACCTGCAAGGCCATGCCCGATTTCAATCTGATGTCGGAGCCGGAAAATACCGGCGAATGCATCCATTCGTCGATATGGATGAGATGGCCGGGGTTGAGCGCTACGCCGAAGAACCGATCGCCGATGCGCTCATGCACAGCTTGCCACAACGCGCCGCCGGGAACGCCGATGCCGACCGTCTCGTACCAGTCGACGACGGCGCAGAAATAGGGCGCGACCAGCTTCTCGACATAGTCCTGGATGCCCCTCGGAAGCTCGGCCGCGTCCTCGACCAGAAAACCGGCGCGGGCATTGAGCGAGCCCTGGATGCCATAGGCCATGGTGATCGGGTCGCCGCGCTTGATGACGTCAAGACGCGGGCTCGGCAGGCCATAGGCCGCCCGCCTGCCGGCCGACAGCATCGGGTGGCAGCATTGCGGCAGGCCGTTGATGCCCATCAGCCGCGCCGCCTGCAATTCGGTCATGCCGGGTTCGATGCCTTGCAGGACATTGCGCAGGCCTTGCGAGGAATAGGTCGCGGCGAATTCGAACGCGGCCAGTTGGTCGGCCTCGTTGATGGCGCGCAGGCCGTCGGCAGGGTTCATCAAAAGGTTCGCCGCGTTGATGATCACGCCCCTATCGCCGGCAAGGCTGCGCAGCGTGTCGGCGATGAAGGACGGCAGGTCGAGCGTCGTTTCGCCAAAACCCGCATCGCCGGGGCCGAACGGCTTCCAGCCGATGGCGCCGATGCGCTGGCCGGCTTTCAGGCCGCAACCGACGAGGATGTCGGCCAGCGCTTGCGAGCGGTCGCGCGGCTGCGCCGGCAGCGAGAACGTCTGGTAGAGCACGCGCTCGTAAGGCCCGTCGCAGATCTCGGCATAGCCCCAGCCCTCGTTGCCGACCAGCAGTTTCGGCGGCTTGCCGGGAACGATGACCAGCAGCGTCTCCTCGAAGCGCGGATCGTAGCCACAGAGATAGGCGACATTGGCCGCATGTTCGCGGTCGCCATAGACGACGAAGGCATCGAACCCGCCAAGTGCGACCAGCGCCGCGATACGGGCCTCATAGGTGGCGCGGGGAACCAGCGGCATCACCGTCGGCTCGCCGAACTCCGGCAGCGACACGGTTTTCCGGGCAACCGATGCGACAGGCATGAGCAAACGCCCCCAAATGCTTACGTTGATTCCGGAAATGCCCCTTCGGGTGGCCGGACAATGGCTTCGCGAGGCCGGATATGCAATAGCGGGACCGAATTCGCCTAGCCTGTGGGGTGCTCCAGCCATGACCAGTTTCTCCTCTCGCGTCGCTGCCGCCGCTGCCGCGATCCGCGAGATCTTTCCGGAAACGCCGCTGCAGGAAAACGACTATCTGTCGAAGAAGACCGGCGCGCGGGTGCTGCTGAAGCGCGAGGACCTGACGCCGGTGCGCTCCTACAAGATCCGCGGCGCCTTCAACTTCTTCCGCAAGACGCTCGCCGCCGGCAACGCTGCCGAGCTGTTCGTCTGCGCTTCGGCCGGCAATCACGCGCAGGGCTTTGCCTTCGTCTGCCGCCATTTCGGCAAGAAGGGCGTCGTCTTCATGCCGGTGACCACGCCGCAGCAGAAGATCGACAAGACGCGGCTGTTCGGCGGCGAATTCGTCGAGATCAGGCTGGTCGGCGATTTCTTCGACGACTGCTACCGCGCCGCACTCGAATTCACCGAAACTGCCGGCGCACACATGGTGCCGCCGTTCGACCACAAGGACATCATCGAAGGGCAGGCGACCGTCGCCTACGAGATATCAGGCCAGATGCCCGGCGCGCGCATGCCCGACATTGTCATGCTGCCGGTCGGCGGCGGCGGCCTGGCCGCCGGTGTCACCCATTATTTCGCTGACCAGCACCGCGAAACGCGCTTCGTCTTTTGCGAGCCGGCCGGCGCCCCGAGCCTGAGCGAGAGCCTTGCCGCCGGAAAGCGGATCAAGCTCGCCAAGGTCGACAATTTCGTCGACGGCGCAGCAGTGGCCGAGATCGGCCGCGAGCCGTTGCGCCACCTGAAGGAGTTTGCCGCCGACACCGTGCGGCTGATCCCGGAAAACCGGCTCTGCGCAACCATGATCGAAATGCTCAATGTCGAAGGCGTCGTGCTCGAGCCGGCCGGCGCGCTGGCGATCGATGCGCTCAAGGATTTTTCCAGGAAGGAAATCAGGGGCAAGACCATCGTCGCCGTGGTGTCGGGCGGCAATTTCGATTTCGAGCGGCTGCCGGATGTGAAGGAACGGGCGCTGCGCTTCGAGGGCTTGAAGAAATACTTCATCATCCGCTTTCCGCAACGGCCCGGCGCGCTGCGCGATTTCCTCGAATTGCTGGGTCCCGACGACGACATCGCCCGCTTCGAATATCTGAAGAAATCGGCGCGCAATTTCGGTTCGGTGCTGATCGGCATCGAAACCAAGGACCGCCGCAATTTCGACCTGCTCAAGGCGAATTTCGACGCCGAGAGCGTCCATTACCAGGACATCACAGACAACGAGACGCTCGCCGGGTTCATCATATGAGCAGCAACGATCTTCCGAACGCTCCGGCGAAGGTTTTTATCGCGCTGTTTTCCGGCATCAATGTCGGCGGCAACCGCATCGTCAAGATGGCGGAACTCAGGTCATTTTTGGAGCAGCTCGGCTTCTCCGATGTCGCCACCTATGTGCAGAGCGGCAACGCCGTGTTCCGGTCGCCAGATGGCGATGCGGCGACGCTGACCAAGCGGTTGGAAACGGAATTCGAGAAGAAATGGGGGTTCCATTCACGCATCATGGTGCGCGATATCGGCTGGCTCGAGCGGCTGGCGGCGGACAATCCCTATCCGGAAGTGGCCGGCGAGCCGACCAAGCTGCATGCCTATGCGCTGGAGCGCCGGCCGACCGCCGAGGAGGTCGCCCGGCTGGCGGAAAAATGCACCGGGCCAGAACGCTTCGAGATCAAGGGCGACGTGCTCTACCTGCATGCGCCTGACGGGCTCGGCAAATCCGTGTTTGCCAATCAAATTCCGCGCGTTCTGAAGGTGCCGGGCACGGCGCGCAATTGGCGCACCGTGCTGATGCTGCTGGACATGGCCAAGGCCGGCGGTTGACAGGTCGTCTACGCGGTCGGAGCGCGTTTCCAGTCGAATGCCAGCTCTTCACGGAAGGCGAAGCGCTTGATGTGCTCGGCGACGACCGTTTCCAGGCGCTCGAGCGAGCCGGCTTCATCGGTCGTCACTGCAATGTGCAGCGCAGCCGGGTCGGCATCGAGAACCGTGCGGCCGAGCGTCAGATCGATGGTGCCGTGGTTCGGGTCGAATTCGACGGGAAACTTGTGCGCCCAATGTTTGCACAGCTGCTGCAGATAGCGGCTGGCATGTTCGGTGGCGACGTCGACATGGCTGGCCGGCATGAATGAATTCTCCTTGGGAATGCGGACGCGAAAACCGAACCAGGGCCCGCCTGCGTCCGTTCATGATGGCGTGATCGGTTACCAGCTGCCGGTGTTCGGCATCGACGCCCACGGCTCGGCCTTCGGCTTGGCCGGACCTTTCTGCAACAGCTCGATCGAGATGCCGTCCGGCGATTTGACGAACGCCATGTTGCCGTCGCGCGGCGGCCGGTTGATGGTAACGCCATTGTCCATCAGCCGCTGACAGGTGGCGTAGATATCGTCGACCTCATAGGCGAGATGGCCGAAATTGCGGCCGCCCTTGTAGTCTTCCGGGTCCCAATTGTAGGTCAGCTCGACCAGCGGCGCTTTCTCGCTGATGCCGCTTTGCTCGTCTTCGGGGGCGGCGAGGAAGATCAGCGTGTAGCGGCCTTGCTCGTTTTCATGGCGGCGCACTTCCTTGAGGCCAAGCTTGTTGCAGTAGAAATCGAGCGAAGCATCGATGTCGGCGACGCGGACCATGGTGTGCAGATAGCGCATGATTTCCTCCTTATGTTGCGTTGCGGCGCAACATAAGGGCGGCCCGGCCAAAGGGCAATTGGCCACGCTTGCCGGCGCCGGCAAACGGCAAATCCGCTATTCCTGTACGGAACCGTGAAAAAAGGCACGTCAGGTCTTGCACACACCGGAAGCCGCGGTGTTAATCTGATACCAAGAATCAGTTGCGGTGTTTGTTGAAAAAAGGGGGCGTTCTTATGGGGGAAAAGGCCTCTTTCATGGGGCGGGACGGGGCCGGTAACGATGCGTTGAAGCGGGATGAGAGCGCCGATACGGCCGATCTCGTCGAAATCGCCGGCGCCATCAAATGGTTCGACGTGGCCAAGGGCTACGGTTTCATCCTTCCCGATGATGGTACTTCGGGCGACATCCTCCTCCATGTGACATGCCTTCGAAAGGACGGTTTTCAGACCGCCCTGGAAGGCGCCCGTGTCGTCTGCCTGGTCAAGCAGGGCGAGCGCGGGTTGCAGGCCTTCCGCGTGCTCTCGATGGATGTCACCACGGCGGTGCATCCGGCGGAGCTGCAGGAGCAGCGTACCCATGTCGCGGTGACGCCGGAAAGCGGCCTCGAACGGGCGCTGGTCAAATGGTTCAACCGCACCAAGGGGTTCGGCTTTCTGACCCGGGGCGAGGGCACCGAGGACATTTTCGTCCACATGGAGACGCTGCGCCGCTACGGCATCACCGAACTCCGGCCGGGCCAGGTGGTGCTGGTCCGCTTCGGACGCGGCGACAAAGGCCTTATGGCTGCCGAAATTCACCCCGATATGGGTACCTTGCCGGTCTCGCATTAGTTCCGGCCGAGGATTTCATATGGCTCACAGCAACCAGCTGACGGCGGGCGCGCTCTGCGCCGGGATTTTCCTCATCGTCGCCGCAAGTGCGTTCTTCTATTTTCAGCAACCGAGTTCCGCCGACGGCAAGGCGATGATCCTTCCCGTCGACCCGGCGCCGCTGGTCGCGGTGACGAAGGCCGGCGAGCGTTCTTTTTCCGTGGAAATCGCAGACACGCCCGCCGAGCGCGAAGCCGGGCTGATGTTCCGCCGGCACATGGCCGACAATCACGGCATGCTGTTCGTGTTCGGCGCGCCGCAGGATGTGAGTTTCTGGATGAAGAACACGCCGATGCCGCTCGACCTGATCTTCGTCGGCCAGGACGGCCGGATCCGGGCGATCGAGCAAGGCGAGCCGCAGTCGGAGGCGATCATCTCGCCGGACGAGCCGGTGCGCTTCGTGCTCGAGCTCAAGGCAGGCACCGCCGCCAAAAAGGGCATTAAGGACGGCGACCTGCTGCGCCATCCCGCCATCGGCACGGCGCCGGGGCCGGCCATGCCGCCGCCCGACAAGGGCGATGCGCCGAGTGTCGATTCCGACTGAGCGGGCAGGATCTTCGGCCGATGCAGTTCTTCTCCCATGACGGTTTCGACCTTGCTTTCCTTGACCGCCAGCCGGCATCGGGGCAGGGCGATCCGGTGCTGATGATCCACGGCTTTGCCTCGAGCCATTACGTCAACTGGGTGTCACCCGGCTGGTTCAAGACGCTGAACGACGCCGGCTACCGTGCCATCGCCTTCGACAATCGCGGCCATGGGTCGTCGTCGAAGAGCTATGACGAAGCCGACTACACGCCGGCAAAAATGGCGTCGGACGCGGCAGCGCTTTTGAACCATCTCGGCATCGAACGCGCTCATGTCATGGGTTATTCGATGGGCGCGCGCATATCGGCCTTCCTGGCGCTCTCCGACCCGGAGAAGGTGGCGACGCTGGTCTTCGGCGGTCTCGGCATCGGCATGATCGACGGCGTCGGCGACTGGGATCCGATAGCCGACGCCCTTCTGGCCGACGATCCGGCAGGCACCAGCGATCCGCGCGGCCGCTCGTTCCGCGCCTTCGCCGATCAGACCCGCAGCGATCGCCGCGCGCTCGCCGCCTGCATCGCCACCTCGCGCGAATTGCTGAGCGAGGCCGACATTGCCCGCATTGCCCAGCCGACCTTGATTGCGGTGGGAACCAAGGACGACATCGGCGGCTCGCCGGATGAACTCGCCGCCCTGATGCCGAACGCCAGGGCTTTTCACATCGAAGGCCGCGACCATATGCTGGCGGTCGGCGACAAGACCTTCAAGCAGCGCGTGCTGGAGTTTTATGCCGAGCATCGGTTTTGATGGATGGCTGCCCAAAAGCGGCCATTGGGCCTGAAGCTGGGGTTCTTAGCGGTTTTGCAACGATACGGGAGTAACCAAGCGTGACGCGTGGATCGGTTCAAACCCGCCACGCGCTGAACGAGGGGCAGGGGGTACGATGGCACAATGGGGAAGAAGCGACGCCGCTTTGCTGGGCGTCGTTGCGAAAAGCAGGTTCGGCGAATGGTCCGTTGTTCTAGCGCTGGCTGCATTGGTGGCAGGCGCGATGGCGATCACCGCGTTGATGGCAATGCCGAGCGACGCGTCCGTGCTTATCCAGCACAGTGTGACAGGCTTCTTCATGGCGGTATTTTTCCTGGTCGGGCCATTGGCGCATCTTACCGGCGCGGTCTTCGGGCTGATGGCGCTGGGTCGTCCAAACGACAATCGTTTGCTCGGCCTGGCTGGCATCGTGGTCAACGGCGCGTCGCTTGCCGCCGGGGTGTTTATGCTGTGGGCCATGGCATCGACCATAGGCGCGTTTACGTGATTTCGGGCAGATCTTCCGGACGCAAGTGGCCGACGCGTCGGGCTACGATCGGCGCGGGCTGTGCCCCAGCGCCCTGAGCGACCGCGCCATGTTATGCCGTGCCTGGGTTTCGAAGCGCCGGCGGAATTCCTCGCTGTGGAAGATATGCGGACGCGCGAGGAAGCCCTCTAGCACTGCGGCACGGCCGGCCCGCCACATCGGCTCATCGACCCACTTATATTCGCGGCGGACCGCCTGTTCATAAGCGTCGAACGCCTCGGGCGCAGCACCCAGGATCGCCAGGTCCATGTCGAGGAACAGCGCCGCGTCGCGAACCGAATGCTGGTCGCCAAGGGGCGGCAATTCGTGGCCGGCGGTGGCAGTGATCATCGCGGCGATGTGGCCGAGGCGTTGTGCATCGGCGCGACCGGCGAGCTTTTCCTCGGCAAGTGCGGCACTCCTCGCCTCATTGTCGTTGGCGCGGCTGTCGTAGATCGCGTCGTGAAACCAGATCGCTGCCTCGACTGCTTCAGGATCATGCAGCAACGCCTTGTAATCATTGGCCAGCGCCAGCATCGCCTCGATGTGGCCAAGGTCGTGGTAGTGGCGATCTTCGGCCTCATAGAGCGCGGAAAGCTCGCGCTTCAGGGTCTCGTCCATCAAGGTTGCGTTTTCCATGGCTGCTTGAAATTCCGCCAACCAAATCCATTTCACCAAGCACTAAGGAAAATTGAGTTCACCCGTGCTATGATCTGGCTTATAGGTGCGGCCGGAGAATAGGCAAGCCGCCAACCGAGACATTGGATGGCCGAGACATTGGATGGCCGGAGACATCAGATGAACAGCGTTACGATTTCCCGTCCCACCAGGGTGCAGCCGGTAGATCCGATCTGGCGTTCGATCCGCGACGAAGCGATGGAAGCGGTCAACCGCGATCCGCTGCTGGCGGCGTTCCTCTATTCGACCATCCTCAATCAGGAAAACCTGGAAGAAGCGGTCATTCACCGGCTGGCCGAGCGCCTCGCCCACCAGGACATCGGCTCCGACCTCATCCGCCAGACGTTCAAGGCGATGGCGGCCGACGACAAGGACTGGTCGACGACGGTGCGCGTCGATATCCAGGCCTATTACGACCGTGATCCGGCATGCGACCGCCTCATCATGCCGGTGCTCTACTTCAAGGGTTTTCACGCCATCCAGACGCACCGGCTGGCGCATTGGCTGTGGAACCAGGGCCGTCAGGACTTCGCGCTGTATTTGCAGAGCCGGTCGTCCTCGGTGTTCCAGACCGACATCAATCCGGCTGCCCGCATCGGCAAGGGCATCTTCCTCGACCACGCCACCGGCCTCGTCGTCGGCCAGACGGCGGTGATCGAGGACGACGTGTCAATCCTGCACGGCGTGACGCTGGGCGGCACCGGCAAAGCCGGCGGCGACCGCCATCCCAAGATCCGCTACGGCGTGCTGATCGGCGCCGGCGCCAAGATCCTCGGCAACATCGAGATCGGCCATTGCTCGAAGATCGCGGCCGGCTCGGTGGTGCTGTCGCCGGTACCGCACAACAAGACGGTTGCCGGCGTGCCGGCCCGCGTCGTCGGCGAGACCGGCTGCGACCAGCCTTCGCGGCAGATGGACCAGCTGTTGCCATCGCAGACGATGGACCACGTCGTCAGCTTCGACATCTGAGTGCTCGGGCAGGGGCTTGTCGCGTCGGACCAACTGTCGATGTCGGCGCCGCAGCGCAAACCTGAGGCGATTGCCCGTGTTCTCTCGCCGGCTTGCCTTTACATGACCATTGTCGACGTGCCAGAAGCGCGCTCAAACGAAGAAGCCGACGATCGGAGAAGACTGTTGAAGCCGGACGAAATCAGAAAGCTGGATGCCTATTTCAAGCGCACCTTCCAGAACCCTAAACTCGAAGTGAAGGCGCGGCCGCGCAAGGAAGATTCGGCCGAGGTCTATGTCGGAGACGAGTTCCTTGGCATCGTCTTCAAGGACGAGGACGACGGCGACTATAATTTCTCGATGGCGATCCTCGACATCGATCTGGCCTGAGCTGGGAGTTTAGCTGGCCGCTACGCCTCAAGTGCTGCGGCGGTACGGAACCTTGCAGGACGCCGGTGGGACAGCGCCCCCCTCTGGCCTGCCGGCCATCTCCCCCTCGAGGGGGGAGATTGGCAGCCTCGGCGCTGCGCTCTTCCTGCAACATTGGAGATTGGCGAAAGCCAAGATGACGGCCGATCTCCCCCCTGTGGGGGAGATGTCCGGTAGGACAGAGAGGGGCGCGAAGGATCGCTACGGAACGGCTCGTTTCGTTGCTTATCGCCCGGTCTTCTGCACACGCGCTGCTTCGGCAGAAATCGCCGCGTCGAGCCCCTGCCAGTCGCCCAGGAATTCCCGGGGGAAGCGGTAGGTGAGGCTGAGATTGTCGCCGACCAGGATGTCGCGTTCGCAGGGCGCCAGCGATTCGTCCGCGCTCGGGCCGCTCAGGCAGCGTGCGACGAACGGATCCTTGCCGGGGCGATCGGCGACCGCCAGCACTTCGTTGAGATAGCCTGATTTCTCGCTGAAGGCGTAAAGCGTGGTGCCGCCAGGGCCGGGCGTACCCGGCTTGGCGATCAGCGCGCTGTAGATCGGCGCGAAGCGGCCGCTCATGTCGCGCGACATCATCTGCGGCTCGAACGACAGGAAGACGATGTCCTTGCTGGGTCCCGTGTGGTTGAAGTCGTTGCGGGCAGCCTCGCTGTAGCCGTCCATCTCGGGATAGCGCAGATAGAGGTCGAGTCGCGAGGCGATGCCGTCGCGCCGGGCCTGGGCAAAGCGGATGACATTGGCCGGCACGGCGATGACGTTGTTGCCGATGACGACCCTGTGGACCGTGGTGTCGTCGGTGTACCCGGCCATGGCGATCGAGCGGCCGAACCATTTGCCCCCGAGGCTGATCGCCACCGAAAGCAGCGCCAGCGTCGCGAATGCATAAAACACCCGCCTCATCAGCGTCGAATCGACGACGCTGAGTTGCGGGCCCTCAGTGGCGGCTGCCTGCTTCATCGCGACCCTCATTTGCCGTCCCATCGGGTGTACCTGAACGGCACATCTCGGCGCGGCACGGCTCTTGCTTCGCAGCTTTGCGGGCGACTGTGCGATTTCATGGTAAACGGAGGGTAAAGATGGGCCCGGTCGAACAAATCATATTCAGTTTTATGGCTGGGCTGACGGCTTGCGGCCTGGCCGGATCGGCGATGGAGCTGATCGCCGGCCGCAGGCTTGCCTTCGTCCAGCCCTATGTATCGTCGAAGCACATGCTGCGCTCACTCGCCGCGACGGCTTGCGCCGGGCCGCTGATGTTCGCCAACGAGGCGCTGGACGCCTGGCGCGAGCGTCGCATCTCGGTGCTGGGGCTGATCTCCTGCGGCTGTACGGCGACCATCTGGGCGCTGGCGCTGGGCATGGTGGTGATCGCCATTGCGTCCTGGGCGGCTTCGCTTCTAGGGTCTGGCAGCTTGTCGGTGTGAGACGATCTGGAGACAGCAATGCCGATCTACGCGATTGACGGAAAAGCGCCCGCCTTCGAGGACGCCGACAGCAACTGGATCGCGCCCGATGCCACCCTGATCGGCAATATCAGGATCGGCCGCAATGCCGGCTTCTGGTTCGGCGTCGTCGTCCGCGGCGACGACGAGCCGATCGTCGTCGGCACCGACACAAACGTGCAGGAGCACACAATCATGCACACCGACGCCGGCTTTCCGCTGACCGTCGGCCAAGGCTGCACGATCGGCCACCGTGCCTTGCTGCACGGATGCACGATCGGCGACAACAGCCTGATCGGCATGGGCGCCATCGTGCTGAATGGGGCGAAGATCGGCAACAACTCGCTGGTCGGTGCCGGCGCGCTGGTCACCGAAGGCAAGGAATTCCCCGACAATTCGCTGATCGTCGGCTCGCCCGCGCGCGTCGTCAGGATGCTCGACGAGGACGCAGTCGCCAGGCTGCGCGCCTCGGCCGCGCATTATGTGGCAAACGGCAGGCGGTTTAGGGCGGGGCTGAGGAAGGTCTAGCCGACCCGGAAATGGCGGAGCCGGGCCGGCCTTAAGATACCGAAGCATAACCCCTTCCAAGTCAAACCGGCTGGGCGGTCGGCCGGAACAAGATCTCGTTGATATCGACGTCGTCGGGCTCGTTGATCGCGAAGGCGACCGTTCGGGCAAACGTATCTGGCCCCACGGCGATCTTGCTCACGAAGCCCCTGGTGCCCTGCTGGATATCCTTCTCGCTGATATGCTCGAGCAACTCTGTGCTGACAGCGCCCGGCGAGATCACCGTGGTGCGGATATTGTAGGGTTTCACCTCTTTCCGCAGACCCTCGGATAGCGCACGCACCGCGAACTTGGTGGCGCAATAGACCGCCGCACCCGGGTCGACCACATGGCCGTATACGGACGAGACATTGATAATGTGCCCCGATCGCTGCTCCTTCATGTACGGAAGCGCGGCCGCGATGCCGTAAAGGACGCCCTTGATGTTGACGTCGATCATCCGGTCCCATTCGTCGACCTTGAGCCGCTCGAGCGGGGCCAACGGCATGAGGCCCGCATTGTTGAGCATCACGTCGATGCGGCCGAATTCCCGGACCGCCGTGTTCACCAGGTTCTGGACCTGGCCGGCGTCGGTGACGTCCGTAGTAACGGCCTTGGCTTTGTGCCCAGCGGCGGTCAGTTCCTGGACAAGGGCGTCGATGCGGTGTGACCGCCGTGCACCCAGGACCACGGAAGCGCCTCGTGCGGCGAGATGGCGTGCCGTCGCTTCACCGAGGCCACTGCTAGCACCGGTGATGACGACGACCTTGTTCTCGATTCCTTCGGACATGAGATTCTCCTTGACAAGAATTGAAAGAGTTCAGGTGCGGGGGCCGGCCGAGGCGGCGAGCAAGGCCGATCCCGTGAGCAGGACGGCGGCGAGAAGGAAGGCGCTCCACCAGCCGGCCACGTCGAACAGCAGGCCTCCTGCAATAGCGCCGCCTGCGATCGCGAACTGGATCAGGGCGACCTGGAGTCCGCCCCCGGCCTCCAGGTCTTCAGGGATGAGCGTGCTCATCCAGGTGTTCCACGCCACCGGGATCGGGGTAGCGAACAGTCCCCAAAGAACCAGCAGGCCGGCCGTGGCGCGTGCAAACGGTCCAAAGGCAATCAGCAGTAGAGCGAAGACCGCGAGTGCACTCGGCAGCCCGATCAGCACGGCTGTGAGGTGCCGCCGGAGTATGAAGCCGACAATCGACAGTCCCGCCACGCCACCGAGGCCGACGCCCAATAGAGCCAGTGAGAGGGTGTTGACCTCAAGGCCCGTCACGTTTTCCAGAAACGGCCGCAGATAGATCGAGAGCGCGTTCTGCCCGATGAAAGCGAGCCCGGTCGCGCCCATGCCGATGGCGAATCTGCGATTCCGCAGCAGGCCGAACATGCTCGACACCGAGGCGATCTCTATCGGCGGCATCTTCGGGAGAACGGCCAACTGCCACACGAGCGCCGCAAGGCCGATGGGGACAGTGACGAAAAACGTTCCCCGCCATCCGATCAGCGATCCGAGGAAGCTGCCAACGGGCGCGGCGATCACCAATGCGAAGGCAGTGCCACCCTGGAGCAAGGCAATGGCCTTGGGCAGGTCGGGTCCCGCGGCCAGGCGGGCCAGAATGGCCGTCGACAGTGACCAGAAACCGCCGATCGCGATGCCCACCAGCGCCCGCCCGGCCAGGAAGACCAGGAAGTTGGGAGCAAGCGCCACCGCCAGGCTCGATGCGGCCAGCACTGCCGTATAGACCAGAACCACCGTCCGTCGATCGACGTTTCGCAACAGCGAGTTGCCGAAGAGGCTGGTAACCACGGCGAAGAATCCGGATACCGCGATTGCCTGGCCTGCCTGACCCTCGGAGACGGCCAGATCCTGAGCGATCGGGGTGAGCAGGCTCACCGGGAGGAACTCCAGTCCGACCAGAAGGAAGGTCAGCAGCGACAGGCAGACCACCGCAGACCATGGGGTCGTCCCGCTGTCAGCAGCAGTGGCCCCGTCCAGCACGAAATCGATGGTCATAAGGCAGTCTCCTGTCCGTTCCCGAACTACGTAGTCGGGCTGGCCAAATGCGACTAGCGGGTATAATTTTGATGTGGTTGTGAATGAGGCTCATCAATGCCACGCGACGAGTTCGCCGAAATGCGCGCGTTCCTGGAGATCACCCGGACGCGGAGCTTCACCCGAGCAGCCGCCAAGCTCGGGGTCACTCCTTCGGCCCTTAGCCACACCATCAAGTCGCTGGAGTCGCGGCTTGGCGTCCGTCTTCTGTCTCGCACCACGCGCGACGTGGCCCCGACGGCGGCCGGTCAACGCCTCAAGGAAGGCATCGAACCGCATTTCGAAGGCATCGCGGCTGGGGTCAGCGCTCTCGGCGTCCTTCGCGACAGGCCGTCCGGCAACATTCGCCTGGTGTGCACCGATGATTCGGTCGACATTGTCTTCCGCGCCCGGCTGCCAAAGTTCCTGAGCGACTTCCCCGATATCAATGTCGAGTTGGTGGTCGACAACGCCTTCACCAACATCGTCGAGCGCCAGTTCGATGCCGGCGTGCGTCTGGGCGAGTCCATTGCCCGGGATATGGTAGCCGTGCGCATCGGAGCCGACGTGACCTACACTGTGGTCGGCTCACCCCATTACTTCGCCCACCGGACACCGCCGGAGACGCCGCAGGAGCTGACCGACCATAACTGCATCAACTACCGGCTGCCGACGTCAGGATCGGTCTATGCCTGGGAATTGCGGGAAGGAGCGCGCGAGTTCAATGCTCGGGTCGAGGGACAACTGACGCTTAACAATATGGGGCCGGCGATCCAGGCCGCGCTTGACGGAGTGGGCTTGGCCTATCTGCCGCGCGAACTCGTCCTTCCACATATTGAGAGTGGCCTTCTCCAGGAAGTCCTGACCAAATGGTGCCCGACGTTCCAGGGTTACCACCTGTACTATCCAAGCCGGCGCCATCCCTCTCCGGCGTTTTCCGCCTTTGTCGACGCGTTCCGTATCAGGGGCAAGTAACAGCGTTTCGACGGCAAACGGCAGCTCGTATCCCACAAACGATCGTGAGACAGCTTGGATGACGAAGCGCAGTTGGAGGCAAAGCCGAGATAACTTTATCGAGATGCGTTCCGCCAGAAATGGTGGAGCCGGCCCGGGGACGGGGCCGGCTCCTTAAACCCGGTCGTTGGGGACGGGGAGGGTGGGGACTCGACCGGGTTTCTCCTAAAGCGCGAAGTCATGCGACGCACTTAACCTCTGCTCTATGCATGTCGTTATCCCAAAACCGCTACGCGCTTTTGGGCGACATGCCTTGGCGTCCTCAGCGGACGCTGGCGACCGCGTCGGAGCGGCCGTCGTTGATCGTCACCCAGGCGCCGGAATTCCGCTCGGACTGGCGCTTCAGGTAGGTGTAGCCGGTATTGGTCCAGGACAGCACCTTGGGCTGGAGATTGTCGAGGATGAACTCGCCAAGGCTGGTGCGCACGGTCAGCACCGCATGGCCGTCGCCATTGCGCTGGCGCACCACCGTCATCAGCAGATCGCCGGCCGGCACGCCGATGCTCATCAGCTCGCGGCGCTTTTCCAGCGCATAGTCCTCGCAGTCGCCGAAGCCGCTATTGGGAAAAGACCAGACTTCCTCCTTGCCCCACATTTCCATGTCGGTGCGCGGCGCGACCCTGCTGTTGACCGAATTATTGATCTTGACGATCGTCGCCCACAGCTTGCGGGTCAGCTCGACGGGCGCCCGGCCAGGCGTCCTCTGATTGCATTCCTGCGGAAGCTGCTGGCACATTTCGTAGTGTCCGACCGGCTGCGTGGTACGGCCGCCGGTGTGCATGAAGGCCGGCTCCGCCGCGTTTACAGTCCCCCAACCGAAAAGCTGCATCGCTATTGCCGCCAGCAACAGCTTGCCCCTCATCCTGTTCATTATTCAGTCTCCCCGTTTGAGGAGACAATGACACGGCTGGATTTATTTGACGCAAAAGCGCGAAGTAGACATTAAGTAAAACGCCAATAGAATAAACATAAAATTTGACGCAATTGAATATAGAATTGTTAGGGTGCCCTTTGGGTGCATCCGCGACAGCGGGACAGCGCCCCCCTCTGTCCTGCCGGACATCTCCCCCACAAGCGGGGAGATTGGCAGTTCCGGCGTCCCGCTCATTCCTGCGACGCTTGAGATTGGTGAAAGCCGTTTTGAAAGCCGATCTCCCCCCTCGTGGGGGAGATGCCAAGTGGTGGCAAAGAGGGCAAGACAGAGGGGGGCGCGAAGGATCGCCAGCCTCTCTCTTCCCTATAGTGCTGACGCTTCCGCGTCAGCCGCGCGACGAGCTGAATTCGGTATCGAGCGTTTCCGGCCGCTGGATGACGGCGAACTCGATGGCGACGCCATCTTCGAAATGGCGCACTATCTGGCCGCGCATGGTGCCCAGCATCACCTGGACGCCGATGGCCGGCTTGACGTCGATCTCGATCGCCGCGCCAGACAGCGACAGGTCGATGATGCGGCACTGGTACTGGCGCCCGTCGGCAAGCTGCAGCACGCTCGTCGGATTGCGCGGCGCCACGCGTTCATGGCGGCGGTCTTCCGGCAGGTCGAGCTCGTGCTTGTTGGCAAGCCAGGTCAGTTGCGCGGCGAGCTTGTCCCTCTTGCGGTCCGATGCGATGACGGTCATCGCAAAGCCATCCTGCAAAGTGCGAGTGATGACGCCTTCGATGCGGCCGATGTGATCGATATAGGCAATGACCTTTTCGCCAGCCAGGCCGGCGCGCTCGGTGCGCAGCGCGACGTTGCCGGGCGACATGTCGACCACCTGGCAGGGATGTTCGGTGCGGTCTTCGAGCATGAAACGTCCGTAAATTTTCACGCGGACGCGCTGAAAGTTACGCCTTTCAGCTTGGGACGGCGCATGGTCGACCGCCGCTGACCTCATCACTGCCATACCCCGTTCGGCATTCCGCGCATGGATGCGGGGAATTTCAGCGGAAAACTACAACAAAGCAGGTTAACAAAGGGGAAAGCCCGGCGCTGTTGCTTTAAGCTTTGGGCATCATTCCTCGCGTCCGCCGTCGAAGACGACTAGGTGACGGATGCGGCGGGCTTGGCCGAGCGCCGAAATCGTCTCGGGCGGGTCGAATTCCGATGGGGCGAGCGAGGGAACCTCGATCGCCGGACGGTTCCCCGGGAACATCGGCTCCTTGTCGGGATCGACGACGCGGATCGAATCGATCAACGCGTCGAGAACCGGGTCGGCGCCCAGCCAGAAGGGCTTTTCGACGGCGCTTATCACGCCGAGGCAGCGCGGGCTCTCGACACCGCCGTCGAGCGGCAGCGCGAGCAGCTCGAACCTGTTGGAACGGCCGCTGCGGCTGAAACCTTCATAGGTGATGAGCACCACCGATTTCAGGTCGAAGACGCCATCGGTCAGCTTCGAGATCAGCCGCTGGTCCTTCTCGCGCCACAGCGAAGGGAATGAAAACCCCTTGAGTTCGCGGCCATAGACCGCGCAGAGCCTGGTGCCGGCGAGCCGGAACACCGCTTCGCCGCGCGTGTCCTTTTCCAGGATGAACGTGTCGGCCAGCAGCGACTTGATGTCGGCGGGTTCGACTTCCGAGCGCTTCGGGGCAGGGCGTCCGTCACGCAACCGGTTCCAATAATGGAACAGCGTGATCGATCCGGTCTGGTTCATGCTAATGCTGCTCCGCGCATTCTGTCTTCTGATGTCCCATCGGTGAACAGAAGGGCGCCCTCCGAAGACCTACATGCGTTGCGGAGCAGGATGCGTGCCAGCATCGTTAATACTTGTTCACGGGTCGGGGCGGTTAAGGTTAACAACTGGTTTACGTTGCGCGCCGGCCAGGCCTGTGGCACACCAAAACCACTCCAGAAGCGGTCGTTTTGCGACGATCGGCAGCACTTCAGTCAAGAGTTCAGGGGGAGCAAGGGGGCTCGACCAGCCGTTCAAGGGAAACCTTGGACGGCTTCTTTTTTTGATTCGGGGCTGCTGATTCGCCGTTTGTGATTCGGTTGGCCGTGATCTACATGCTCGCCAAGTCCAATCCAGCGACTGAGTGCAAGCCATATGAGCGACCCAGAAAGCCCACCGGAGATCGAGCAGGGCGAGAGCGGGCCTGCCGCCCGCGAACCGGAGCAGCGCCGCGAACCGGTGTTCAACCTGCCGCCCGTGGTGCTGGCGGTGATCGGCATCTGCGTCGCGGTCCATCTGATCCGGGTCTATTGGCTGACCGACGACCAGGACTTCGAACTGCTTGTCCGGGCTGCCTTTGTCCCCATCCGCTATTCGGGCCGCTTCGATCTGGATTTCTTCGCGTTTTCGAGCCCCTTTACCTATGCCTTCCTGCATGGCGGCTTTGCCCATCTTGCCATCAACATGGTGTGGCTCGCGGCCTTCGGCTCACCGTTGGCCAACCGCTTCGGCGCGCTGCGCTTCAGCCTGTTCTTCGCCGCGACCGGACTGGCGGCGGTGGCGTTGTTCTGGGCCATGCACCCGCTTGGCGAGGCGCCGCTGGTCGGCGCCTCCGGCGCGATTTCCGGCATGATGGGCGCGGCGGCACGCTACGGCTTCCGCATTGACCGATCGTCGGGCAAGGCCGCCTTCGCCGGCCAGCCTTTGCCGATGGCGGCGGTGCTGCGCTCGCGCGGCGTCGTCACCTTTCTCGCCATGTGGATGGTGATCAACCTCGCGACCGGCCTCTTCGGCCTGGCGCCTGGCATTGACGGCCAGATCGCCTGGGAAGCCCATATTGGCGGCTTTCTTGCCGGCTTTTTCGGCCTGCGGTTTTTTGATCGGCGAGAGCAGGTGCCCCGGCAGGCGGACGAGCCGGAGACCTGAGACGGCCGCACTTGAAATGCAACCGTTCGCGGCGCACCATGTTCATCCCAGGGCAAGCCGGCCAGGGCAGGAGCCGGCAGGAAATGCAGAGGAGGACGCCATGACTGTTAAGGCAATTCTCGAGGCAAAAGGCCACGACGTGGTGACGCTCGGGCCGAACGAAAAGCTCAGCGAAGCCATCCGCATGCTTTCCGAACACAGGATCGGCGCGCTGGTCATCACCAACGGCGATCACAAGATCGTCGGCATTCTTTCCGAGCGCGATGTGGTGCGGGTTCTCGCCAAGGAGGGGGCGGCGGCGCTCGACCTTGCCGTCCGCTCGGCGATGACGCCCAAGGTGAAGATCTGCAATGAGAACCACACCGTCAACGAGGTCATGGAGATCATGACCAAGGGCCGCTTCCGCCATCTGCCGGTGGAAAAGAACGGGCTGCTCGACGGCATCGTGTCGATCGGCGACGTGGTCAAGCGGCGCATCGAGGATGTCGAGCGCGAGGCCGAGGAGATCAGGGCCTATATCGCCACGGCATAGGTGACGGCGGCCGGGTTGCCGGCAGGTCGATTTTTCAAGCTGCTATCGCAGTTCGTCGCGGCAGGTGCGGGCCTGTGCCGCGTCGGCGCCTGCGGCTTTGCGCTTGTCTCTTTTGGCGGTTTGCACTAGCGAAGTTGCACAGCAAAATATGCGTTCTCGCATATCCGCAATTTCAGTATGCAGGCCCTTATGAGCATTATCGACACCCGCACGCCCGACGCCAAGCGCCTGGTTCCCGGCGCCACCGGCGACTGGGAGATCATCATCGGCCTCGAGGTCCACGCGCAGGTGACCTCGCAGGCAAAGCTGTTTTCCGGCGCCTCGACCATTTTCGGCGCCGCGCCCAACGCCAATGTCAGCCTGGTCGACGCGGCGATGCCCGGCATGCTGCCGGTCATCAACGAGGAATGCGTCAAGCAGGCGATCCGCACCGGGCTGGGCCTGAAGGCCGAGATCAACCACAAATCGGTCTTCGACAGGAAAAACTATTTCTATCCCGACCTGCCGCAGGGCTACCAGATCTCGCAGTTCAAGCAGCCGATCGTCGGCGAGGGGAAGGTGATCGTCTCGGTCGGCCCGGACCGGCAGGGTGAATTCGAGGACATCGAGGTCGGCATCGAGCGCCTGCACCTGGAGCAGGACGCCGGCAAGTCGATGCACGACCAGCATGCGACGATGTCCTATGTCGATCTCAACCGCTCCGGCGTGGCGCTGATGGAGATCGTCTCCAAGCCGGATATGCGCTCCGCCGATGAAGCCAAGGCCTATGTCACCAAGCTGCGCACCATCGTGCGCTACCTCGGCACGTGCGACGGCAATATGGACGAAGGCTCGCTGCGCGCCGACGTCAACGTCTCGGTGCGCCGGCCCGGCGGCGAATTCGGCACGCGCTGCGAGATCAAGAACGTCAACTCCATCCGTTTCATCGGCCAGGCCATCGACTACGAGGCGCGCCGCCAGATCGCCATCCTGGAGGACGGCGGCAAGATCGACCAGGAAACGCGGCTGTTCGACCCCAACAAGGGCGAAACGCGCTCGATGCGTTCCAAGGAAGAAGCGCACGACTACCGCTATTTCCCCGATCCCGACCTTCTGCCGCTGGAATTCGACCAGGCCTATATCGACGAGTTGGCAAAGGACCTGCCGGAACTTCCCGACGCGAAAAAGGCGCGGCTGATCACCTCGCTCGGCCTGTCGACCTACGACGCCTCGATCCTGGTATCGGAAAAGGCGGTCGCCGACTATTTCGAGAAGGTGGCCGCTGGTCGCGATGGCAAGCTTGCCGCCAACTGGGTCATCAACGATTTGCTGGGTGCGTTGAACAGAGCCGGCAAGAGTATTGAAAATGCTCCGGTTTCGCCCGATCAGCTCGGCGCGGTCATCGATCTGATCAAGGAAGGCACCATCTCCGGCAAGATCGCCAAGGATCTGTTCGAGATCGTCTGGAACGAGGGCGGCGATCCGCGTCAGCTGGTCGAAAGCCGCGGCATGAAGCAGGTCACCGATACCGGCGCCATCGAAAAGGCGGTCGACGAGGTGATCGCGGCCAACCCGGACAAGGTCGAACAGGCGCGCGCCAAGCCGACCATGGCCGGCTGGTTCGTCGGCCAGGTGATGAAGGCGACCGGCGGCAAGGCCAACCCGCAGGCGGTCAACGAGCTGGTCAAGGCCAGGCTCGGGATCGAGTAGGATGTTCGTCCGCACCGCCGGCGAGCGCGATCTTGCGGCGGTGCGCGCATTGCTGGTCGAGACATGGCATGCCACCTATGATGCCATCTACGGCGGGCCGCGGGTCACCGAAATCACCGATGAATGGCATTCTGTCGCCGCGCTCAAAGCACGGCTGATGC
The DNA here is from genome assembly GCF_040319815.1 of Mesorhizobium sp. M0854. NCBI lineage: Bacteria > Pseudomonadati > Pseudomonadota > Alphaproteobacteria > Hyphomicrobiales > Phyllobacteriaceae > Mesorhizobium > Mesorhizobium sp. M0854. The sequence continues at coordinate 26,085 of NZ_JAMYOL010000005.1, forward strand.
GGCCCAACTCGGAGTTCCTGGTCGCCGACGACGGCAAAAACATCGGCGGCATGGCTTTCGCCGCCGCTACCACGGATGCCAGGATCGTCATGCTGAACCAGCTTTACGTGCATCCGGCCTGGCAGAGGCAAGCCATCGGCCAGGCGCTGCTGGACGAGATCGAGGCCAGCTTTCCGGAGGCCCGGACGCTGCGTGTCGAGGTCGAGGAAGCAAATGCTCCGGCTGTCGCCTTCTACCGCTCGAGGGGGTTCTTGCCCGCCGGCAACACGGCCGATTGCGGCGGCGCCTCGGGATTGCCGGCGCTGGTTTTGGAGAAGGCGATCGGCTAGCTCGTTTGCCTGGCGCTCAGTTGCGTTTCTCAGGCAGGTTGGAGCAGCCGGCAGCGAGAAACTCGCACGGCAGGCTGCCGCCGCCGCCCGACGTGTGCGGGGGCGTGGCGGCTTCGATTTTTTCCACCTCGTAATATTTCGAGGTGACGCCCCATTTTTTGACGCCCTGGCACGTCGAGCGCACGCCAACCTCCGTCGCCTTTGCCGCAGTCTTGTAATAGGTGGTGATCCGGCAGGATTGGCTGACCGGCAGCGCGTTCGCCGGGCTCGCGACCGGCGGCAGGAAGTTCGGGAAGGCAAGCAGCGAGATTGCCGCAATGATCCTGACGGCGGGCATGGTGAGGGGAAGGTGCTGCATCGTTTGTCTCCATCGATGGCGCCGCTCGCTCGTGGCGCAGCGGCGCGTTTGTTCCGGCAAGATCAGGCCATGATGCCGGTGCTGCCGCATCTGCCGCGCGGGGGAAGGCGGTAGCGGTCTGAACCGCCGCCGTCATCCGCGAGCGGCCGCGTCAGGGCGTTTTCGGCTTGATGAGCGTCTCTATCGGAACGGCGACTTTTGGAGGCCGGACCGTCCTGGTTCCACCATCGACGGCCAGCCCGCCACTGTTGAGATAGCGTACCGTATAGTGCAGCTCATAGCCGGGAACTCTGATCCATGTAGGCTTGGGATTGAACTGGTCCGGCGGCCTCGAATACCACTTCGGGATCTGCATGATCTTGGAACCGGCACCGAATCCCGCAGTCTTGGCCGCTACTGCGAAGGCGCTGTCTCTGGGGTCGTTCGGCGGCTGGTCGACATTGCCGATGACGACCAGCGAATCGTATTTTCGCGCGTCCAGCCGTACTGCGGGAAGGTTCAGCGCAGCCACGTCGCCTTCGCGCATCGTCAGCGCCTTCTGACGGCCATCCTCATTGGCATAGACGTTGAGGTTTATGGCCTCGGATTCCGCATAGACGACATTGTTGTGGAAGTCGCGGGCTGGCAGGCGTGTGAGGCTGTCGAAGGTCACTTCAACCGTCGGCTTGGCTATGGCGTCCGTCACCACCAGGTTGCGCCGCGGCACCGTCCAGAAGATGAGATCATCGCCGGTGGCCTGCGTGCCGGCATCGGAGCCGTCTATTGCCGAGCATTTCGAATTTGGAACCGGCGTCGTCACCGGCAGGGGTGCCGAAAACGAGCTGCGTACCTGAGCGTCGATGTAATTGCCGACGTTGAAAACGTCTTCGAGGATGTTGCCGCCCTCGAAGCTCGCTGGGCCGGGTTGCGAGCGGATGATGACCTGGCTGGAATCGGTCTGCCAGCCGCTGCAGAAGACGTTGACGTCTATGGGAATGCCGATGTGGCGGTCGGAGGTCACCGGGATCGAGACTTTGATGGTCAGGATGTAAGGAACTTTGACAAACCAGCTGTTCGGCTGGTTCAGCATCTGCGTCGCAAAGCGCGACGGCCGCCATTGCTTCAGCGATTCGATCGATGCGCGTGACGATCGTCCCTGGGCGGCCAGCTGTGCGTTGGTGGCGTCGACCTTGGCTTGCGCCAGGTTGCGGACGGTGTTGGTGATCAGGAACACGCCGAGTTCGGCTTTGCAGGGCCTGTTCGATTGTGTGGCGTTGCATGGGGCAAGTGCCGCACTGGGAACCGGCGGCCCCGAAGGCGGCGGCTGGGCGGCCGCGGCGGCCGCCATCAGGCAGAAGAACAGCATCGTGCAGGTTTTCAACATGGTATCCTCGCTCTTTCGGTTGGAAACCACCCTCCGGCTAGACAACACCATTTCTTCGACAGCGGTTCATCGCCCGCATGGGGGACGAACCGCGAAACATCGGGCCGGCCCAGCGACGTCGAGCCGCCGTCCTTTCGGATTGGATATCTACTGCTTCACGACGCCTTTGGTTGTCGCCATCGGCGCGACGACTTTGGGCTTGGGGGTTTTCGGGCCGGGGTCGACTACCAATGCGGCCGTGCAGGAGCATTTACCCGAACCGCAGTTCAGGTCGCCCTTGCACATTTTGGAATGCCGCATATCGGTGCAGTCGGCGGTCCCGGAGCAGGAGCAACTGCCTTGCCCAATCGTTCCGGACTGACATTTGAAGCTCCATGCCGGATCGGCGGCAAGGCCGGCCACAGCGAGCGATACGGCAAAAAGCGTCGTCGAGATGAGCTTGCGCATGAATACCTCCCGGTTCTATCGAGCGATGGAACCACGAAGCAGCAACGCCTTCATCTCCCGCGCGGGGGACGAACTCGCATACCGGTGACGATCGTCAATGCTGTCCCTTCAGCACGACGAGATAGCCGCGTTCGACGCGAAGCCGGAACGCGATTTGCCCTGCAGTGCCGGGATCCTTAGAAACCTTGTCGATGACATAGCCGCTGGGATGCGAGCCAAGCCATTCTTCCGGTTTGTCGGTGCTTTCGAATGGCTTTTGCAACCGGGCCAGGAAGCCGACTTCGCCTTGATAGTCGAAAGCCACGGCCCAGTCCGCATCCTTTCGCTCGTCGATGAAGTTGGCGAGCGGCGTCAGATCATAGCGTTTGAACGCGGTTGCCGATGCCACCGCGTGGCCGATGCCGAAAATGACAAGCATGACGATGGCCGAGCTCTTCAGCCTGGCGAGCGGGATCTCCGCCATGAAATAGCCGAACAGGATGACCACGAACGGCAACATCGGCACGACATAATGAGGCTGCTTGCCGGATATCGCGCTGAACACGAGAAACACGGCAACGAACGAGAATGACAGCAGGCGCAAGGCGCGCAGATCCGGCGACTTCGCGTCGATCAGGTTGCGTATCCGCGTGCGCAGCTTCAACCGCCACACCTCGGGTATGAAGATCCACGGTATGAACATGACGGGCAGCAGCAGCAGATAGAAATAGAACGGCCGGCCATGCGAATTGCGCAAATTGCCGGTGACGCGCCCCGCCGACTGGTTCCAGACGAGATCATAAACGAAATTGCCTTTTGTCAGGATGGTCGCCGGCACCAGCCAGATCGCCACCGGAATTAGTGCGGCGAGCAGGGCCAGGCCCACTCCAGCGAGGAAGTTCGGTGTCGTCAGTCCCGCCCGCCGGTCGCGCCAGAACGGGTAGAACAGGATGGGCGCGCCGATATGGATCAGCACCACTGGGCCTTTCGTCAGCACGCCCATGCCGATGAACAGCCCGGCCAGAACGGCCTGCCAGCGGTTGCCGCTGCGGGCCAAGGCAATCAACGACAACAGCGCGGCGAGCACAAAGACCGTCAGCAACAGGTCGAACAGGATCAGCGTCGAATAGATGACGAACACGCTGCTTCCGGCAACCAGCCAGGGGATGCGCCGCGCGATGTCGTCGCTGCCCGGAAACAGGGTCTTTGCCAACGCCGTCGTCAGCCAGATGACGAGCGAGGAGGCGGCGAAGATGACCAGCATCGCCGCCGGCCGGCTGGCGCCGAAAATGTTCCAGACAAGGTCGATAAGCCAAAACAGCAGTGGCGGCTTCTGCAGATAGGGCGCGAAATTCATCGTCGGGACGAAGATCTGTCCGCTCAGATACATTTCCCAGGTGACGCTGAGATATCGCGTTTCGTCGACGGGCAGCAGTGGCCGGAAAGCGACCGCGATTACGATCAGCCCAAGCAGAAAGAGGTAGGGGAGCAGTCGCTCGGTAGATGTCGGTGTCAAAGATCGAGATCCGCGCCAGAAACCATTTTCATTCCAGCCGAGCATAGTGCCGCGTTTCTGGACCGCGAACGACCGCACCATGATTTTGGCCGAATTGCAACGATGCCGGTTTCGTTTCCCAGATTTTGCGGACGATGGTGTCAAAGGTTTGAGAAACTTACCGGCCGAGTCATTTGGACCACCGCCGGTTCGAGGAAACTGCGCAAATCAACTGGAGCGCAACGGCGGTGACAATTCGCGCATCAACAGTTCGAGCTCGCGCTGATCGCCGGTACCGGTCTTGTCGAAGATCGTCGCCAGCTGCGACTTGACGGTGCCGTCCGAGACGCCGCCGGCCGCGGCGATTTCCTTTCGCGTCAGGCCGGCGGCAACGTGACCGGCGACTCGCCTTTCTGCCGCGGTCAGTCCGAACAGCGCCGCAATGGCGTCCAGCGCCGGGGTCGGTGTCGAACCCGCCGCGGCGATGAAGATCGCTGCGGCGGCGCGTTGCGAGATGCGCGCCGAGATTTCACGCCGCGCCAGCGGCATGACATGGGCCACCGCCGGAACCACCGTCCTGGCCAGGGGAATGTTGATGCCGCAAGGTCCGAGCGCGAATTCGTCGCGCGTGCCGAGCTGGACGGCACGGCCGATCGCGGCGTTGGCGTTGGCATAGGTGAAGGAAAGCTGTCCGCGCACGCAAGCGACCGAGATGTTTTCGGCGAGCAGCGCTTCGGCTGACGGGTTGGCGAAGATGATGGTCATGTCTTCGGCCACGATCAGCACCGGATGGTCGAGGCTTTCGATGATGGAACGGAAGATTTCGGCCTTGCGCCGCTCGGCTTCGAACAGGTCGCCGATGGTCACCGCGCGCCGCACATGCGGTGCCAGCAGGCTGACAAGCTCGAGATCCTCGCGGGAAATCTGGCGCCTGTCCCTGTCGGTCACCACCATCAACGTGCCGATCCGGGTCGGCCGCTTCATCAACGCCACCCAGAAGAAATCGTCCAGGCGGTTGGGTTGCACCCATTCGCGCACGATGCGGCTTTCGAGCCATCTCTGTCGCGTATCCGGGCCTTGCAAAGCGTAGATCGAATCGACGGTGAACGGCACGTCGATCTCCATCTTGGGAACCGCCGCATAGAACGGCACTTGCGAGCCGTAGTCATGCTTCAACGGCTCAAGAACTGCGGGATCGCCGCAGGACACCGAAAATCGCGCGGAGCTGCTGATCGTGTCGATGACGGCGAGCATGGCAAGCTGGCCTTCCGCCAGATTGCAGATGGCCTCGAGTGTCGCCTGCCAGCGGTCGACGTCGGCAATCGAATCGTAGATCGCCTCAACGACCTGCGGCAATGCGCGACCGGCCGTGCCCGCCAGCGATGACATGAGCCCCTCTCATTTGCCGTCCTTGAGGCAACGAAGCTTCAACTGCTAGAATAACGCTGCGTAAGGTTGCCAACAACCTATTTCATCTGCTTCGGACGGCCGCGAAAATAGCATGAACGTATCGCTTTCCCGTCAGCCATTTGCTCGCCTGTTGCGGCAAGACCCTTGCCTTCGCAATGCCGTGACGCCATAAGCAGGAACAGGCGCCGCAGCTGCCGCGAGGACTTGCTTCAAGGACTTGCCACGAGGATTTGGATGAAGACTTTCCTTCTGCAGTTTTTCACCTGGTGGAATAGCCAGACATTGGGAACGCGCTTCCACACCTGGCGGCACGGCAAGGAGGTCGGGCAGGACGAGGTCGGCAATGTCTACTATGAGGGCGGCGTCGATTCGGAAGGCCGCACCCGTCGCTGGGTCATCTACCGCGACTATTCGGAAGCCTCGGCGATTCCGCCCGGCTGGCATGGCTGGATCCATCATCGTGTCGACGTTGCGCCGCCAAGCGAAGACTACAAGCCACGCGACTGGCAAAAGCCGCATGTGCCGAACCTCACCGGCAGCCCCGCGGCCTATCGGCCGAAGGGCTCGGTGCTGACCAACCAGCATCGTCCGCAGGTGACGGGCGACTACGACGCCTGGACGCCTGGTTCGTGATCGATCGCCGCGACACGCGCGCGGTCCCTACGGGGGCGGTCCCCACGAGGGCGGTCCTTTGTCGCCACAATTGCTGTTTAGCTGTTTGCTGATCCGACAGCAGCAACTAGCCTTGGCGTTAAGAGAATCACCCGGGCGCAAACCACCGGACCTTGCATGAGCATGTTCAGCCGAATTTTGACGGGCGGATTAACCGCGGTCGTTCTCGCTTCTATGGTGGCGCTCGCTACTGCGCAGGAATTGGCGCCGCCTGCGCCGGACGCGTCGGTGGTGCCTGCAGCACCGGCAGTATCCGAGCGCATCACCAATCCAGTCGCTGAATTCGCCGGCATCGACAAGATCACCGGCCGTATCATCACCTTCGATGTCTACATCGACGAGACGGTGCAGTTCGGCGCTTTGCAGGTGACGCCGCGCATCTGCTATTCGCGGCCCGAAAACGAAGAGCCGAAGACGGATTCGTTTGTCGAGGTCGACGAGATCACGCTCGATCGGAAAATACGCCGTATCTTCACCGGCTGGATGTTTGCCGAAAGCCCCGGGATCAACGCCGTCGAGCATGCCGTCTATGATATCTGGCTGAAGGGCTGCAAGCAGAAGTCCGACGTGCCGGCACCCGCCGCCGCCAAAACCAACTAGAATCCGTCAGTGCGCGGCGGATACCGCGCCCTGCGGAACCGCCGCGTTGCCCGAGCGTTGGTGCCTCTCTACGGAGGAGGTTGCCATGATGATGGCCAACAAGAACGAACTTCTCGACATCGAAAGGGGATTCTGGAGCGGCGGTACCGACTATTTCAAGGCCAATGCCGATACCGACTGCCTGGTGGCTTTCCCGCAGATGGCGCGGGTGATGAGCAATACCGATCTGGCCGCAACTGCCACGGACCCGAACCGCTGGCGCGATCTCGACATCGACCTCAAGGGCATCATCGAGCCGGGCAGCGACATCGTCATGCTGACCTACGAGGCGCGTGCGACGCGGCAAGATGGCGAAGCCTATGCGGCGCTGGTCAGCACCGGCTATGTCCACCGCGTCAATGGCTGGAAGATGATGTTCCACGCACAGACGCCGCTGGTGACGGCAGCAAAAGGCTGACCGGCCGCAAGAGCAATTCCAGGAAGTGTGAACGGCTTTCCGTCCGGAATTGCGTTCCTGTGAAACGATGAGCCATTCCAGGTTATGGAAAAAACACGGCCTCGCCCTTCAGCGCCTCGGCCAGCATCTTCTCGTACTTGCCGCGCGGCACGTCGATTGCACCGAAGCGTTTGAGATGCTCGGTGGTGAACTGCGTATCGAGCAGTGCAAAGCCACGCGCCTTCAGGCGTTCGACGAGGTGAACCAGGCAGGCCTTTGACGCGTCGGTCTCCCTGGCGAACATGCTCTCGCCGAAGAACACGCGGCCGAGCGATACGCCGTAGAGCCCCCCGACCAATCGGTCGTTGTGCCAGGCCTCGACCGAATGGCAATGGCCCATCCGATGCAGCTCGATATAGGCTTCGCGGATCGGCGCGTTGATCCAGGTCGAGCGACGTTCCTCGCGCCTTTCAGCGCAGGCCTCGATCGTCGCCTCAAAGTCGAAATCGATGCGGAACTCGAACAGGTTCTTGCGGATCGTCTTTCTCAGGCTTTTCGGTATGTGGAACCCGTCGAGCGGAATGATGCCGCGCGTCTCCGGCCGCACCCAGAATACTTCGGGGTCATTGGCGCTTTCGGCCATCGGGAAGACGCCGGAGGCATAGGCTTTGAGCAAAAGGTCGGTCGGGATGCGATAACCGGGTGCGTAGGGACGGGTCATCGCTTCGCCCTGTATCACTCGCCTTCGGCCAGGTATTTTTCCAGCCAATGGATGTCGTAGTCGCCATTGGCGATGTCGGCGTTGCCAACGAGGTCGCGAAACAGTGGCAGCGTCGTCTTGATGCCGTCGACGACGAATTCGTCGAGCGCGCGCCGCAGCCGCATCATGCATTCGACGCGGTTGCGGCCATGCACGATCAGCTTGCCGATCAGGCTGTCGTAGTAGGGCGGGATCTTGTAGCCCGAATAGACGCCGGAATCGACGCGGATGCCGAGCCCGCCCGGCGTGTGGAAATGGGTGATGGTGCCCGGCGAGGGGGTGAAGGTGCGCGGATCCTCGGCATTGATGCGGCATTCTATGGCATGGCCGTGGAAGCGGATATCCTCCTGGCGCACCGAAAGCCCGCCGCCCGAGGCGACGCGGATCTGCTCGTGCACGAGGTCGATGCCGGTGATCGCCTCGGTCACCGGATGTTCGACCTGCAGGCGCGTGTTCATCTCGATGAAATAGAACTCGCCGTCCTCATAGAGGAATTCGATGGTGCCGGCGCCGGAATAGCCGAGATCGGCGATCGCCCTGGCGCAGACGCCGCCAATATGCGCGCGCTCCTCGGCATTGAGCGCGGGCGAGGGCGCTTCTTCCCAGACCTTCTGGTGGCGGCGCTGCAGCGAGCAGTCGCGCTCGCCGAAATGCACGCCGCGCCCGGCGCCGTCGCCGAACACCTGCACTTCGATATGGCGCGGCTTCTGCAGATATTTCTCGATGTAGACTGCGTCGTCGCCGAAGGCCGCACCCGCCTCCGAGCGTGCCGTCTGCAGCGCCACCTCGAGATCGGCCTCGCTACGCGCCACTTTCATGCCGCGCCCGCCGCCGCCGGCCGATGCCTTGATGATCACGGGGTAGCCGATCGCGGCGGCAATGCGCTTGGCTTCCTTGTCCTCGGTGACCGCGCCGTCGGAGCCGGGCACCACGGGAATGCCGAGGCGTTTTGCGGTACGCTTGGCCTCGATCTTGTCACCCATGATGCGGATATGGTCGCCGGTCGGGCCGATGAAGGTGATGTTGTGCGCGGCGAGGATGTCGGCGAACTTGGCGTTCTCCGACAGAAAACCGTAGCCGGGATGCACCGCGTCGGCGCCGGTGATCTCGCAGGCGGCGACGATCTGGTGGATGTTGAGATAGCTGTCGCGCGACGGCGGCGGGCCGATGCAGACGCTCTCGTCGGCGAGACGCACATGCATGGCGTCGGCGTCGGCGGTCGAATGCACCACCACCGTCTGGATGCCGAGCTCCTTGCAGGCGCGCAGCACCCTGAGGGCGATTTCGCCGCGATTGGCGATGAGGATTTTCTGGAACATCTTTCGCCTGTTCCCGGCTCTACTCGATCACGACGAGCGGCATGCCATATTCGACCGGCTGCGCATCTTCAAACAGGATCGCCGTCACCGTGCCGGCGCGCGGCGAGGGGATCTGGTTCATCGTCTTCATTGCTTCGATGATCAGCAGCGTCTGGCCTTCCTTGACCTTCTGGCCGATTTCGATGAACGGCCTGGCGTCGGGCGACGGTGCCAGATAGGCGGTGCCGACCATCGGCGAGGCAACGGCGTTCTTCGACACGTCGGGCGTCGCCGGCGCGGCCGCTGCCGCAGGCTGCGCAGCTGCCGGGGCATAGGCCGGCTGAGCTGCGGCGACGGCATGGACGGCCGGCGCCTGCCGCGAGACGCGCACCTTCAGATCGCCCAGCTCGACCTCGATCTCGGTCAGGTTGGTGTCGTTCAGTATGCCCGCCAGATCGCGGATCAGCTGCTGGTCAACACCGTTCTTCTTTATCGACATTTTCGAGCCTTCTGTTTGTTGGCCGGTCATAGGCGTGCAGCCAGCGCCTGCAGCGCCAGCGTGTAGCCGAGCGGCCCGAACCCGCAGATCATGCCGACGGCGACCGGCGCGACCATGGAGACGTGGCGGAATGGTTCCCGGGCGTGGATGTTGGAGAGATGCACCTCAGCAACCGGCAGCGGCGCGACGGCGCGGATGGCATCGTGAATGGCGATCGAGGTATGGCCGTAGGCGCCCGGATTGATGACGATCGCGGCGGCCTTGTCGGCGGCCTCGTGGATCCAGTCGACGAGGTCGCCCTCATGGTTCGACTGGCGGAAATCGATCTCCAGCCCAAGTGCGGCACCTGCCTGCTTGCAGTCGTCGGCGATCGCGGCAAGCGTCTTGCCGCCATAGATGCCCGGCTCGCGCTTGCCGAGCGCGTTGAGATTGGGGCCGTTCAGGACGAAAACCGTTTTCAAAAAATGCCGACCTTTCCCGGCGCGGCTAAGCCGGCGCGCCGGACCCTCTATAATGGGCATAGACGCTGGCGAAAAGAGCGCAAGTGCGTTCTTTCGCCGTCCACAACAGCCGGAAAACGGCCCGTGCTGGAAACCCGCAGCCTAATCGAAACCCGAATGCTGATCAGAGCGCGGCCTTCGCAGCCTCGATCTTTTCGGCCAGCACTTCCTGGCCAAGCGCGCCGAACACCACCTCGTTGCCGACGACATAGGACGGCGTTCCGGTGATGGCGAGCTTGGTGGCGAGATCATAGGTCTTGGAGAAGGCCTCGGTGATGCTCGGGTCCTTCATCTTTTCGCGCAGCGCCGCCTCGTCGGCGCCGAGCGACAGCGCCACCTTGATTGCCGCCGCCTCGGTGGCGCGCCCCTGGCCGCCGAGCAGCGCATTATGGAATTCGCCGTATTTCTCCGGCTTCATCAAATGGAAGGCCATCGAGACGACGCTCGCCTTCTGCGAATCCGGGCCGAGGATCGGGAACTCCTTGAGTACGAAGCGCAGGTCCGGATCGGCCTTGGTCAGCGCGCGCATGTCGTCGATGGCGCGTTTGCAGTAGCCGCAATTATAATCATAGAATTCGACGATGGTGACCTTGCCGTTCGGATTGCCGACAACACCGTCGAATGAGGAATTGAAGATCTGGTCCTTGGCGTCTTTGATGACGCCGAGACTGGCGACGCGCTGTTCTTCCTTCTGCTTGGCCTCGAGTGCCTGCTGGGCTTCCAGAAGCACTTCCGGGTTCTTCAGCAGATAGTCGCGGACGATGCCTTCGACTTCGGCACGGTCGAGCTTGGTACCTGAGGACGTCGTCTGGGCAAGCTGTGCCGTGCCGGCCTTCGCCGTCTGCGGATTGCCGGCGACGAAGCCGAACGCCAGCATCGCGAGAGCCGCTGCCACTCCGGTAGTGCCCAGCAGAATTGCCTTTGTCATGATCCTCGATCCTCTTGCCTGTGTTCGGGTCCGCCCGGTTTGGCTGTGTCGCAGCCTGCGTCCGAACGGTTCACTTCTTCTTACCTGATGGTGCGTAGTTTATAATGTCCTGCGCGCGAAGCCAGCCCGGCTCGCCCCGCTTCATGCTCTGCTGCGCCCGCATGGCGAAGATTTTCGCATTCTTGTAGTCGCCGGAATAGAAATGCCCTTCGGCGGTTGCAAGCTCGGCGGCCGGGATGTTGCCGAGTTCCCCGTAAGCCTGTGCCAGATAGCGGTATCCGGCGGCGTTTTCGCGATCCCGTCCGAGGCCGGTGTTGATCTGCGCCACCGCCTTCTTCAGCGAATCCTGCGTGCCGATCGCCATCAGCGCCTGGCCGTAAGAGACCGGCAGCAGCCCCGATCGCGCCGGATCGAGGCTGACCGACTTGGCATAGGCGTCCGCCGCATCCTTCGGCCGGTTCGCCTTCATCAGGATGTCGCCGCGTAATTCCTGGAAATAGGGATTTTTCGGCTGTTCCTTGATCAACGCGTTGGTCTTGGTGAGCGCCGACGCCAGATTGCCGAACAGATAGGTCATCTGCGCGTCGCCATAGCGTGAGGCGAGGCTGCCGGGGTTCTTGCGCATCAATCGCGACGCCGCCGCCTGGCCCTGCATGTAGGCGGCGATCTTGATGCGCATCATGTCGTGGCGCTGCTGCAGTGCCGGCGGGTCGACCTTGTCGACGTAAGGGCTCTGCTTCACCAGCACTTCGAGATTGGCGATACGCTCCTGCGGCATCGGATGGCTGATCCTGTAGGGATCGACTTGCGCGCCCGAGAGCGACAATGCGTTCTGGAAGCGGCCAAACGTCTTCAGCATGCCCATGCCGGACTGGCCGGTTGCATTGAGATAGGTGATCGCCGAACGGTCGGCGGTCATCTCTTCGGTGCGCTGATAAGCGAGGATACTGCGTTGCGCCATCTCGCCGCCGCCGGCCACCACGCCCATGCCGGCGCCGGCGAGACCGCGGCTGTTGCTGGTGGCGCCGGCCACCATGGCGCCGGCGCCAAGCAGCGTCGCCAGGATCGCCATCGTCTTGGCGCGCTCGAGCTGTTCTCGCAATTTCTGCTGGTGTCCGCCGGCGATATGGCCGGCCTCGTGGGCAATGACGCCAATGATCTCGTTGGGCGTTTCGGCCGTCATCAGCGCGCCGGTGTTGATGAACAGCCGGCGGCCGGCAACAAAGGCGTTGAAGCTCTGGTCGTTGACCAGCACGATGTTGATGGCGTCGCCCGACAAGCCCGCCGCCTTGAAGATCGGCCGCGCGTAATCGCGCACCAGCGCCTCGATCTCGGCGTCGCGCACAACCGGCACATTCTGGGCAAAGGCATTGACCGAGCCGGCCATGGCGACCACCGCGGCAAGCGAAAGCATCGCGAGGGCGCGCGCTGTCCTGGCGATCGTCGATTTGGGTCGGCTCAACATGGCAGGTCCACTGGTAGACGAGTGGGCGAAGGATGAAAAGTCGGCAGCCTAAACTTACCGAACTTGTGATCCCCACACCAATCGGGCATTTGTGCGGCGCGGCCAGCATGGCCGGCACGTGCGGACAAGTGTGGTGGATTGAAAATGGTTGTTTCGCTTTCGCGCCGCGGCGCGGTCGAACCGTTCCATGCCATGGACATCCTGGCCGAGGCGAATCGGCTGAAAGCCAAGGGCCTGCCGGTCGTTTCCATGGCCGTCGGCCAGCCTTCCGATCCGGCGCCGGCCGGGGTTCGCGAAGCGGCGGCCAATGCCTTGAAAACAGGCCGCATCGGCTATACCGACGCGCTGGGCCTCGCCGGCCTGCGCAAGGCGATCGCGGCGCATTATGGCGAGCATTACGGGCTTGACGTTTCGCCCGAGCGGATAGCCGTCACCACCGGATCGTCGGCTGCCTTCAACCTCGCTTTCCTGGCAATGTTCGATCCAGGCGACCGCGTCGCCATCGCTGCGCCCGGCTATCCTGCCTATCGCAACATCATGGCCGCGCTCGGCATCGACATCGCCGAGATCGAGTTGGACGGCGCCGCCTATCTGCATGCCGAGCACCTGCAAGCCGCGCATCGCGAAAAACCGCTGAAGGGCGTGCTGTTCGCCAGCCCGGCCAACCCGACCGGCGCGGTCATTCCCGCCGGCGATCTCGAGGCGCTGGTCAAAACGGCGCAAGAGCTCGGCATCGCCGTCATCTCGGACGAAATCTATCACCGGCTGGCCTATGCGGCGCCCGACACGACGGCGCTTGCTTTCGGCGCGGATGTGACGGTGATCAATTCCTTCTCGAAATATTATTGCATGACCGGCTGGCGCATCGGCTGGATGGTGCTGCCGCAGGAACTGGTGCGGCCGGTCGAGCGCATCGCCCAGAGCCTCTACATCTCGCCGCCCGAACTGTCCCAGATTGCCGCGATCGAGGCGTTCAAGGCGACGCCAGAGCTGGAAGCGGTGAAGGCGCGCTATGCCTGGAACCGCGAGCTCCTGATGCAACGCCTGCCGGAGCTCGGCTTTGCTTTGGCCGCGCCTATGGACGGCGCGTTCTACGCCTTCTGCGACGTCACCAGGCACACCAATGACAGCATGGCGTTTGCGCGCCGGATGCTTGCCGAGGCGCATGTGGCGGCGACGCCGGGCCGCGATTTCGACCCGCTGCAAGGCCATCGCACGATGCGCTTTTCCTATGCCGGCAGCCACGACGACATGGTCGAGGCGATGGCGCGTATCGAACGCTGGCTGAAGTAGCGGGGGCGACGATGCCGGAGCTTGAACAGGCGCCCCAGCTTGAACAGGCGTTGCGCGAGGTCGCTGCCGAAATGGCGGAGCGTACCGATCGCGGCGACGTCGCCAGCTATATCCCCCAGCTCGGCAAGATCGATCCGAAAAAATTCGGCATTGCCGCGGTGACCAATGACGGCCGCATGCTGACCGCGGGCGACGCCGACGAGGCGTTTTCGATCCAGAGCATCTCAAAGGTGTTCACGCTGACGCTGGCGCTCGGCAATGTCGGCGACGCGCTGTGGCAGCGGGTTGGGCGCGAACCTTCGGGCAATCCGTTCAACTCGATCGTCCAGCTCGAGCACGAGAACGGCATTCCGCGCAATCCATTCATCAATGCCGGCGCCATCGTCGTCTCCGACATCCTGCTTGCCGGCCATCAGCCGCGCGAGGCGATCGGCGAGATCCTGCGCTTCATCCAGTTCCTGGCCGATGACGACACCATCGTCATCGACCGCGAGGTCGCGGCGTCCGAACGCGCCACCGGCTTTCGCAATTTCGCGCTTGCCAATTACATGAAATCGTTCGGCAATCTTCACCATGCGCCGGAACTGGCGCTGGGCGTCTATTTCCACCATTGCGCTATCGCCATGAGCTGCCGGCAACTGGCCCTGGCTGGCCGCTTCCTTGCCAATGGCGGCAAGAACCCGGCGACCGGGCATTCCGTCGTCTCGGCAGAGCGCGCCCGCCGCATCGGTGCGATGATGCTGACCTGCGGCCACTATGACGGCTCCGGCGACTTCGCTTTCCGCGTAGGCATTCCCGGCAAGAGCGGCGTTGGCGGCGGCATATTGGGGATCGTGCCGGGCGTCGCCTCGCTTGCCGTCTGGTCGCCAGGCCTCAACGCCAACGGCAATTCCAGGCTGGGTTCGATCGCGCTGGAAAAACTGGCGAAGACGATGAACTGGTCGATCTTCGCGCCATAGTCACCATAGTGTTGTCGCCTGAATTGGGGCAAAAAAATCCCGCGCAGCCGATCGGCGACGCGGGATTTTTTTTAATCAGAAAGTCTGGCTAATGCGCGGAAAGGCTTAGAAAAAGCCCTTCCGTTGCCACCAGCCGGCACGCTTCGGCTTGTCCTCGGCCTTTGCTTCCTCGGTCTTTGCCTCGTCGGTCTTTGCCTCGTCCGGGACGATCGAGGAGACGACCGGCACGACCGGAGCATCCACCGGTACCGGTTTGCGCCGCGACGGCCGGACCTTCGGCGTTTCCTCGGCAGCCGCCACTTCAGTCTCCTGCGAAGCCGGCGCAGCGGTCTCGCCGGAAGCCACGGAGGCGGCCTCGGCAGCCGATGTCTCGGCGCCCGCAATCTCGGCAACTGCTTCCGCCGCAACTTTCTTCGGCTTGGCGGTACGGCGCGGCTTCTTCGGCTTTTCGGCGCTCGGCGTGTCGTCGTTCGCCGGAGCACGCACCGCAAGCTCTTCGGCCGGCGGCGCACCCTCCGGCTCGCCGGTCACGGGCTCTGCTTCCGACACGGCACCTTCCGTCATGGCGGCCGGCTCGCCGGCGCTGGCTTCGATCTCGCCTTCGCCCTCTTCGCGGCGATTGCGCTTGCCGCCGCGCTTGCCGCGCCGGCGCTTCTTGCCGTGACCGTCGTCCGCCGCTTCCGGCGTTTCGGCAACACCGGCCGGCGCTTCAAGTTCCGCTTCGGCACCTTGATCGCCGGCGGCGACGAAGGCATCGTCTATCGGCGCCGAAACGGAAGCACCTTCCACAGCAGCGCCATGCTCGCGATCGCCATGTTCGCGTTCCCCGTGTTCACGATCCCCATGTTCACGATCCTTGCCGCCGCGCCGTCTGCGGCGCTTGCGGCGCTTGCGATCGCGGCCTTCGACGTCCTCGCCGGACCTTGGCTGCTGCGGCTGCTGGGCAGGGCGTGGCTGCTCGGCCTGCACCGGTGCCTCGTCTTCCTCTTCGATGACGATCTCGTCCTCGGGTTCTTCCGGCTCGACATAGGCCGGGAACGTGCGCGCCTCGACAAAGCCTTCCGGCTTTTCGGCCAGCGCGCCGCGGAAGATGGCATAGTGTTGTGCACCGACCGCGTCATCGGCTTCGATGGTGATGGTCACGCCGAAGCGGTGCTCGAATTCCACCAGCGTGCCGCGCTTGTGATTGAGCACATAGAGCGCGGTCGCCGCCGGCGTCCGCACCGTGATGTGGCTGCGCGAATCCTTGAGCAGGAATTCCTCGATTGCCCGCACCACCATCAGCGCGACCGACGAATCGGAGCGCACATGGCCGGTGCCGCCGCAATGCGGGCAAGGCTTCATCGTCGATTCCAGCACGCTGGCACGGATGCGCTGGCGCGACATCTCCATCAGGCCGAAATGCGAGATGCGGCCGACCTGGATGCGGGCACGATCGTTCTTGAGGTGATCCTTCAGCCGCTTCTCGACGGAGCGGTTGTTGCGGTTCTCCTCCATATCGATGAAGTCGATGACGATGAGGCCGGCGAGATCGCGCAGCCTCAATTGCCGGGCGACTTCCTCGGCGGCTTCCAGATTGGTGTGAAGTGCGGTGTCCTCGATCGAGTGCTCCTTGGTGGAACGGCCCGAATTGACGTCGATGGCGACCAGCGCTTCCGTCTGGTTGATGATGATGTAGCCGCCGCTCTTCAGCGTCACCTGCGGCTGCAGCATGCGGTCGAGCTGCGCTTCGATGCCGTTGCGCACAAAGATCGGCGTCGTGTCGCGGAACGGCTGAACCACCTTGGCGTGGCTCGGCATCAGCATGCGCATGAAGTCCTTGGCCTCGCGGTAGCCTTCTTCGCCGGAAACCAGGATCTCGTCGATATCCTTGTTGTAAAGGTCGCGCACCGAGCGCTTGATCAGGCTGCCTTCCTCGTAAACCAGGGCAGGGGCCGTGGATTGCAGCGTCAGATTGCGGACGTTTTCCCAAAGCCGCATCAAATATTCGTAGTCGCGCTTGATCTCTGCCTTGGTGCGGCTTTCGCCTGCCGTACGCAGGATGACACCCATGCCTTGCGGCACTTCGAGATCGGCGACCACTTCCTTCAGCCGCTTGCGGTCCTGCGCATTGGTGATCTTGCGCGAAATACCGCCGCCGCGGGCCGTGTTCGGCATCAGCACCGAATAGCGGCCGGCCAACGACAGGTAGGTGGTCAGCGCTGCACCCTTGTTGCCGCGCTCTTCCTTGACGACCTGCACCAGCAGGATCTGCCGGCGCTTGATCACTTCCTGGATCTTGTACTGGCGACGGACCGGCTTGCGGCGGTTGCGCACTTCTTCCAGCGCGTCCTCGGCGCCGACCGATTCGACCTCGTGATCGTCCGGATGCGAGGATTGCACCTCTTCCAGCATGCCGCGATCATTGTCTTCGGAGGTTGCTTCGCCGCTTGTCTCGGCCCCGCTTGTCTCGGGCCCGCTTACCTCGACTTGTGGGACGGCTTCCGAGATTACGTCGGCATCGACGTTGGCAGCGATGGAACTGGAACCGCCTTCGGACGGCTCGGTCTCACCGCGATCGGCGGCTTCATCGCTCTGCCCGGCGGCACCCTCGCTCTGTCCGGCAATGTCGGACATGGTGTTGTCGTCAACGGCATCCAGCTTTTCTGCGACGGCATCTTCGCCGTTCTCGCCGTCGGCCGCGCCTGCCTCGCGCCTGTGCTCGCCGCGGTCGCGGCTCTTGCCGCCGCGCCGGCGTCCGCGCTTGCCACGGTCGCGGCTCTGGCGGTCCTCGCCTTCGGCGGCTTCCTCGTCCTCTTCGTCCTGGGCTTCCTGTGCTTCCGCACGCAGCAGCGCCTGACGGTCGGCGACCGGAATCTGGTAGTAGTCGGGGTGTATTTCACTGAAGGCGAGGAAACCGTGACGGTTGCCGCCATATTCGACAAAGGCTGCCTGAAGGGAAGGTTCGACGCGCGTTACGCGGGCGAGATAGATGTTTCCTTTGAGCTGCTTCTTGTCCTGGGATTCAAAGTCGAATTCTTCAATACGGTTACCGCGAACGACGACAACGCGTGTTTCCTCCGGGTGGGAGGCGTCTATCAGCATTTTGTTGGGCATTATTTCGTTTCCCCCCGGCAGCCGTCGGCCGCAGCTTGCGAGGCAATGCCCGCTGCCGTGGACCTGGAACATGGGTGCCGGACAATTGAACGTCCGCCGGCCGCTGCCTGAGCGCCATGGCGGTGCCGCCCGCAGCCGTAGTGGCGCGGTTTGTTGCGGACCTTTCCATGATTGCGCTTGAAGCCATCGTCACCAGCAGAACCTTTTGAACCTAAGCCCGGAAAAAACCGGACCAGCTTGTTTGCTCATACAGAGCCGGCACGGGACAATCCCGGCCGTTTTGCTCACGCAGGCGATTCCCCCGCCACGGGAGCACGCCTGCGAAAATCGTCGCGATCACCGATGCCTTCTTCGCCTGAAGCGAAAGGAGCCGTCTTGCGTCTGACCTGTAGCAGGAAGCTGCGGAGGAGGACGGTTCCAGGATTGCAGTGATCCACCATCGCTTTTATGATTTGGCGGGTTGGAAGGCAACCCCGATTCCCGATGCCGGCAAAAAGCCGTTCCGCAGCGGAAGCCCCGGTCCCAAGCCTTCCATGAAAAGGCTTGGTTAACCTTCTCTGGATACCAATCGTTAATCGAGTTCGCGGTCTGCCGGCACTTTGACAAGCGACAGGGCACTTCGACAAGCGATCGGGCATGACGCCAAAACGGGAGCGATTGGTAGAAAGATGGGACTGGCAGGCTTCGCAGACAAGGGCCGTCATCATGGAGGCTGGTTCTTCCGCACCGCCTGCCTGCTGCCGCTGATCCTGGCTTGCCTGGTCTTTTCGCCGCTTTCGCGTGCTGCCGACGTACCGCTCGGCGCCATAAGCTACAAGATGGCCGGCGATGCCACCAAGATGCGCATCGTCATCAATTTCGACCGCGAGCCCGACATCAAATGGTTCCTGCTGCGCGGCCCCAATCGCCTGGTCATCGATCTGCCGGCCACCAAATTTGCCCTCAATGCCAAGGATGTAAAGCCGCGCGGCCTTGTCCGCGCCGTGCGTTACGGCGAGCTCGGCGAGGGGAAATCGCGGCTGATTCTCACCGGCAAGGGACCGTTCGCCGTCGACAATCTCGACGTGCTCAAGAACGGTGACGGCAATGGCTACCGCATTGCCATCGACATGTCGGCGGCCTCGCAGCGGGAATTCGACGCAGCGCTCGCCAATCAGGCGCTGACCACCGGTTCGACGGTCTCCGCCGACAAGGCCGGCAGGGTCGGTACCGGGCCGGTCTCCAATCCGGGCCATCATTTCACCGTCGTCATCGATCCCGGCCATGGCGGCATCGACGGCGGTGCCGAGGGCCTGAACGGGACGGTCGAAAAGAACGTGACGCTCGCCTTTGCCATGGAACTGCGCGACAAGCTCGCCGCCAGCGGCAAATACGACGTGTTCCTGACGCGCGAAACGGACGAGTTCCTGCGGCTCGACGACCGCGTGCGCATTGCCCGCCAGCATGAGGCCGACCTGCTCATCTCGATCCATGCGGACACGATCAGCCTCAAGGGCATTCGCGGCGCAACCGTCTACACCGTGTCCGACAAGGCTTCCGATCCCGAGGCGCAGGCGCTTGCCGACCGTGAAAATCTTTCCGACCAGTTCGCCGGCATGGAGATCAAGGACGACAGCAAGGAAGTGACCGATATCCTGATCGACCTGATCCGCCGCGAGACGCATAATTTTTCGATGAGCTTCGCCCATACTCTCGTCGGCCAGCTTTCCACCAGCGTCGGTCTGATCAACAACCCGCAGCGTTCTGCCGGCTTCAAGGTGCTGAAGGCGCCGGACGTTCCATCCGTGCTGGTCGAACTCGGCTATCTGTCGAACGCCAAGGACGAAGCGCAGTTGCTCAGCGCCGATTGGCGCAACAAGGCGACCCAGAGCATAACCAACGCCGTTGCCCTGTTTGCTTCGGCCAAGAGCGGAACGGGGGCCGGAGGCTGAAATGTCCGCCGGCGCCCACAACCTGAAGCAGCGTTGCACGGCGACAACACCCTGTGCTTTTATTTCCGGCATTCGAAACCGAAATCCCGCGCTGCCGTATTTTGCCCACATGGTCGCGACATGGATTTTGCGATTACGGTTTGGGATCGTCCCGAAAGCTTGCGTGAAGGGCGGCTTCGTTTAGGAAATTCCCGAACCAAGGACTGGAGCGGGTATGATTCGTCTCATTGGCTATTTCTTCGGCATCGGCACGACGCTGGCCCTTTTGGTCGCGGCGGGCGTGGCGATCTATATCGGCCATTTGTCGAAGGACCTGCCCGATTACGAGGTGCTAGCCAAATACGAGCCGCCGGTGACGACCCGCATCCACGCGTCGGATGGCGCGCTGATGGCCGAATACGCGCGTGAGCGGCGGCTTTATCTGCCGATTCAGGCGATCCCGGATCGTGTCAAGGCGGCCTTCCTGTCGGCCGAGGACAAGAATTTTTACAATCACCCCGGCATCGACGTGACCGGCCTTGGCCGGGCCATTGTCGTCAACCTGCAGAATGTTGGTTCGGGAAAGCGCCAGGTCGGCGCCTCGACGATTACCCAGCAGGTGGCGAAGAACTTCCTGTTGTCTTCAGACCAGACCTACGAGCGCAAGATCAAGGAGATGATCCTCGCCTTCCGCATCGAGCAGGCCTACTCGAAGGATCGCATTCTCGAGCTCTATCTCAACGAGATTTTCTTCGGCTTCGGCGCCTATGGCGTCGCCGGTGCTGCGCTCACCTATTTCGACAAATCGGTGAACGAGCTCACCGTCGCCGAAGCCGCCTATCTCGCCTCCCTGCCGAAGGGGCCGAACAACTACCATCCCTTCAAGCATGCCGATCGCGCCTTGGAGCGCCGCAACTGGGTCATCGACCAGATGGTCGAGAACGGCTACGTCACGCATGAGGAAGGCGAGAAGGCCAAGGCCGAGCCGCTCGGCGTCACGCCGCGCCGCACCGGCAACTATCTCTTCGCCGGGGAGTATTTCACCGAGGAAGTGCGTCGCCAGATCATCGCGCGCTACGGCGAGAATGCGCTCTACGAAGGCGGCCTTTCCGTCCGCACGACACTGGATCCGAAGATGCAGCTGATTGCCCGCAAGGCCATGCAGAACGGACTTATGAAGTTCGACACGCTGCGCGGCTACCGCGGGCCGGTCACGAGCATCGACGTTTCCGGCGACTGGGGCGTGCCGCTGGGCAACGTCAAGCGGTTGGAGGACGTTCCGGAATGGTCGCTCGCCGTCGTGCTCGACAGCTCGGCCACCGGCCTGTCCATCGGCCTGCAGCCGACGCGCCAGATCTCCGGCGAAATCGTCAAGGACCGCGTCGAAGGCACCGTCAGCAAGGAAGACATGAGCTTCGCCATGCGCCACGTCGTCGACGGCAGGACCGTCAAGGCGAAGTCGCCCGCCGACGTGCTGAAGCCGGGCGACGTGATTTTCGTGCAGAAGAACGACGGCTCGGACAACAACTACAGCTTGCGCCAGGTTCCCGAAGTGGAAGGCGGCCTGATCGCCATGGACCCGCATACCGGACGCGTCCTGGCCATGGTCGGCGGTTTCTCCTACGCGCAGTCGGAGTTCAACCGGGCGACGCAGGCCATGCGCCAGCCCGGGTCGTCGTTCAAGCCGATCGTCTATTCGGCCGCCCTCGACAATGGCTATACGCCCGCCTCCGTGATCATGGACGGGCCGATCACCATCCAGAGCGGCAACACGACCTGGACGCCCAAGAATTACGACGGAACGGTGGCCGGCCCGGCGACCTTGCGGTCCGGCATCGAGAAATCGCGCAACCTGATGACGGTGCGGCTTGCCAACGATATGGGCATGAAGCTGGTCGTGGAATATGCCGAGCGTTTCGGTGTCTACGACCACCTGGCGCCGTATCTGCCGATGGCACTGGGATCCGGCGAGACGACGGTGATGCGCATGGTGTCGGCCTATTCGATCATGGCCAATGGCGGCAAGTCGATCAAGCCGTCGCTGATCGACCGCATCCAGGATCGCTACGGCAAGACCGTCTTTAGGCAGGACGAACGCGGCTGCTCAAACTGCAATGCCGCCGAGTGGCAGGACCAGCCAGAGCCGGAACTGGTCGACAACTCCGAGCAGGTGCTCGATCCGATGACTGCCTACCAGATCACATCGATGATGGAGGGCGTCGTGCAACGCGGTACCGGCGCCACCATCAACGAACTCGGCCGTCACATCGCCGGCAAGACCGGAACGACCAACGACGAAAAGGATGCCTGGTTCATCGGCTATACGCCGAACCTCGTTGTCGGCCTCTATATGGGCTACGATCAGCCGAAAGGTCTTGGCAAGGGCGCGACCGGCGGCGGCCTTGCCGCGCCGATCTTCAAGGATTTCATGCGCGTGGCGCTGGATGGCACGCCCAATGTCGACTTCAAGGTTCCGGAAGGCATGAAGCTGATTGCGATCAATCGCAAGACCGGCATGCGGGCCAACGCGGGCGACGCCGGAACCATCATCGAAGCCTTCAAACCGGGTACCGGTCCCGCCGACAGCTACTGGGTGATCGGCATGGGTGCGGACGGCTCCAACGCCACCGGCGGGGCGCTGTCGCCGCAGGCCAACCAGGCCATCCAGTCCGGCGGCGGCGGGCTCTACTGACAATCGCTACATCGGGTCGGGCCGGCTTGACGATCATGGTCGAGCCGGTCCATTCCGCTTTACAGGGGCCGGTACATTACAGGGGCCGGCGCTTTACAGGAGACCGTGCCGTCCCTATGTATCGCGCCACCAAACCGCCATCCAGCAACAGGACAGAACAGCCAGCCATGCGCGCGGAAACGCAAAATATTGTCGACGAGATCAGGCAGGCGATAACCCTGCTGAGGAGGCATCTTTGACTGGGATCAAGCCATAAAGCGGCTTGAGTACCTGAATGTCCGTGCCGAGGATTCGAGCCTCTGGAACGAGCCGCTGGAAGCGCAAAAGCTGATGCGCGAGCGTCAGGGCCTCGAGGAAGGTATTGCCGCGGTCAAAGGCCTCACCCAGGCCCTGGAAGACAATATCGGCCTGATCGAGCTTGGCGAGGAAGAGGGCGACGAGGGCGTCATCGCGGAGGCCGAAGCGGCGATCCGCTCGATGCGCGGCGAGGCCAAGGCGCGCCAGATCGAAACGCTGCTGTCGGGCGAGGCTGACGCCAACGATAGCTATCTGGAAGTCCATGCTGGCGCCGGCGGCACCGAAAGCCAGGACTGGGCCTCGATGCTTCTGCGCATGTATACGCGCTGGGCCGAGCGCCGCCGCTTCAAGGTCGAAGTGCTGGAAGTACATGACGGTGAAGAAGCCGGCATCAAGTCCGCCACGCTGCTGATCAAGGGCCACAACGCCTACGGCTGGCTGAAGACGGAATCCGGCGTGCATCGTCTCGTGCGCATTTCGCCGTATGACAGCAATGCGCGCCGCCACACCTCCTTCGCCAGCGTCTGGGTCTATCCCGTCATCGACGATACGATCGACATCGACGTTTCCGAATCCGACGTCCGTATCGACACGTATCGTTCCTCGGGATCGGGCGGCCAGCACGTCAACACCACCGATTCGGCCGTGCGCATCACCCATCTCGCCACCGGCATCGCGGTCGCCTGCCAGGCGGAGCGCTCCCAGCACAAGAACAAGGCCAAGGCGTGGGAAATGTTGCGCTCGCGGCTTTACGAGGAAGAGCTGAAGAAGCGCGAAGCCGTGGCGAACGCCACGGAAGCGTCGAAGAGCGATATCGGCTGGGGCCACCAGATACGGTCCTACGTGCTGCAGCCCTATCAGTTGGTGAAAGATCTGCGCACCGGTGTCGAGAGCACCAGCCCGTCGAGCGTGCTCGACGGCGACCTCGACGATTTCATGGAAGCCTCGCTGTCGCAGCGGATCGAGGGTGGCGCCGGCGAAACGGTGGCCGATATCGACTGAGGCCGCCGGGCACCAATCCGGCAGGAATGTGGGTTCATCACGCGAGAGTTACGGCCATCGTGCGAGAGTGACGAGCTCTCAATTTGCACCTACCTGTCGTTCTACAACTTTGTTTTTCGTAGAGTTTTTCAAAATCGATTTCGGCTTTTGACGCGGATGCCTCGGGCCTGCCGGTGCCAAGCCTGGAACCAGCGCGAGCCAAATCCCGTTATTGGCGATCCCGCTGCCGGGGTTGACCAGGTTTCGTCAATCAGGACGGCAGGTTGGTTCCGGCTGCAGAGGTCGGCGTTCGGTTGCGACAGCAATTCCTTGCGCCAACCAAGGAATCAGCCCAGCATTCATGCGCTGGGGAGGAAAAAAGCATTTATGGCCGGACGCGGCGTATCTGCGACCTGACGATCCGACCACTGGGAAGACACGTTCCGGGAACGGGCAAGCGAAATGCTTGACAACCGTTGATAGGAACTGCGCTCATGCCTGCTCTCACAACCAGACCGGCCCCAGTCGCCCGCACGGCGCGCCGACTCCTGAATTCACTTGTCGCGGCAGTGGTTTTGATTGCTGCCGCCATTCCATTTGCGGCGCCTGCTCTGGCGCATGATGCCAAGCCGACCGCGGCAATGCCGCAAGGCTGGAGCTATCCGTTCTCCTGCTGCTCGGGCTATGATTGCCGCGAGGTCTCTCAGACATCGATCAGCGAACGTCCCGAGGGCTATGTCATCAAAGGAACCGGGGAAGTCGTGGCCTATAGCGACAAGCGGATCAAGAATTCGCCCGACGGCGAATATCATTGGTGCTCCGTTGCCGGTGCCAATGACGGAAAGACCATCTGCCTGTTCGTGCCCCCATCGTCCTACTAGCGCATGACGCCCAAAAGCTTGCCCACGGGCTGACCCGAGCGTGTGCAGCGGTTTTGGATCAATGGGCCTTCGATCTGTGCATCGCAGGCTCACAAGCCTGCTGACCGGTTGTCAGGAGCGTTTCTTTATGCTGCCTTTGCCGTACGGGGCGGCGGCATTGTGAGGGACCAATTCATGACCATCAAGGCAAGCTGCCACTGCAAGGCGACGACGTTCGAGGTTTCGCAAGCGCCGCAGACAGTGACGCGATGCACCTGTTCCTTTTGTTCGAAACGCGGTTCGTTGTGGGCCTATTACACCCCATCGCAATTCAGGCTCACCAGCCCGCCGGAGAATGTTTCGTTCTACCAGTGGGGATCGAAAACCATAAAACACGGCTTTTGCGCCACCTGCGGCTGTGGCACCTTCACCGAGACGCCGGACTGGTCGACAGGCGAGCCGAATTTCGACAATCCGAAGATCAGCGTGAACTCGCGGCTGTTCGACGATTTCGATCTCGACAAGGTCGAAGTGGTGGTCATCGACGGCAAGAATCTCTGGTAGCCGGTCGAATTGCGGTGGTCGCGCGAGCCGCTGCAGGCGTGTGGAATTGAGCCGGGGAAAGCCGCGGCAGCGGCTTTTGCTGGTCCGCTTTTCGCCGCATTTCATGTTACAAGTCGCTGGAAGGGCTGATGCGGTGCGCCGTTGCGCGGCCGTGGAATGGAGAGGGACCACCATATGAAAAAGATTGTGCTCGCCGTCGTGGCGACGGCTGTGCTCGTGAGCGCATGCACCACCGATCCCTACACCGGGGAACAGAAGGTTTCCAACACCGCTGCCGGCGCCGGTCTCGGTGCTTTGGCGGGTGCCGGGCTCGGCATGCTTGCCGGCGGTAACGACCGCCGCAACGCGCTGATCGGCGCGGGCATCGGCGCGCTTGCCGGCGGTGCCATCGGTGCCACCATGGACCAGAACGAGGCCGAACTGCGCCGACAGCTTCAGGGCACAGGCGTCAGCGTCACCCGCACCGGCGATCAGATCATCCTCAATATGCCGTCCGACATCACCTTCAACGTCGACCAGGACGCGGTGAAGGCCGGTTTCTATCCGGTGCTGAATTCGGTGGCCCTTGTGCTGAAAAAGTTCCGCCAGACCACCGTCGACGTGTTCGGCCACACCGACTCGACCGGCAGCGACGAGCACAATTTCGACCTGTCGCAGCGCCGTGCTTTGGCGGTCGCCAACTATCTGTCCGGACAGGGCGTCGATTCCCGCCGCTTCGCCGTCACCGGCTTCGGCAAGACACGTCCGATCGCCTCCAACGCGACCGCTGCCGGCCGGGCTCAGAACCGCCGCGTCGAGATCCAGCTGTCGCCGCTTACCTGAGGCAAGCGCACGAACCGGCCGCGGCCCCGCAAGGGGCCGCTCTAATGGCTATGTCGGCCCTCCGTCCGCCGGCACCCTTCGTTCGTGATGTCAGGACCGGGCCGGCTGATCGACAATCGCGGCAACGATTCGGCGCACGATCGGAAGCACAATCAGCAGACTGGGAAACGCGACAAGCCATGAAGCGCCCCACGCATAGCTCCAGGCCGCTATAAACCCGTTCGTCCAGCCTGCGCCGATTGCCGTCGAAACCGCCGAGACAATCGAGGACATCAGAATCGAAAGAACCAACGGCATCACCACCGCGCCGTAGGAGGGCGGCAGCTTTCTCAATTTGAAGGCTCGGTCCGGTGATGCTTGCATCGAAATCTTCCTAATCAAAAAAATTTGCGTAGGCGTTATTGTGAGGACGATCAGGCGGCATATGCCGTCTGCAGCGCCAATTCCTGAATGAAGCTTCGCAGCGAACGCGGCTCGCGGCCAAGCACGGCACGCAACGTCAGGCTGTTCCCGCCGAGGCCGTATTTGGCGTAGTGGCTGTGTACTTTGGCCAGCATCTGCAACTGCCGGTCGGTATAGGGAAGGCGGGCCTTCGCCGCCCAGTCCTGAAATGTCGGCTCGCCCGCCGAAACCGGCCGGCCAAGCGCTTCGCTCATCATGGCGACGACCTCTTCGCGGCTGTGCATACCGTCGGCGCACAGCTCGAGGGTCGCATAGGACAAACGCGCTTCGGTCAGTGCGATTGCCGCCACTTCAGCCACATCGCGATAGTCGACGCGGGCGAGCTTCGCCGTCCTTGGAAACGGCTCGGCGAAAACGCCGTGCTCGACGACGGACGGCCAGGCCGGCGCGATATTTTGCATGAAATTGGCCGGGTGCAGAATGGTGTATTCCATGTTCGTCGAATAGAGGGCAGCTTCAACGGGTACCTTGCTTGCATGGTTTTCCAGCCTCGTATTGGTCGGCTGGATCACCGACGAAAAGACGAACTTTCGAACGCCTGCTCGCGCCGCCGCCTCAACCATGGCAACCCCCATGGCGGCTTCGTCGGGAGCAAAGGCCGGTCCGATGTGAAAGACACCGTCGACACCTTTCACGGCCTGCTCAAGGCTCCGATGGTTGCGCAGATCTCCGATCGCGATCTCGGATGCGCCGCCTTTCCGGGCTTTTTCGGCACTCGCGGCGTCACGAACAAGCGCTCGAACCCTGGCATTGCGGCGGACGAGTTCAGGCACCACCAAACCGGCAACGCGGCCTGCGGCGCCTACGACCAGGACCGTTGGACTGGGTGTTCGCATGACGATCTCCTTCCTTCGAGTCTGCCTTTCGGCCTGTGCAGGGAAGATAAAATCTAGCGAACTTCGTTACAATTGATCGATTTTGCGATAGGTTCTCCCGATTTTCGGTAGAAAGGAGCGATGAGCGATGAGCCGGATAGATGATTTCGAAGCCTTCATTGCCATTGTCGAGCATGGCAGTCTGACGGCTGCCGCACGCCGGCTGAACCGCTCACTGCAGTCGGTCAGCCGGTCCCTGGCGACATTGGAGGAATCAATCGGGGTCGAGCTTCTGCACAGGACGACACGCCGCTCGACGCCGAGCGAAGCCGGAGCGGCCTTTTTCCAGCGCATCAAACCCGCCGTCGAGGAAATTAACGAAGCCAGGCTTCAAGCGGCCAACCGACGATCCGAGCCGTCGGGCATCCTGCGTGTGAGTGCCCCGGTTCTGTTCGGCCCGGACTTCCTCGTGCCGGTCATCGCCGATTATATGCGGACATATCCCCGGGTCGAGGTTGACCTCCAGCTTTCCGATGAATTTGTCGATCTCGATGCCGAGCGCCTCGATTTGGCTGTCCGAATCGGCAATTTGCCGGATTCCAATTTACGTGCGAAGCGCCTGGGCGCGCTGCGACGCGTGGTGTTCGGCGCACCTGCCTACTTCCAGCAACACGGCCGACCGGCCCATCCGCTCGAATTGCGTGAGCATGAATGCATCGTACGAACCGTCGACGGCCGCCCAGGCGAATGGATGTTTCAGATTGAAGGCAAGCCCCGGCCGGTGAAGGTCGCGGGCACTTTCCGGTCGAATTTGATGATATCCATCTATGCAGCCGCGGTTCACGGATTGGGTCTGGGCTACTCGCCGCTTTGGCAGGTAAAACACCTGGTGGACGACGGCCGCCTGGAACTGGTTCTGACCGAATTCGAGCCAGTGCCGGTGCCGATACACGCCGTGTGGCCGGAAGGCAGATTATCCTCGGCCAAAGTCCGTGCTTTTCTGGACCTGCTGGCATCCCGCCTGGAACTCAAGAATCTTTAGGGCGCAAAACCATTTTGAGCGCCGATCTTACCTCATCGACATCAAGTTCGTGATCAGAACTGCCTTGGCGGCGTCGAGTGCGGGTTGATGGACCTCCGAATGACCGATGTCCTTCAGCTGATCGGTCGTCAAATCTGCCAGTGCCCTGCGTCTCGCGACGGTCCGCCGCCATCGCGTGAAGGCAGCGATCATCATTGCTGCGCCTTTCAGGCTAGACCCAAGCAAGCGTTTGGACATGCTGCGGGCGGCGCGAGGTTCCGTGTGAGCCATTGTTTTGGTCTCCCATTTCCAGTTTGCGGATGGGAGCGTGCCACGCAGGCGTTTTCGGGCTGTTCGGCTGTGCGTGAACAACTGGGAGAAGTCCGACGATCCTCCGTTAAATCGGTGTTAAATCAATCCACCGAGATGCTATTCTGTCGCTGCGGTCAAAGTCTGGAGACGATTTGTGCGCATCCGGTTGCTTGGTGGCCTGGAGGTTACTTCCCCGGAGCATCGGCCTGTCCGGTTCGCCACACGCAAGACTTCGCTTCTTTTTGCTGCTCTGGTTCTCGCAGGCCGCCGCGGCCATCGTCGCGAGCAGCTTTCCGAAGTCTTCTGGCCGGGGCGAAGCAATGGGCAGGCCCGCAATAGTCTGCGGCAAGCGCTGGTCGACATCAGGCGCACGTTCCCCGCCAGCTCGGATGCCACCGTCTACATCGATGGGGATCAGGAAACCGTTGCGCTGATTGCCGGTCCGGATGAGGCGGACATCTCGGTGTTCGACCGGAAGCTGGAGGAGGGCCGGACCACCGATCTCGCCTTCGCTGCGGATCTCTATCGCGGTGAGCTGCTTGCCGGGCAAACGATTCCTGACGAACTGGACGAGTGGTTTGGACCCTTTCTGAGTAAGTATCAGCGCAAGGCGCTGCAGTTGGTCGATCGGCTGAGCCTGGCGCTGCCCGCACCCGGCTCAGCGGAAGAGACGGCCTGCGAAGGGCTCGCGGAGAGATTGCTCGCCTCGGATCCGACGGCGGAGGCAGCCCATCGGGCGCTGATCCGCATCCACGCTCATCGAGGTCACGAAAACGCGGCCTTGCGCCAGTTCGAGCTGTGTCGGGCAGCATTAAAAAAACATCTGAATGCGGACCCAGAGGAGCAGACAAGCTCAATTGCGGCTTCCCTGCAGTCTCGTGAAAGAACTGAACGTCAGCGGCCGGAGCCAAGCTCTGGCGCCGCATCACTGGCGCAGGTTCTGGCGGCCCCGACGAGGCGCGACGACCAGCCGTCGATTGCGGTGCTGCCGTTTCAGAATCTAGGCGGTGATGTCGAGCAGGAATATTTCGCCGACGGCATGGTGGAAGACATTGTCACCGCCTTGGCTCACTTTCGTCACCTGTTCGTGGTCGCACGGAATTCGAGCTTCACCTACAGGGGACGGTCCGTAGACATAAAGCAGGTCGGGCGTGAGCTGGGCGTGCGCTATGTGGTCGAGGGAAGTGTTCGCCGGGCGGGCGACCGCCTGCGCATCGCCGGGCAGCTCATCGACACCTCGACGGGGGCCTATCTCTGGGCCGACCGTTTTGACGGAACGCTCGCCGAAGTCTTCGATCTGCAGGACCAGGTCGCCTCGAGCATTGTCGGCGCAATCACGCCGAAAATGGAGGAGGCTGAGATCGAGCGTGCCAAACGCAAACCGACAGAAAGCCTCGATGCTTATGACTACTATCTCCGCGGGCTGGCGGCCTTTGACCGAACGATCACTAGTAGATCGGCGATTGACGACGCCTTGCGCCTCTTCATGAAGGCGATCGACCGTGACCCGGAGTTCGCGATAGCCCATGCGCGGGCGGCGCGGTGCTACGCTACCCGAAAAAGCAACGGCTGGATGGTCGACCGTGCAGAAGAGATTGCCGAAGCTACTCGACTGGCCAGGAGAGCGGTCGAACTCGGAAGGGACGATGCAATTGCGCTTTCCTACGGTGGATACGTCCTCGGCTACGTAGGCGGCGACCTTGATGATAGTGCGGCTTGCATCGATCGCGCGCTCGCTCTCAACCCTAACTTGGCCGCTGCTTTGGGCGTCAGCAGCTGGGTGAGGGCTTGCTTGGGCGAGCCAGGCAAGGCCATCGAGCACGCCGCGCTTGCCATGCGCCTAAGCCCATTGGATCCACGCCTGTTCGCTTGGCAGTTCAACACCGGGCTCGCTCATTTTTGTGCAGGCCACTACGATGACGCCGTCGCTTGGGCGGGAAAGTCGCTGCGGCACCAGCCGAACTACGTGAGCGCGATGCGTGTAGTGGCGGCGGGTCATGCCCTTGCGGGGCGCCTAACGGAAGCGCAGCAAATGATGGCCCGGCTTTGCGAGTTCGACCCCTCGCTGCGGCTTTCGAATCTCGCCGAGGTGCTGCCGCCGTTTTATCGACCGGACGATCGCAGCAGATATATCGAAGGCCTTCGCAAGGCGGGCCTGCCGGACTAACGCAGTATCAGCGCGAAGCGAGGCCGTCTTATGCAGCTTTCGGTGCTTCGCGCGTCGGCGCGACGCGCAAGCCCTGCAGCATCAGACCTTGGCGACGATCCGCATGAAGGCCGGCATGTCGTCGCCGAAGCCGACGGTCGCGTCATTGTCTTCCTGGCGCTGGCGGGCAGGGCGCTCGCGCTGCGGCCTGGTGTCGCCCCGTTCCGGCGCGCGCCGTTCGTTGCGATCGGGCGAAGCCTTGCGTTCAGGTGAAGCCTGGCGCTCGCTGTTTTCCGAGCGGATCGCCTCTTTGCGGGTACGCCGCTCGTCGATGTCGGCGACGGTGGCTTCGGCCACGACCGGCTGTTCCTCGCTAACTGCTTCTGGCGCTGCTTCTTCGCTGCGCTTGGCGTGGCGTTCACGCGGTTTGCGCTCGCCCCTGTCCTTGGCGTCGTCCTTGCGGCCGGCACGGCGTGGCGCACCGCGGCCACGGCGCGGGGCCTCATCCTCGCCGCCTTCGCTGGCAACGACCGTCGACAAATCGCCGTCATGCCACTCGATCTTCGTGCCGATCAGCCGCTCGATGGCGTCGATGTATTTGGTGTCCGACTTGGTCGCGATGGTGAAGGATTTGCCCGAGCGCCCGGCGCGGCCGGTACGGCCGATGCGGTGGACGTAATCCTCCGCGTGGATCGGCACGTCGTAATTGAAGACATGGCTGACATCGGGAATGTCGAGGCCACGCGCCGCGACATCCGAAGCAACGAGGTAGCGCAGCTTGCCGTCACGGAAATTGGCCAGCATCTGCATGCGCGCGCGCTGGTCCATGTCGCCGTGCAGGGCGCCGGCATCGAAGTCATATTTCAGCAGCGAGCGGAACAGCTCCGATACCTCGATCTTGCGGTTGCAGAAGATGATGGCGTTCTTCAGCTCGGCATCCTCGGCTTTCATCAGATTGCGCAGCGTCTCGCGCTTGTCCCAGGGTTTCGGGCCGGATTTCACCAGCCGCTGGATGATGTTGGTGGCGGCCGATGCTGCCTTCGACACTTCGACGCGCACCGGTGCGTGCAGGAATTTCTCGGTGAGCTTGGTGATTTCCGGCGGCATCGTCGCCGAGAAGAACAGCGTCTGCCTCGTGAACGGAATCATCTCGCAGATACGCTCGATGTCGGGGATGAAGCCCATGTCGAGCATGCGATCGGCCTCGTCGATGACGAGGATCTCGACGCCGTTGAGCAGGAGCTTGCCGCGCTCGCGATGGTCGAGCAGGCGGCCCGGCGTCGCGATCAGCACATCGGCGCCGCGCTCGAGCTTCTTGTCCTGCTCGTCGAAGGACACGCCGCCGATCAGCAGTGCGATGTTGAGCTTGTGGTTCTTGCCGTATTTGACGAAGTTTTCCTCGACCTGCGCGGCGAGCTCGCGCGTCGGCTCGAGGATCAGCGTGCGCGGCATGCGCGCGCGGGCGCGGCCCTTTTCCAGCCGGGTGAGCATCGGCAGGACGAAGGACGCCGTCTTGCCGGTGCCGGTCTGGGCAATGCCCAGCACGTCCTTGCCGAGCAAGGCGTGCGGGATAGCACCAGCCTGGATCGGCGTCGGCTCGGTGTAGCCGGCATCGGTAACTGCGGAAAGGACCTTCGGCGACAGGCCGAGGTCTGCGAAGGTCAACGCTTCTTGAGCGATCTGGGTGTCTGAGGACAAGTTTGGCTGTCTTTGGCTGGTTCGGGGGCGCAACATATGCAGTCGCGGCAAGCGCCGCGCGCCTGCAAGATTGGTATTGCAGGTAGGCGCAAGCCCACGATTTGTCAACACAAACGGGCGGCATTGGTGCGATTGTGAAGCCGTAAGCTTAATCGCGATGGTTACCGCTCGTCGATGGCCCGCTGTTCAGCAAGGCGACATTCTCGCATCAGCGCAGGTGTTGCAGATCAGCAACGCCAGGGTGCATTCATTCTGACCACACGCCAAAGTATCATTTGAGATTTGAAATAACTCAGAAAACTAGCCACAAACGATTCATCCATTTTCTTGGCTAGGGGGGCCACATTATGAAGAAAGCTTTTCTCTCCGCTGCGTTTCTGGCAGCGGCCTTGACTCCGGCGATCGCGGCCGATGTCGTGGAGTTGCCGGTCGCATCAACGTATAACTGGACGGGCCTCTATCTAGGCGCACATGTCGGCGGTGGCAGCAGCAAAGTAGACTGGGAATATACTGGTGGCGGGACGGCTGATCATGATGGCAGCGGCGCCCTGGGCGGCGTCCAGGCCGGTTACAATTTCCAGAGCGGAAATATAGTCTATGGCGTCGAGGCGGACATCTCGGCCGCCCATATCGATGGCGGCACGGACTGTCCGAACCCCACCTTCTCTTGCGATTCCGATGTAAAGATGCTCGGATCGCTGCGTGGCCGAATTGGCTATGCGATGGATAGGCTGCTGATCTACGGTACCGGCGGTCTCGGCTTCGGCAGGGTTGAGATTAGCACAAGCGGTCCGATCGGGACCAACGGCACCTCGAAAACCAGAGCAGGCTGGACCCTGGGCGCGGGCCTGGAATATGCCTTTACCGATCACTGGTCGCTCAAGGGCGAATACAAATATTTCGATCTGGGCAAGAGCGATTATACAGTCGACACCGGCCTGAATGTCGAAGCAAAGGTCCGCATACACACCGGAGTCATCGGCTTGAATTACAAGTTCTGATCGCAACGATCGGCCGCCGCAACACTTGTGTTGTCAAATAGGAACCCGGCCTCGTGCCGGGTTTTTATTTGCACGGTCTGTTCAATACCTGAACTGTTCGGCGAGAATGCGCTCGTTCCACGAATGGTTGGGATCGAACAGCAGCGTCGCCGTTGCCGTCGGCGATTCCCTCACCGTGACCGTCGTCACCGCCTTAACCTCGGTGTGGTCGGCGGCGGCATTCACCGGCCGCTTTTCCGGCTCCAGAATGTCGAAACGCACGATCGCCTTGTTGGAGAGCAGCGCGCCGCGCCAGCGGCGCGGACGAAACGGGCTGACCGGGGTCAGCGCCAGCAGCGGAGCGTCGAGCGGCAGGATCGGCCCGTGCGCCGACAGATTATATGCGGTCGAGCCGGCCGGCGTCGCAATCATCACGCCGTCGCAGTGCAATTCCTCCAGCCGCTCTTGCCCATCCACGGTGATGCGGATCTTGGCCGTCTGGTACGACTGGCGCCAAAGCGCGACCTCGTTGATCGCGAGCGCCGAAATCGTCTCGCCTTCGGCCGTCACCGCCTGCATCTCCAGCGGACGGATCGTTTCGGCAACGGCCGCCGCGATGCGCCCGGTCAAGCCGCTGGCGCGGTATTCGTTCATCAGAAAACCGATGGTGCCACGGTTCATGCCGTAGACCTTCTTTCCCGTGCTCATCGTCTCACGCAGGGTCTGCAGCAGAAAGCCGTCGCCGCCGAGCGCCACGACGATCCCGGCTTCTTCGACGGAGGCCTGGCCGTAACGCGCAGAGAGGCTTTCCAGCGCTGCATTGGCGTCGGCTGTACCGGATGAGACGAAGGCGAAACGGCTGGCGGTTTTGCTCATGGCTCTCAACGACAACCGATTGGCGACGACCGTCTGGCGACCGATTGGCGGCGACCGGTTGCTGGGCCGCGCCAGCGCCGGGTTAGCATGGGTGGGCATTTCTGCAAAGGGAGGGAGGTGCCTGGAGATGGCGACCAAACAAGCCGCACTCGCGCATCATGTCGGAGGACAAAATGATGTGATGGTTAAGACTCGCCTTAAACTCTCGTAAAGCCATATCGATCATGTTAGCCGGCAGCGGACGGGCGGCGTGGGGGCTAACCAGTCGAGGCCGATCTATTGCCGCTGGCACGCTTGATTATTGTCTTCCTGATGCTGGCAAGTTTTGCCCTGGCTTTTGCGGAACTGGTGCGCCAGTCGGAGGAAAAGAGCTTTAGACCCGAGCCCACGGCCTCACGCTGCGGCGACGCGGCGGGGACACCCTGTCCGCAAAGGGCGCTTTGACGCCACAGCGCCAGTGCTTATCGGGCTTGCAACAGATGGCAGCCGGCCTGGCGCTTTTGCGCGAGGTACTCGTCGACAAGCTGGCGATAGCGGACTTTGCCGAAGCTCGGGAAATGGCCGCCGTGCACGACCGAGACATCGAGATCGCGCATGCGCAGCAGCGTTTCGACATAATCGTCGATATCGGAGTGATAGACGTCGTCGATCAGCGGGCCGTCATAGATGATGTCGCCGGAAAACAGGATGCCCGTCCTGTTTTCGTAGAGCGCGATGCCGCCGGGTGAATGGCCGGGCGTGTGGATGACCTCGAAGGCACGGTCGCCGAGATCGACGATGTCGCCTTGCTCGAGCAACCGGCCGGCTGGTGCGGGCAGGATCTGGTAGCGCTTGGTGTCCCAACCTTGCGGCATGCCGTCGAACATCGCGTCAGTGGCATAGCGGTCGGCAACCGTCCATTCGTTGCGTGGATCGGCGAGGATTTCGGCCTCGGCCGGGTGCACGCAGCGGTCGGGAAATTCGTGATGGCAGCCGATATGATCGAAATGCGTGTGGCTGGCCACGCAGGTGAGCTTGCGCTCCGTGACCAGCGGCACGTGGCGGCGCAGGCTGAAATGGCCGAGGCCGGTATCGAACAGAAGATCGCGGTCGCGGCCGCGCACATGCCAGATGTTGCAGCGGAAGAACGGCTTGATCCACGGCTCGTGGATCAGCGTCACGCCATCGCCCATGCGGATAGTTTCGTACCAGTCAGGAGCGTCGATGATTGGAAGCGTGCTCATGTTCAGTCCGCAAGCAGGATGATGTCGCCAGCATCGCACGATACCGCGACAACGTCGCCCGGCTGGACGGCCGATGCTGCCGCGACCTTGGCGATGAAGTGCAGCGCCGGGTCGGTCGTGGAGGTCCCCAGCACACGCTTGAAGCTGCCCTGGAAGACGACGTCGCTGACCTTGGCCGTACCGAGCGCCACAGCACCGCCGGCAGCGCCGAGAACAAGATGCTCCGGCCGGACGGCCAGCGCAACGGTCGAGCCGGCCGGCAATGTGCCGGGCAAAGAGAGCGACCCAAGCTTCGTGGTGACGGCGACTTTGCCGCCCTTCGCCTCGGTCACCGTTCCCGATATCAGCGTGCTTTCGCCCATGAAAGTCGCGGAAAAGCGCGTCGCTGGCCGTGCATAAACGCGCTCGGGCGGTCCTTCGTCCTCGATGCGCCCGTCATTCATCACCACGCAATGATCGGCCAGCGCCATCGCCTCTTCCTGATCGTGAGTGACGTGGATGAAGGCGGTGCCGACGCGTTTCTGGATCGCCTTCAATTCATCCTGCATCTGCCGGCGCAATTTCAGGTCGAGCGCGCCGAGCGGCTCGTCGAGCAGGAGCACCGCCGGCTCGACCACCAGGGCGCGCGCCAGCGCCACGCGCTGCCGCTGACCGCCGGAAAGCTGATGCGGCTTCTTGTCGAAGGCAGTGGCCAACCCAACCAGCGCCAGCGCCTCGCGTGCCCTTGCTGCCCGGGTTGCGCCATCGACACCCCGCATGCGCAGCCCGAAGCCGACATTGCTGCCGACGCTCATATGCGGGAACAGCGCATAATCCTGGAACACGGTCGTCGTCGGCCGCTTCGCCGGCGGCACGGCGGTGCAGTCCTCGCCGCGGATCAGCACCTTGCCTTCGCTCGGCGTGACGAAGCCGCCGAGGATGGACAAAAGCGTCGTCTTGCCGGAGCCGGACGGGCCGAGCAGGATCGTGTAGCTGCCAGGCTCGATCGTCAGCGAGACGTTCTTCAGCACGGTATGCTGGCCGAAGCGATGCGAGACGGAGCTTATATCGACCAGTGGCGCACTCAAGCCGGCTTCCTCCGCAACAGCATCAGCTCGAACAATACCACCAGCACGATGGAGACGGCGAAGACCAGCGAGCCGACGGCGTTGGTCTTGGGATTGAGGCCGGAGCGCAGCAGGTTCCAGATCTCGACCGGCAGCGTCGTATCGAAGCGCGTCAACAGGAACGAGATGACGAATTCGTCCCAGGAGAAGGTCATCGACAGAAAGAAACCGGCGAAGATCGCCGGTGCCATGACAGGCACGGTGATCAGCAGCAGCACCTTCCATTCGGGCGCGCCGAGGTCGCGCGCGGCGCGCTCGATGTTGATCTGGTGGTCGCCCATCTGGCTGTAGACGATGGCAAAGCAGAGCGGCAGGTTGATCACGACGTGGCCGATGCCGGCGGCAATGAGCGACTTCGGCACGCCGGCCCAGTTGAACAGCACCAGCAGCCCCATGCCGATGATGAGATAGCTGACGGTCAGTGGCAAGGTGATCAGCCCGCGCATCAGGCCCGAGCCCGGCAAAGCGAAGCGCGCAAAACCCCAGGCGGAGAGAAAGCCCAACGTGACGGCGGCAGCCGAGGAGACGACCGCCACCAGCAGCGAATTGACCAGAGCCGAAGTCAGCCGCGTGTCGGCGAGCACGGCCTCGTACCAGCGCAGCGACGGTCCGGTGAAGGGCGGGATCGGAAACGACGTCGCCTGCAGCGAAAACAGCACCAGAACGATGACCGGTAGAAAGATGAAGCCGTAGATTGCGATGGCGTAAAGGCCGGAGACGAGGCGGATGAGCGCGCGCATGGTCAGGCCCGCTCGATCTTCAGCCAGCGGGAGCAGGCGAGATAGGCAATGGTGACCACCGCCATCAGGATGATCGACAACGCCGAAGCGAGCGGAAAGTCGCCGCGCCGGCCGATCTGCATCATGACGAGCTGCGGCATCAAAAGCTCGTTGTTGCCGCCGAGGATCTGCGGCGTGATGTAGTCGCCGATGCACAGCACGAAGGTGAGGAAGGCGCCGACCATGATACCGGGGAGCGTCAGCGGCAGAACGACATGCAGGAAAGTCCGAACCGGCCCGGCGCCGAGGTCGGCGGCGGCCTTGCGATAGCTGGGGCTGAGCTGCTTCAGATTGGCGAAGATCGTCAGCGTCAACAGCATGACGAAGAAATGCACGAAGCCGATGACGGTGGCCAGCCGCGTATTGGCGAGCTGCAGCGGTTCGCTGAACAGGCCGGAGCCGGTCAACGCATGGTTGACGACGCCGTTCTGCGCCAGCACCAGCAGCCACGAATAGGAGCGCACGACATAGGAGGTCCAGAACGGCAGCACTGCCAGCATCAGCGCCAGCCGCTGCCAGCGCTCCGGCACCTGCTCGGCCAGGATCCAGGCAAAAGGATAGGCGAGCAGCACGGAGATCACGGTGACGATCGCTGTGACCTGCAGCGAGTTCACCATCGCCTGCCAGTAGGACGGATTGGCAAAGAACTGGCTGTAGTTGGACAGCGTGAAGCCGCCGCCTTCATGTGCCGTCAGGCTGGATACCGCCATGGCGACGAAGGGCAGCACGAAGAACAGCAGCGTCCAGCCGAGCGCCGGCGTGACCAGCGCCCAGGGCAGGGCACGCCCACTGTTGACGGCGTTCACGACCGGCAGCCGGTCATTGCGCCTGCAGCATTTCGGTCCAGACGTCCTGCATCTTCTTGTCGAGTTCGGCGTTCGGCGCAGGATAGGACTGGGCGCGGGCGAGGAATTCCGGCTGCTCGTCGAAGCGCAGGATCTTCTTCTGCTCGTCGCTCAACGCCGCCTTGCTGTTGGCCGGCATGCCCCAATAGCAGGACGAGGTGGCGAGCCGCGCCTGGCCTTCGGGGCTCATAATGTACTGGATGAATTTAAGCGCCAGCTCCTTGTTCTTGGAATCCTTGAACATTGCCAGCGACTGCGACCACAGCACGGCGCCTTCTTTCGGGATCGAGAAGTCGAGGGCAGGGTTTTCCTTGGCCAGCCCCGCCGTCACCCATTCGCCGCCGCCGACCAGAATGTCGACCTCGCCGGTCGCCAGCGCCGTCTGGCTGGCGGTCACTTCGCCGACCAGCTTTGCGTTGGCCTTCATTTTGAGCAGCTCTTCCTTGATGGCGGGAAGGTCGGCTTCGGTCAGGTCGGCGGTCTTTTTGCCGATCGCCAGTGCGGCCATGCCGATGACCGGCAGGTAATAATCGTAGATGGCGATCTTGCCCTTGTACTTATCGCCGGTCAGCGCGGCAAGCGACTGCATGTCGGCCGGATCGACCTTGGTCTTGTTGTAGCCGATCGTGTTGTAGCCGAACTTTTCGGTGATGCCGTAGCGCTTGCCGTCGACGACGGTGGAGCTATCCATCTTCACCTGCGGAAACAGGTCGGCCAGCGGCAGCTTGTCTTCCGGCAGTGGCTCGAACAGGCCTTTTTCGACGCCGCGTGGCACGTCGATGCTGTCGATCACCATCACGTCCCAATCGCCGGGCTGTGATTGATCGACGATCGCCAGGCCGGCGCCGGTGCCTTCGAACTCCTTGACATTGACCTTGACGCCGTTGGCCTCCTCGAACGGCTGCAGCAGCGCCGGATCGGCGTGATCGCACCAGATCAGTGCGTTGAGATCCTGCGCCTGAGCGAGGCTGCCCGCCGCCAGCAGCAGTGCTGCCGCGGCACAGGCGCCTTGGAGATGGCTCTTCAGAACGGAAAGAGGATTCCTGACGGTTGGATTGGGGGTCTTTGGATTGACGGACATCGAGTGTTCTCCCTTGCCTTTTTGGCTTGTAGGAAAAAATTGAACCAATTCTAAAATTGAGTCAATTCTGTTTTTGTGGCAAACAGCCGATATGAGCGGATTGCGGGCAAGGCAGAAGGCGGATCGGCACCGCCGCATCATCGAGGCAGCGGCGGCGCTTTTCCGCGATGCCGGTTATGAAGGCGCCAAGATCGAGACCATCGCGGCGCAGGCCGAAGTCTCGGTCGGCACCATCTACAATTACTACCAGAACAAGGGCGACATCCTCGGCGCCATCGTCTCGATGGAGGTCAACGAGGTGCTGAATGCCGGGCGCGGCGTCGTCGCCAACCCGCCGGCAAATGTCGGCGACGCGCTGGATACGCTGCTCGGCATCTATATCGAGCATTCGCTGCATTATCTCAGCAAGGAGATGTGGCGACAGGCGATGGCGATCTCGACGCAACTGCCCGACAGCCCGTTCGGCCAGGCCTATACCGGGCTGGACCGCGCCCTGACAGAGCAGATCCGCGCGCTGATCGTCCGCCTGCAGGCGCTCGGCCTGGTACGCCGCGACATCGACGGGCCGGCGCTCGGCGAACTCATCTTCAACAACATGAACATGATGTTCATCGAGTTCGTGAAACGCGAAGGGGCGAGGATTGCCGAGCTGCGCGCTGCAATACGCCGGCAGAACAGGATATTGGTGGCGGCGATCGGAGTGTAAGAAGATCAAGGGCGAGTTGGGCCTGCAACACAAATCGCCGCAGCCGGAGCATCGCCTACCGGTTGATCAGCCATAGAATGGCCGAGAGCACGATGCTGACCAGTATCCCCGTGGTGATAGGGACATAAAGCCTGAAGTTCTCACGCTCGATCACGATATCGCCGGGCAGCCTGCCAAGGCCGGTCCGAGCCAACCAAGGCCACAGCAGGCCTAAGGCGACTATGCTGAGACCAACGACGATCAGAGTTCGCGACATGGCAGCATCCTGCCGGAAAAATGCCGGGCGCCTAGTATGGACCCGGATCACCCAGCCGTTAGGCCTGCTCGAGCGAGGATTTCAGGAGCCGGCGCGACATGCCCGTGCGGCTTGCAGTAGTCCGGGTCGATCGCGCGATAGCCGAGCAGATGGCCGAGTGGCGCCAGAATCGCCAGCGCCACTCGCTGAATCGCAGGTGGCGGGTGCGTGAAGACGATCACGTCGGCAAATTCCCTGGCGATGACTGCTGCCTGAAGCGGCGAAGGTCTACCTTTTCTGTCCACCTTGCCGGCATTGGCCAGGCCGAAGAGCATGCCGATCAGCAGCTCGAAACGGTTCGGGTCGACATTGTCCGCACCTGGCGCCCGGTCGACTTCGACCAGGACATGCGCTTCTTCGGTTTTGCTGCTGTTCCACCAATCATGTGCGACGCCTGCTTCGACCGTGGCGGATTGGCCAGGCTCCAGGGACAAAGTCTTCCCGGCGATGCAAGCGTCGAGACGGCCACGGAGGACGGTAAACCGTTCCGTCAGGTTCGGGTGGAAGTGCTCGCCCACCACTGCGGCTCCCGGCCGGGCGGTCAGATGAGCGATGCCAGGTCCCTGGCCGCGGTCTTCTGTGCCACGCAGGATGACGGCATATTCGCCGGTCACCTTGTTCTCGTAGACATCTCCGCAGTGTGACATGGATCAGCTCCGGGTTCAGAGCACCGGTGTCCAGCAACTTTATCGTCAACCGATTGATCGTTCAACGACGCTCGAACAGGCGATTGCGGAAACACCAGCTGCCGGCTCTTCGGCGACGCGGGCGATCAGCGCTCTACCGAACATGCTTGGGAGGCCGCGCACGCGGAAACGGCACGACCGTCAGTGGCGCCTTGCGGAATTCCGCGATGGCTATTTCTTCAATCAGCGCGTCGAGGACCTCGTTGACGCGTCGGCTCGTTTCATCTGCGCCGCAGAGGCGGTTTTGTGCGCACTCCAAAAGCTCGCGCGCCGCGGCGAAATCACTTCGCATGACAACACCCTTTGGTTTTTGGCCCGCCGCACCGACATTGTCGGCGCGCTTAATTGAGCGAGTGCTAATATACACAGGAGCAATTTAATCGAATGCTGTTAAATGGCTCGGAGCCGGAGAGGGGCCGAAATGATGGCTGTAAGGGCCAGGCACTAATGGGCTCGGCGTCTCTTGGTATGAGATGCCAAAGCGCAATCTGGCGTCAGATTAAGCCGGCAATTTCACGCGACGTTTGTGGTTCCCCGACGGGACGGAACGCGTGGCCCTAAAACGGTCTTGGGCGGCTTAGATATTCTCTGGCGGCGGCAATCTGGCGCCGGTGCTCGCGCAGGAAGGCTGCGCCGAAACAAATGGCGAAGGCCAGTACCGAAAGGCTTGTCGTTGCTCTTGATGTTGGATCGGGGTCGGGACTTGTCAGCAAACGAAAACCGAACGCGAGGGCGAAGACGATAAGGCCGCCAAACATCCCGTTGATGAAGGGGGCGGTCGTGCGTTTCTGCTCCAACGGAAACTCCCATGGTTTCCGATGCAGTTATATGCGTTTGAATTGATGTGCCACCGCTCTTGACGGCCCGACCCTGTGGAAATCGGGGATGACCAGATATCGATGCGCGTTGGGAAGTCCTCGCAAGCAATCCTTGCTTGCTGGTGCCCCCGGACGGGATCGAACCGCCGACCTTCGGTTTACAAAACCGCTGCTCTACCAGCTGAGCTACAAGGGCACGGCGCTTCGGTTACCATATTTGATGCGCCAGTAAAGACAAAACTCCGTTTTTCGGTTCCCGGCGAACGCGCCGGTTCTGCCGCCGGGGCGTCCTGAAAACGGCCAATTCGCTTCCTATATTGATCGAAGGTGCAATCGCATCAGCGAGGCTGTCGCATGATCAGGTTTGTCATCATTCTCCCGCTCGTCGTCGTGGCCTGGGTTCTCCTGGTGAAGCTCGTCAAGGATCTGAAGCGCGCCAATATCGACTGGACCGGCGTCACCACCATCATCGGCTTCATCGCGCTCGCCTTCTGGCTTCGCCACATCACCGGGATGGGGTGAGCGAGAGAGTGAGTAGTGAAACCGCGAATTCTCACTACTTACCAATCAAAACGAACTCCACTAAGAACCGCTCACTAAGAATTCTCAGAACCTCCGAACCTTTCGCTGCCGCGCCGCGACCGATCTCCAGAGGCGAATGATCGCCTCATTCAAAGATCGAGGAGATCATCATGTCCAAGCGCAGTCTTACTGTAAGCGATGTGCTCCTCACACATTGCTCGGATAATTCGGCCGCTCGGTGTCAGATGCCATTGGCCGCTGAACCTTATGGCAACGTGCGTCACTACCAGTCAGTGGCGACGATTTGAGGCCGTTGATACTGCGAAACATTTCGATATGCTTCCTTTCAAGCCATAATATTGTCGCGCAGCGCCTGTGTTGGATTTTCAATGCCGAGAAGAAAGCAATTTAAGGGAATTTGCCACGATATTCTTGAAAGCTTTGTCAGTAGATACAACGACCTGGATGGCTACTGGGCCTTGGGGCAATACGCAACCTTTCTGACGGAATCCGGTCAACGGGAGTTGCGGCTACAGCTGCAGAGGGGATCAACGTTGTCTGAGTGCTCCAAATTCAGCGCCTCGGCTACCTACTATCAAGGAGCGGTGTTGCGGCTTATGGATGCGAATGAGATGCCGCATAGCTGGTTTGCGGATGCCTACATCAGATTTTCCATGGTGGGTCCGACGAATGCTCTTTGCGAGGTTGAAATCGTGTCTGATCTCGGCAAGGCTTACCACTGTGATCGCAGGATCGACGTCCGACCTCATAACCCGCTTCGCGAGCACTGGAGAGGAGGCAACTTTGGGCCGTCAAATCAAATGGGCCAGTAAACCCGATCCGAGGCAAGGCATTTGTGCAATGACTGGTTCGGGCCGACTGCCATGGGTAGG
Source organism: Mesorhizobium sp. M0854 (assembly GCF_040319815.1). Taxonomy (NCBI): domain Bacteria; kingdom Pseudomonadati; phylum Pseudomonadota; class Alphaproteobacteria; order Hyphomicrobiales; family Phyllobacteriaceae; genus Mesorhizobium; species Mesorhizobium sp. M0854. Next base: position 69,362 of record NZ_JAMYOL010000005.1, read on the forward strand.
AATTCCTTTGTAAGGCGGGATATTTCCAAGGAAGCAGCTCATCGATCCGGCATTGTTTATGGCCGCTGACGATGGCGGTGAGTGTGCTCGTCAGATAGGACAGCGGATCAAAAGTATTGAGTTTGCAAGTTTCAATGAGCGAGGCGATGGTCGCCCAGTTCTCGGCCCCAGCGTCGTGCGCTGCGAAGAGTGCGTTCTTGCGATTGAGGGCTATCGGTCCGATGGTTCGCTCGACGCTGTTATTATCGATTTCGACGCGGCCGGCGATCAGGAAGAGCTTCAGGCCATCCCGGTATTTGGCGATGTAGGCCAAAGCCTCGCCGAGTGGGGACTTGGCCGCGACGCGCGACCGTCTTCATCGCCACTGGCGCCCTGGCCGGCACCGCCTGTCGTCGTCGGCCCACGGCACGCATCATCATCATCACCATTGGCATCACTGGTGGTGGTGGCACCACCATCATCATCACCATGGAAGGTGATCATCTTCCTTTGATTAGATGATCCACTTGGCGAAAGGGTGGCTTCGGCCGCCCTTTTTGCGTCATGAGCCAGGATCGTTGCCGTCGGCCGAAGAGACCCGAAAAATGTTTGAACCTTTTTCTCCGCCGCAACGACTGATGGTCAAGAGGCGGTTGGATCGCCTCCCACAACAAGGAGATCGTCATGTTCAAGCGCACCATCATTTCCGGCCTCGTCGCCACCACTGTCGCCGCCGCCATGCTGGTCGGCACCGTTCAGCCGTCGGCCGCCCATCACAAGCACAAGCACCTCGGCATCGGCATTGCCGCAGGTGTCGGCGGCTTCCTGCTCGGCAGCGCGCTGGCCCAGCCGCGCACCGTCTATATCGAGGAAGACGGCGGCTCGTGGCACGTCCGGCGCTGCCTCAATCGCTACCAGAGCTACGACCCGTACTCGGACACCTATGTCGGCTACGACGGCTATCGCCATCGCTGCTGGCTTTGAGGGCCACGATGCCAGCTTGGGAGGACGTGACCGTTTCATGCAACCGGAAGGGCGCCCCACTGGCCCTTTTTCTGTTGTTCGGCGATAGGCTTCCTGTCGAAATCGACTGACTATCAGTGTCGGCGCTGCCCCTCATCTGCCTGCCGGCATCTTCTCCCCGTATAGTGACGGGGAGAAGGGACGCTCTCGGCGATGACTTCGGCAGTCTCCAGCGCTGCAAGAGGGCGCCAAGGTCGCGGTCAGCTTCTTTCTCCCCGTCACTATACGGGGAGAAATGCCCGGCAGGGCAATGAGGGGCAGCGCCAGCTTCAGTCTCCAAGCAATTTAGCTATCATTTGTCTCCGATTTCACCAGGAACCCGGCAGTATACAGCGATTTCCCAACAGCCTAGTCTGCACCGATAGCGAAACAGGGAGAGGGCGCTTGGGCGAGCACGATCCGAACGAAGAGCCGATCGAGACGGTTTTCCGCAACGGCACAATCACCACCGTCGGCATCCTGCTGGCGTTCTCGCTGGGCTTCATCACGCATTGGGCCGCCAACCCGATACCTTGGGAAATCTATCACCTGGCCGCCGTCGTGCCGATTTTGATCGGCATCGCCCTGCAGATACGAGCGCTGCGGTTGCTGCTCGACTTAACGTCTCTACAACGGCGCGTTTATGAACGCGCCAATCGTATCTTCATTGCCGGCCTAATCTTCACCGCCTGCGGAGTTGGGCTGGCGATGCTGCTTGATTTCTACGACCTATCAACCAAGAGCGCGGTGCCCGGGGCCTAGCTTTGGCCATCCTGGCAGATGTCGCACCATTCGACGCTGGTCAGCGCTGCCATGCGCTCGGTTCGCTGCGAAGGCCGGGAGGGGTCGACAGCCCGCCGATCATCCTTGTCACCTCCGCCGCCGCATCGTGCACAAGCGGGCCGATCTCGGCCAGCCGTTCCGGCGTTACCCGCACCGTCGGCCCGGAGACCGAAACGCCGCCGATCGGCTCGCCGAATTCATTGAAGATGGCGGCGGCAACGCAGCGCATGCCCGGATGCCGCTCCTCGTCGTCTACCGACCAGCCGCGCAGCTTGATCGTCACCAGGTCGCGGGCGAGCGCCGGGATATCGGACAGCGTGTTTTCGGTGAAGCGCTCCAGCCCGGCCCGGCGCAGGATGGTGGCGACGCGTTCCGGCTCGAGATGCGCCAGCACCGCCTTGCCGATGCCCGAGGCATGGAAGGAACTGCGCGTGCCCGGCCGGAAGAAGGCGCGGATCGCCTGATGCGTCTCGACCTGACTGACGAAGACGACGCAATCGTCCTCGGCGACGCCGAGATTGGCGGTCTCGCCGGTCTTCTCCATCAATTCCTGCATGACGATACGGGCGCGGTCGACCAGCTTGCGGCGGCGCAGGAACGCCGCGCCCATGCGATAGGTCTTGACGCCGATCGACCACAGCTGGTCGGTACCGTCGAACTCGACCATGCCGTGGTTCTCCAGCGTCGTCAGCATGCGGTAGGCGGTGGATGCCGGCAGACCGGAACTGGCGGCGATCTCGCTCAGCGACAGGCCGCTGCCATCGGCAACGATTGCCAGGATGCGCAGCGCCCGGTCCAGCGACTGCACCGAAGCAGCCTCGGCCGGCCCGTTGAAGGCGCGCGGCCGGCCGCGCTGGCGTTTTTCGGTGGTCTCCATCGGACCATTCTTCGCTCTGTTCGCGCAACAAGGCAATGAAAAAGTTTTTCACCGGTTTGCGCAGCGAATTCGTGGAAAACAGAAAGTCAAATCAATTCAATCCACAAGAGCCGTTTTCTAGAAATGAAAAAATATTCTGAAAAAATTGAAAAATCATTGGTGCGCTGGCATCATCGGCTATCAACAATTCCGTGGAGGCTGACATGGCCAGGATGCGCGCAGTCGACGCAGCGGTTCTCGTTCTCGAAAAGGAAGGCATCTCCTGTGCCTTCGGCGTGCCGGGTGCTGCGATCAACCCGCTCTATTCGGCGCTGAAGGCGAGGGGCAGTATCCGCCACATCCTTGCGCGGCACGTCGAGGCGGCTTCGCATATGGCCGAAGGGTTTACCCGCGCCAGATCGGGCAATATCGGTCTGTGCATCGGCACCTCGGGTCCTGCCGGCACCGACATGATCACCGGCCTCTATTCGGCCGCTGCCGATTCAATTCCCATCCTCTGCATCACCGGGCAGGCGCCGCGGGCGCGTCTCAACAAGGAGGATTTTCAGGCCGTCGACATTGCGGCGATCGCCGCACCCGTCGCCAAATGGGCGGTTACGGTGATGGAACCCTATCTGGTGCCGATGGCGTTGCAGAAAGCGTTTCATCTGATGCGCTCGTCGCGGCCGGGGCCGGTGCTGATCGATTTGCCTGTCGATGTGCAACTGACCGAGATCGAGTTCGACATCGATGCCTACGAGCCGCTGGTGCCGTTCAAGCCGGCAATGTCGCGCGCTCAGGCCGAGAAGGCGTTGACGATGCTGAACGGGGCGGAAAAGCCTGTCATCATCGCCGGCGGCGGCATCATCAACGCCGATGCGTCCGATCTGCTGATCGAATTCGCCGAAGTCACCGGCGTGCCCGTCATCCCGACGCTGATGGGCTGGGGCGCGATCCCCGACGACCACCGCCTGATGGCCGGCATGTGCGGGCTGCAGACCTCGCACCGCTATGGCAATGCCACGATGCTCGAAGCCGATTTCGTTTTCGGCATCGGCAACCGCTGGGCCAACCGCCACACCGGTTCGGTCGACGTCTACACCAAGGGCAAGACGTTCATCCACGTCGACATCGAGCCGACGCAGATCGGCCGGGTCTTCGCGCCGGACCTCGGCGTCGTCTCGGACGCCGGTGCGGCGCTGAAAATGCTGCTCGACGTCGCAACCGAATGGAGGACGGCCGGGAAATTGCGCGACTGGTCGGGCTGGGCCGGCGAATGCCGGCAGCGCAAGAAGACGATGAAGCGCAAGACGCATTTCGACCAGGTGCCGCTGAAGCCGCAGCGCGTCTACGAGGAGATGAACAAGGCGTTCGGCCGCGACACCACCTATGTCACCACGATCGGCCTGTCCCAGATCGCCGGGGCGCAATTCCTGCACGTCTACAAGCCACGCAACTGGATCAATTGCGGCCAGGCCGGCCCGCTCGGCTGGACATTGCCGGCAGCCCTCGGTGTTCGCGCCGCCGATCCGGACCGCACAATTGTGGCATTGTCCGGCGATTATGATTTCCAGTTCATGATCGAGGAACTGGCGGCCGGCGCACAGCACAAATTGCCCTACATCCATGTCGTCGTGAACAACGCCTATCTCGGGCTGATCCGCCAGGCGCAGCGCGGCTTTTCGATGGATTTCGAAGTCAGCCTGGCCTTCGAGAACGTCAACCGGAAAGACGAGCCTGAGGCCGGCTACGGCGTCGACCACGTCGCCGTTGCCGAGGCGATGGGCTGCAAGGCGGTCCGGGTGCGCCGGCCGGAGGAATTCGCCGGCGCGTTCAAGGAGGCGCAGCGCCTGATGAACGAGCACCAGGTTCCGGTGGTGCTCGAATTCATCCTCGAGCGCGTCACCAACGTTTCGATGGGTACCGAAATCGACAAGATCACCGAATTCGAGGAGCTAGCCGAACGCCATGAAGATGCCCCCACGGCGATCGTCATGCTCGACTAGGCCGCATATGAGGAACTACTGCCATGCCACGGTTCTCAGCCAATCTTTCGATGCTCTTTGGCGAGCATGACTTCCTCGACCGCTTCGATGCCGCCGCCCGCGCCGGCTTCAAGGGTGTCGAGTATATCGGCCCCTATGACCATGCGCCGGACGTCGTCGCGGCCAGGTTGAAGAAGAACGGGCTGACGCAGGTCCTGTTCAACCTGCCTGCCGGCGACTGGGCCAAGGGCGAGCGCGGCATCGCGATCCTGCCCGACCGCGTGCCGGAGTTCCGGCAGGGCATTGCCAAGGTCGTCACCTATGCCCATGCGCTCGGCTGCGAGCAGGTCAACTGCCTCGCCGGCATCGCGCCGCAAGGCGTCGACCGCTCCGTGCTGGAAGACGTCTTCGCCGAAAATCTGGCTTTCGCGGCCGAAAAGCTGGAGCAGGCCGGCATCAGGCTGCTGATCGAGCCGATCAACACCCGCGACATTCCGGGTTTTTTCCTGAATTACTCGGATCAGGCCCTGGCGCTGATCGACCGCGTCGGCTCGAAGAACCTGTTCCTGCAATACGATATCTATCACATGCAGATGATGGAGGGGGATCTCGCCCGTACCATCGAGGCAAACCTCAACCGCATCGCGCATATCCAGCTTGCGGACAATCCCGGCCGTCATGAGCCGGGGACGGGCGAGATCAATTTTCCCTTCCTGTACAACCACATCGACCGCATCGGCTATTCCGGCTGGGTCGGGGCGGAGTACAAGCCGAAGGGCGGAACGGAAGCCGGGCTTGGGTGGTTCAGGGACCTGGCCGGGCAGGGGAGTGCGGCAGCATAGACGCAACGTGTCGCACTTCCTGCGCGCCCCCTCTGGCCTGCCCTCTTTGCCAAAACTTGGCATCTCCCCCACAAGGAGGGAGATTGGATGTCACCGCCGCTTTCGCCAATTTTCGAGGTCGGGAAAGTTTAAGGGCCGGCGCGGCAACTGCCGATCTCCCCACTCGTGGGGGAGATGGCAAGTTTTGGCAAAGAGGGCAGGCCAGAGGGGGGCGCGCAGGAACGCCCCCTTAACAAGAAACGGAGAAAGACATGGACACCATCGGCTTCATCGGCCTCGGCATCATGGGCGCGCCGATGGCGGGGCATCTGCTAGACGCCGGTTATCAGGTCGTCGCCAGCGACCACCGCTCGAAGCCGCCGGCCGATCTCGTCGCCAAGGGCCTGAAGGCCGTCACCGGCCATGATGCCGTTGCCCGCGCGGCCGACATCGTCATCACCATGGTTCCGGATACGCCGCAGGTGGCCGATGTGCTGTTCGGCCAAAACGGCGTCGCGTCCGGCCTGACAAGAGGCAAGCTGGTCATCGACATGAGCTCGATCTCGCCGATCGAGACCAAGGAATTCGCAAAAAAGATCAACGATGTCGGCTGCGACTATCTCGATGCGCCGGTGTCGGGCGGCGAGGTCGGCGCCAAGGCGGCGTCGCTGACCATCATGGTCGGCGGCGAGGAAACAGCCTTCGAACGCGCCAGGCCTATCTTCGAGAAGATAGGCAAGAACATCACTCTGGTCGGACCCAACGGCGTCGGCCAGATCACCAAGGTTGCCAACCAGATCGTCGTTGCGCTGACCATCGAGGCCGTCGCCGAAGCGCTTGTTTTTGCATCGAAAGCCGGCGCCGACCCGGCCAAGGTCCGGCAGGCGCTGCTGGGCGGGCTCGCAAACTCGCGCATCCTGGAAGTGCATGGCGAGCGCATGATCAAGCGCAGCTTCGCGCCCGGCTTCCGCATCGAACTCCACCAGAAAGACCTGAATCTCGCCCTTGAAGGCGCGAAAGCGCTCGGCGTCGCCCTGCCCAACACTTCAACGACGCAGCAATTGTTCAACTCGTGCGCGGCCAACGGCGGCGCTAAGGAGGATCATTCGGCGCTGGTTCGGGCGCTGGAGCGGATGGCGGGATGTGAAGTGGGTGAATAGTGAATAGTGAATAGGTAGTCAGTTGCAGATAGGTGAGTAGTTGGTAGTGAATTGGTCACGACTTACGGACAGTCTCACCATTCACCATTCACCATTCACCATTCACCATTCACCATTCACTCTTTCAAAAATTTTCGCGCCGCATAAAGCGCCACCGCGGCGGCATTCGACACGTTGAGCGAGCGGATGGCGCCCGGCATGTCGAGGCGGGCGAGCGTCGTCACCGTTTCGCGCGTTTTCTGGCGCAGGCCTTTGCCCTCGGCGCCAAGTACCAACGCGATCTTTTCTCCGGCAAAGCTGGTTTCAAGTTCCGCCGGCCCGTCGGAATCCAGCCCTATCGTCTGGAATCCGGCCTCGCGCAGCTGCTCCAGCGCATCGGCGAGGTTCTTCACCTCGATCTGATCAATATGCTCGAGCGCGCCGGAGGCCGATTTCGCCAGTACGCCGGATTCCTGCGGGCTGTGGCGCGCCGTGGTGATCAGTGCACCGGCGCCGAAAGCCACGGCCGAGCGCAGGATCGCACCGACATTGTGCGGATCGGTGATCTGGTCGAGCACCAGCACCAGCCTGGTGTCGCCGAGCGCATCGAGGCGTTTCGGTTTCAGCGGCTCGGCCTCGATCACCACGCCCTGGTGCACGGCATCCGAGCCGGTGACCTTGTCGATGTCCCTGGGTTCGACCAACTCCGCCTTGAAGGGCAAAGCGCCAAGGTCGGCGATTGCCAGCCGCTCGGCAGCGTTGCGCGTCACCAGCATCTTCTTGATTTTGCGGCGCGGATTGTCGAGTGCGGCCCGCACCGTGTGCAGCCCATAGAGCCGCACCAGCCCATCCGCCGGGTTCTCGCCGGGCGGCACCGGCTGGCGTGGCCTGAATGCAGGCGCGCCACCGCTCTTCTCGTCGCGATGCGCGCGGCGCAGCTTGGCGTAGTGGGTGTCTTTAGGGGTCTTGGATTTGTTATCGTTGCTCATGGCCGGCTTCTATAGCCGTGTCGTCCGGCCATGGATACAGCTGCATAAGCTGCTTGTCGGGCGAGGCGTGAGATTCAGCGCTTTTTGCCGGACGGTTGCGGTTGACAGTTTTGGGCGCTGCCGCCATAAGGCGCTTCGCGGAAGGGCTGCTTTGGCAGCCGCGACGCGTCGATGCCTCGTTGCATGGCTCCGGCGGCAGACTGGAGAGGTGCCCGAGTGGTTAAAGGGGACGGACTGTAAATCCGTTGGCTATGCCTACGTTGGTTCAAATCCAACCCTCTCCACCACTGCCGGCCCGGAAGCCCTGAAACGCAGAGCGAGCGTCGGAGCGGATCCGATGCTTGACTGAAAGGCGCGGGTATAGCTCAGTGGTAGAGCAGCAGCCTTCCAAGCTGAATATGCGGGTTCGATTCCCGCTACCCGCTCCAGATTTCCCCCAAGCCGCGGCGCACCTCGCGCACGATTCCGAAGCAGGCACCGCCAAGCGAAGCGCTTTGCCGATAGTTCAAAGTATTCGTTGCGCGTCCAGACGGACGCGCATCTTAATCTGTGTTATCGTTGTCCCGAACCGCAGGCGGTGTGGGGCGACAGGCGTCAGCTCGCGAATTTGCTGAATATGGACGCGAGTTGGTTCTGCTGCGGCACTTGCCCATTCGGCGTCAGCTGGTCGACAAGCCCTGGCAAGGCCGCCGACAGTTGCTTGAGCAGGTCCTGTTGGTTCAGACCCGTCCTTTGCGCGATCTCCTGAATGATCTGCGGGCCGAGGGCACTGCCCAGATCGCTGGGGTTGATCGGCTGGTTCTGACCGGTGCCGACCCACGAATTGGCAACGTTGCCGTGGCCGGCGTCCTTCAGTTTGTCGAGCAGTCCGCCCAGACCGCCGAGCAGTCCGCCATCGGCGGATGCGGTTGTATCAGGCGGGACGGGGGCAGGGCTCTGCGCCGCCTCCGGCTGGGCGGAACTTCCACCGCTCAGCATTTTTCCCACCAAAAGTGCGCCGAGCGCGATCATCAGCGGCTTGGCGACGTTGCCGCCGGGAACGGCATTGTCAAACAGTCCCATTGTGGATCTCCATGTCAAATTGCCCGTCCGTCTCCAACAATGACGCATCCATGGCGAATTTCAAGCCGGTTTGAGCTTTCCGTAATCATGATTTTCAACTTGGCTTGAGCTTTGCTTAATAATGTGGAAGTAATCGGGTGCGGGGAACGGAGAGGAAAAATGTCAATATTAAGCTGGATTATTCTCGGCGTCATCGCCGGCTTCATAGGCAGCAAGATCGTCAATAAAAGCGGGCAAGGCCTGGTGCTCGACATCGTGCTCGGGATTGTCGGCGCCATCGTCGGCGGGCTCATCTTCAGCGCCTTTGGCGCGTCGGGCGTTACCGGGCTCAACATCTATAGCCTGATCGTCGCCGTGGTCGGTGCCGTGGTTGTCCTGTGGGCCTATCATCAGTTCAGCGGCAAGAGGGCACTGTAGAAGCCGTCCGGCAGTTGCGTCGGCATTCGGGTGAATGCCGACCCCCTATCTGATCCTTTTGAGGATTTCGCGGATCAGCGTGTTGAGGCCGGCTTCCAGCCCTCTCACCATGATCGGCCATAATTCCTCGAGCAGTCGCTGCCATGCGGCATCGCGCCCAATCCTCACCGGCAGATTTGGCATCGCGCCCATTGCCGCCGTCACGTCGCGGCGCAGCCGCTCGCCACAGGCGCTTGCGCCGCTGATCGTCGGATCGAAGGGCAGCCGGGTGAAATCCCATTTTCCGCGCTGCTCGATGCCGAGATTGCTCTCGACTTCGGCATGCGACAGCACCGTTTTGGGCGTGACCTTGATGCGGTAGTATTTGCAGAGTTCGGCGACGACGGCGGCCATCGCGCCCCACTGCGCCCTGGTCATCGGATAGCGGCCGGCATCGAACGGCCTTTCCTCCGCCCCGGCCATGCAGCAGACCGAAACCCCGATCGAGCCGCCGTTGCAGTTGAGCGTGTGCGCGGCATATCCCGGTTTTACCCGGCCTGAATTGAGCGCGATCGAAGGCCGGCCCCTGACCAGGCGGCCATTCCCCTCGACCAGTATGTGATACGCATCCCTGTCGGTATCGCCGGCCGAATGCGAGCCGGCCGTCCAGTGGCAAATGACGCGCCTCATCGCAACATTGGGCAACCAGTCGGGCGGCAATGCCACAGAAATCCCCGCGACATAAGTTCAGTGACGGAGCACAGTATAGTTTCCTTGGCGGCGGACGCGAAAACGAAACGATAATTTGGTTGAGCGTTTTCTAACGGTCAGCTATTCGCCGGCATCTCCGGCGACCGCGTGTTCTCTGTATTGCGGCAGATCGTCGGTGATCGTGAACCACTTCGCCTTGGAGCCGACGAAGATGTGCTGCGTCGGCCGGATGGTCGGCTCGTCGACGAGACTTCCCATGGCGACATGCACGAAGGCACCGTCGCGGACCACCGAATAGAGCAACGAGCCGCAAGTCTTGCAGTGCGCGTCATGGCCGGTGTCGTCGCCGAAGATCATGAGATTGTCCTCGCCCCTGGTCAGGCTCAGCCTGTCGCGTTCGATGCCGGCGAATGGCTTGAAGGCCGAGCCGGTGGTGCGCCGGCAGTTCGAGCAGTGGCAGTTCGCGGCGTAGACGAACGCGTCCGCCACCGCGTACTGAACGGCGCCGCACAGGCACTTTCCGATAAGCCTGCGGTTGCGTGAATTCTGGTTGTCATCCGGGCTTGCCACGCGCTCCTCCTATTGTGCAGGCCGATTTCAGTTTCAAGCGACGACGGTCAACCGGCGCTTGCGCTCGTCGAGCGAGACGATGGTCAACCCGCTGGCGACCACCAGCAGGATGCCGCAGATGGCCAGCGCATTCGGGAGTTGCCGGAATACCACCACGCCTGAAATCACCGCCCAGACGGTAAAGCAATAGTAGAACGGCGCCACCACGCTGGTCGGCCCGACGAAGATGAAGAAGTGGCCGAAGATCAGGAACAGTCCGGCGCCGCCCATCAGCAGCAGGTGACGGATTTCAGGCACCACCCACTGCTCGGAAACCAGATGCGCAACGCCGGCGCCCGCGAGCACGACAATCACCGCGGAAATAGCTACAACCATTCCCGGCACGTCGGCGGCGACCTTGCGTCCGGCCAGATCGCGCGCCGCGGACAGGGCGGCATTGCCTAGCGCCAGCAGGGCATAGACCGAAATCCCCTGCATTGTCGGTTGTGCCACCATCACTGCGCCGATAAAGCCGAGCCCGATCAGCGCCAGGCGCAGCCCACCGATCCGTTCGCCAAACAGCATCGAGGAGCCGACCAGCATCAGCAAGGGCGTGATCTGTCCGAGCGCGGTCGAATCGGCGATCTGCATGTTGGCGAGCGCCACCACGTAGCAAAGGATCGCACCCAGTTCGAGCATGTTCCTGCGCAAAACCTTGGCGTCGAGGATCAGCGGGATCTGCTTGCCGTAGCCCAGCATGAACAGCAGCGGAATGCCCCACAATGTTGCCGCAGCGCCGCGCAGGAACAGCACCTCATAGGGCGGCAGTCCCGCGGTTGCGAGCTTCATCATCGTGTCGTTGACGATGTAGGACCCGGTCGAAACGACCATGAACAGCGGGCCTCGTATGGCAGTCGGGATGAAATGCATAGGCCCACGAAATCAGACCGGCGCCAGGGCGGCAATGGGCCAGATCCGGCTGTAAATCCGTCAAAGCCGTCAGCCGCCGCCACAACCATTCCAATTGCCCTTGTTCGTTCCTATATCCGCGCCACATTCTCCGAAACCGGATCACGCGTTCGGGCGGGCGAGCGCGCTCGGCGACAAGGCACTTGTGTTTTTCGGCCTTAGTCGCTAATCGCCCCGCATTCGACTGAACTGAAGGTCCAGGCCGTCCCCAGGCCGTCCAAGGAAAGAGACTATGGCAAAAGGTAAATTCGAGCGCACTAAGCCTCATGTGAACATTGGCACGATTGGTCACGTCGACCATGGCAAGACGTCGCTGACGGCGGCGATCACCAAGTATTTTGGCGAATACAAGCGCTACGACCAGATCGACGCGGCGCCCGAAGAGAAGGCGCGCGGCATCACCATTTCGACGGCGCACGTCGAATACGAGACCGCCAACCGCCACTATGCCCATGTCGACTGCCCCGGCCACGCCGACTACGTGAAGAACATGATCACCGGTGCCGCGCAGATGGACGGCGCGATCCTGGTGGTGTCGGCCGCCGACGGCCCGATGCCGCAGACCCGCGAGCACATCCTTTTGGCCCGTCAGGTCGGCGTGCCCTCGATCGTGGTGTTCTTGAACAAGGTCGACCAGGTCGACGACGCCGAGCTGCTCGAGCTGGTCGAGCTCGAGGTGCGTGAGCTTCTGACCAAGAACGAGTTCCCCGGCGACGACATTCCGATCGTCAAGGGTTCGGCGCTTGCCGCACTTGAAGACAGCGACAAGAAGATCGGCGAGGACGCCATCCGCGAACTGATGGCTGCGGTCGATGCCTACATCCCGACGCCGGTTCGTCCGCTCGACAAGCCGTTCCTGATGCCGATCGAGGACGTGTTCTCGATCTCGGGCCGTGGCACGGTTGTGACCGGCCGCGTCGAGCGCGGCGTCGTCAAGGTCGGCGAGGAGCTGGAGATCGTCGGCATCCGTCCGACCACCAAGACGACCTGCACGGGCGTCGAGATGTTCCGCAAGCTGCTCGACCAGGGCCAGGCCGGCGACAACATCGGCGCGCTGTTGCGCGGTGTCGACCGTGAAGGCGTCGAGCGCGGCCAGGTCCTGGCCAAGCCCGGCACCGTCAAGCCGCACAAGAAGTTCGTCGCCGAAGCCTACATCCTGACCAAGGACGAGGGCGGCCGCCACACGCCGTTCTTCACCAACTACCGTCCGCAGTTCTATTTCCGCACGACGGACGTGACCGGCATCGTGTCGCTGCCGGAAGGCACCGAGATGGTGATGCCGGGCGACAACATCACCGTCGATGTCGAGCTGATCGTGCCGATCGCCATGGAAGAGAAGCTGCGCTTCGCCATCCGTGAAGGCGGCCGCACCGTCGGTGCCGGCATCGTCGTCACCATCACAGAGTAATCGCCGGCGCTGCCGGTTGAGATGGATGCAAAGGGGCGGTCTTCGGGCCGCCCTTTTGATTCTGATATTCTGGCAATGGATTAACCGCATTGCTTCAAATCCTGTTGCAAGCGCCTCTGCCATAACTAGTATAGGTTGCATCGAGGGGGGCTTTGCAAACGTGGTTCCGGGACGACGTTCAGACAGTGGGGCAAAGTGGTGGCGCGGGCTGGTTCGCCTGGCGCCGGTGGTCACAATGGCGATGGCTGCGTTCGCCGCCAAGGCCGAGGATGTGTTCCCGAAGACATGGCAGACACTGTCCCATCCGCAGACATTGTCCGATCCGCAGACTTGGGCCGATCCGAAGATATTCTCCGATGATCTCTCACCGATGCGATTCGTCGTCGTGCGCAGCAGCGCGACTGGCTGCGAACCCAACTGTCCGGAATGGATCTCGGCCGAAGGCGCAATCGAAGCCGGCACGCCGACTCTGCTTAAGCGTATGTTGAAGAAGCTCGGCCGCCGCCAACTGCCGATCATCGTCAATTCCCCGGGCGGTAATGTCGAAGCGGCGATCCAGCTTGGCCGAATAATTCGCAAGAACAAGCTCGATATCGCCGTCGGAGCGACCAGGTTTTCCGGTTGTTGGCCTGGGATGAAGGACTGCCGGGCCAATGATGGCAAGGCCTCCGCCTATTTCGGCAATCCTTATGCCAGCGGCGCCATCTGCAATTCCGCCTGTCCGCTGATGTTTGCCGGCGGTGTCCGGCGCGTGGTCGGCGGTTGGGCCTTTCTAGGAGTCCACCAGATCACCACTACATACCGGCGCGAACAGGTATATTACCGCACCACCTACAGAATTGTGCATGGCAGGAAGAAGGTTATCGGCACCAAGGTTATCAGCCGCACGGATACCGGCAGCTATAAGACTTATGAGATGAGCAAAGCGGTTGAGAGGAGGCTCTCGGCCTATCTGAGGGAGATGGGTGTCGGGCGGGGCGTGCTGGACAGAATGAAGGCCACGCCCGCCAGTGACATCCGGCAGATCGCCCTCGGCGACATGCGGCAAATGAATCTGGTCACCAGCTTCGATTCGGTCGATCTGCTGACGCTGCCGACCATCTGCACCGCTGATCCTGTTCCCGCGAGTTGCAGGGAAGTGCCGCCGCCGGCAGATGAAGCCGCCGACGTCGTGGCGAGCGCCCAAGCCGCCCCGGCTGCAGCGGTCGAGCCGGAAAGCCCGACGGCGAAGAACATTGCTGACATGCGCTTCGTTCTGGTCCGCGGCAGCAATCCGCTGTGCAATCCCAATTGCCCGGAATGGATCTCGGCGGAAGGCACGATTACCGCTCACACGGCCGAAAAACTGCGCCAGCTGCTTGACGGCATCGGCGACCGGCGCCTGCCCATCGTCATCAGTTCGCCGGGCGGTGACGTGCTTGGCGCTCTCGCCGCCGGAAGGCTGATCCGCGAACGTAAACTCGACATAGCAGTAGCGCGGACGGACTTCATCGGCTGCGAGCCGCGGCAGGCCGACTGCGCCGCCGAAGACCGCGTCTATAGCGGGCTCACGGTCGATGTCGGCGGCGAGTGCGGCTCGGCCTGCCCGATCATGCTCGCCGGCGGTGTCAAACGGCTGGTCGGCCCGCGTGCACAGTTGAGCGTGCATTCGATGGGCTTCGAGCAGCGGGTCAAGGCCTATCTCGAGGACATGACTGTCGGACCCGGCATGTTTTCGGCGATGCAATCGGCGCAATACTCGCGCTACCGGCAGCTTGAACCAGAGATGATGCTGAAAGTCGGGCTGACGACCGGGCCTGGATCCGCGGACGAATTGACCGGGCCTGGCATCTGCAGATCGGAGCCACGGCCGGAAAACTGCCGCGAAGCCTCGGGCGCCAAGGCTCAGGCCAGCACGCCGGTCAAATCGTAACGTGGGCATTGCGGCCGACTGCCCATCGAGGCAGGTTGAGCGGCGCTCGGTGTTTCCGCTATCGTCCTGCGTGGTTGAAGACCAGTCAGGTGAGAAATCGCGAATGAGCCAGGATGTCCCGACATTGTTTGAATGGGCCGGCGGCTCCGAAGCGCTGAACCGCCTGACCCAAACCTTCTACGACAGCGTCTCTCGGGATCCCATCGTCGGGCCGGTGTTCAAACATATGTCGCCGGACCATCCCGCTCACGTCGCGGCCTTCATCGGCGAAGTTTTCGGCGGACCGAAAACCTACAGCGAAGAGCATGGCGGCCATCGCGAGATGGTGATGCATCATCTCGGCAAGCATCTGACCGAGGAGCAGCGCCGGCGCTGGATCAATCTTCTCGCCGACGCCGCCGACGAGGTCGGCCTGCCTGACGATCCCGAATTCCGCTCGGCTTTCATGGCCTATGTCGAATGGGGATCGCGGCTGGCCAAGATGAACTCCAACAAGGGCCCGACCTGCGACCCCGAGACGGAACCAATGCCGGCCTGGGGCTGGGGGGTGCCGGGCGGCCCATACAAGGCGCCTTCGGGAGACTGACCGGGGCGCAAATCGGTCGAAAACCCTGCCGCCAGGACCCGATTTGCGGGAAATGGGTGGCGGTGAATGGTTCGGTCCGCCAGGCTGGAACGGTTTGAGGCCGCCGTGGCTGGCGGGGGCCGCGCTGAAAAACCGGAGGCCTGCGATGGGATCGGACAGCAAAGCAAATTCTGACAGCAACCGCGGAATCCGAAATCCGTTTGGCGTCATGGACGTCCCCACTCCCGACGACGAGGAGGTGTCGGCGTTCGCCGCCGGCTTGAAACTGGAGGGAACTCCAAGCGATGAAAATGCCGAGGCATGGGGCACCGACCGCGACCGCGACCGCAACGACACCATCGAAGGCAGCTGGTCCAGCCGATGGAACGGCGGTGCCGATCCCACGATCCCGGGCGATAGCAAGCATAAATGGAAGTCCGGCCGGGGCGAGGTGAAGACGGCGGGAGAGAGGGTTTACCTGCTGTTCGATTGGCATGATGGCGTGCGCAAGGGGCTCATCGATGCGCGGCGCGAGGGTGCGAAAGGGCTGGTTGGAAAATACATCAATCTGACCGACCCGAAAATCGTGCGTCCCTGGGTCGGCTTGATCGTCAGCAATCAACGGATCGACGGGAAATGGCCGGGAGGACGCCTGGACTTTCGAAGATGAAGGCCGGGTAGCGCACGTCGCTCTTTACAGAGCGCGCGGAAGCTTTTAGGAAGCGCCTGCTGCGCCGACATGCGCATACGGGCATAGCTCAGTTGGTAGAGCGGCGGTCTCCAAAACCGCAGGTCGTAGGTTCGAGCCCTGCTGCCCGTGCCATTCTTTGAATGGATACCTAAAACGATTCTTTTGCAGTGCGGCCTTTGAAAATCGGCTTGTGACTTGCCATATGGCATAAGTTGCGGCATAAGGGCCGCATAGCCGGGACGGGACGACTGGATGGTTCCGAGGCGGCGTTTGGCCATAAAGCGGACACTTGCCACTTGCGTGGATCAAGAATCGGTTTTATGTAGACGAGACAGACACGCGACGCGTGGAGCTGGGAAGCCGGCTTTACGCGTCTGATTTGCATGGGCGAAATGATTGCGCTGATTCGGCGCGAACGCACGCTCAAGCGGCACGTCCCGGCCAGCGGGATCATCCAGGAGGCCCGGCCAACGGGTCTTGCAGACAGAGCGGCATATGGCTTCGAAAACCACAAATCCCTTCACCTTTCTCCAGCAGGTTCGCGCGGAGACCGCCAAGGTCACTTGGCCGTCGCGGCGCGAAACGATGATCTCGACGGTGATGGTCCTTGTGTTCGCGGTCATCGCGATGATCTTTTTCTTTACCGCAGACGTGGCCATGGGCTTTGCGGTCGAAAAAATCCTCGGCCTCGGACAGTAAGTCCGGCGATTACGGAGAAGTCTTGAAATGACCGCGCGGTGGTACATCGTCCACGCCTACTCGAACTTTGAAAAGAAGGTCGCCGAGGACATTGAGAACAAGGCCAAGCAGAAGGGCCTGTCCGCCGACATCGAGCAGATCGTGGTGCCGACCGAGAAGGTCGTCGAGATCCGCCGCGGCCGCAAGGTCGATGCCGAGCGCAAGTTCTTTCCGGGCTATGTGCTGCTGAAAGCCAATCTGACCGACGCCGTGTTCTCGCTCGTCAAGAACACGCCGAAGGTCACCGGTTTCCTGGGCGACTCCAAGCCGGTGCCGATCACCGAAGCCGAGGCCCAGCGTATCCTGAACCAGGTTCAGGAAGGCGTCGAGCGGCCGAAGCCGTCGGTGACGTTCGAGATCGGCGAAGCGATCCGCGTTTCGGATGGACCATTCGCGTCCTTTAACGGTTTCGTCCAGGAAGTGGACGAGGAGCGGGCGCGGCTCAAGGTGGAAGTTTCGATCTTCGGGCGCGCTGTGCCGGTCGATCTGGAATTCGGACAGGTCGAGAAGGGCTGATCCGAAATCCCTGCACCGGTTTCGGCGGCAGGGAAGGCGGCGCGGAGATCGCGCGGCCAAAAACGGGTGGGAGGCGAATGCGGCTTTAGCCGGCCGCGCGGACCGCACCACCAGACTGCAACCGCCGGCAAGACCGGCATGAGAAAAGGCAGGAAGAGAGATGGCTAAGAAAATTGCAGGCCAGCTCAAGCTCCAGGTTTCCGCGGGATCGGCCACGCCGTCGCCCCCGATCGGCCCGGCGCTTGGTCAGCGGGGCATCAACATCATGGAGTTCTGCAAGGCGTTCAACGCGCAGACCCAGGAAATGGAAAAGGGCTCGCCGGTTCCGGTCGTCATCACCTACTACCAGGACAAGTCGTTCACCTTCGTCATGAAGACGCCGCCGGTGAGCTACTTCCTGAAGAAGGCTGCGAACCTGAAGTCGGGCTCGAAGGAGCCGGGCAAGGTCAAGGCCGGCACGATCGGCCGCGACAAGGTGCGCGCCATCGCCGAGCAGAAGATGAAGGATCTGAACGCAAACGACGTCGAGGCGGCCATGCGCATGGTCGAGGGCTCTGCCCGCTCGATGGGTCTGGAAGTGGTGGGCTGAGATCATGGCAAAGATTGCAAAGCGTGTATCGAAGACCCGCGAAGGCATCGATCCCAACAAGGCTTACGCTTTGGGTGAGGCGCTGAAGCTGCTCAAGGATCGCTCCTCGGTGAAGTTCGACGAGACGATCGAAGTCGCGATGAACCTCGGCGTCGACCCGCGCCATGCCGACCAGATGGTCCGCGGCGTGGTCAATCTGCCGAACGGCACCGGCCGCAGCGTTCGCGTCGCCGTCTTCGCGCGTGGCGACAAGGCCGAGGAGGCCAAGGCCGCCGGCGCCGACATCGTCGGAGCCGAGGATCTGGTCGACATCGTCCAGAAGGGCACGATCGACTTCGACCGCTGCATCGCCACGCCGGACATGATGCCGCTGGTCGGCCGTCTCGGCAAGGTGCTCGGTCCGCGCGGCATGATGCCGAACCCGAAGGTCGGCACCGTCACCACCGACGTTACCGCCGCCGTCAAGGCATCGAAGGGCGGCGCCGTCGAGTTCCGCGTCGAGAAGGCCGGCATCGTTCACGCCGGCGTCGGCAAGGTCTCGTTCGACGTCAAGGCGCTGGAAGAAAACGTCCGCGCCTTCGCTGATGCGGTGACCAGGGCAAAGCCGGCTGGTGCCAAGGGCAACTACGTCAAGAAGGTGTCGGTCACCTCGACGATGGGCCCGGGCCTCAAGCTCGACGTCTCGACGCTCGCAGCGTCCTGATACGAACAATTGGATCGGCCGCTAAAACGCTGATCCGTGGAAGAATTCCGGGCCTCCGACCTGTCGGCGGCCCGGTACCGGAAGTCGAAAGGCTTCCGGACATCCTGTCCGAGATTGCAGGCGGCCCCCAAGCCTTAGGTGATGTGGGCCTTAATTCATGTGGGCCTGCATGAGACGGGTGAAGACCGGACAAAGGAGCCACAAGCTCCAATGAAAGGTTCGAACCGTGTTTGCCTTTTGTCTGCGCACCGTCCGGCTTGCCGGCAGGTGTGGCGAAAGGGGGCAGGATCCTCGAGCGTCGTTCGGGAGATCCGTTACTGGATGGCCCGGCCGGCAAAAGGCAACCCGACGCCTGTCCTTCGTAGAGGGCAGGGGTCAACTGGAGATAGGCAGTGGACAGAGCGGAAAAACGCGAACTCGTCACGGGCCTGAATGATGCGTTTTCAAGCGCTGGTTCAGTCGTCGTGGCCCACTACGCCGGTATCACCGTCGCGCAAATGAACGACCTTCGGTCGAAAATGCGCGCCGCCGGTGGCACCGTCAAAGTCGCGAAGAACCGTCTCGCCAAAATCGCTCTTCAGGGCACGGACTCCGCATCGATCATCGAGCTGTTCAAGGGACAGACGCTGATCGCCTATTCGGAGGATCCGATTGCGGCGCCGAAGGTCGCGTCCGATTTCGCCAAGGGAAATGACAAGCTCGTCATTCTCGGCGGCGCAATGGGCACCACCTCGCTCAATGCCGACGGTGTGAAGGCACTCGCCACACTTCCGTCGCTCGATGAGCTGCGCGCCAGGCTGGTTGGCATGATCGCCACGCCGGCAACCCGGATCGCCCAGATCGTCAATGCGCCTGCGGCTTCGGTCGCGCGCGTCATCGGCGCTTACGCCCGGAAGGACGAGGCGGCATGAGGCCGTTCCTCGCTATCACAAACACACGTTCGAACCTTATGAAGGAACATTGCAATGGCTGATCTGGCAAAGATCGTAGACGACCTTTCGAAGCTGACCGTCCTCGAGGCGGCCGAGCTGTCGAAGCTTCTTGAAGAAAAGTGGGGCGTTTCCGCCGCTGCTCCGGTGGCGGTTGCCGCTGCCGGCGGCGCTGCGGCCGCTGCTGCTCCGGTCGAGGAAAAGACGGAATTCGACGTCGTCCTCACCGAGGCAGGCGCTCAGAAGATCAACGTCATCAAGGAAGTTCGCGCCATCACCGGTCTTGGCCTCAAGGAAGCCAAGGACCTGGTCGAGGCGGCTCCGAAGCCGGTCAAGGAAGCCGTTTCCAAGGCCGACGCGGACAAGTTCAAGGCCCAGCTGGAAGCAGCCGGCGCCAAGGTCGAACTGAAGTAAGCGTTGAGTACCGGCCGACGGCATAGCCGCCTCCGCCACGCCTTTCACATCGAAGGGAGGCTGCGTAACGCGAAGAGTGCGAAAACCTCTTTCCTGAGGGCCGCAAACCGGCCTTCAGGAAACGGGTTTTCTCCCGTTTCTGGCCCGCCGCCAATTGGCGGCGGGTGAAAAGACAAGAAGCCGCCGACAGGCGGCGGGCAACAAGACAGGGCCGCCAAGGTGGCCCGAGATGCAAGGCGAGCCGCGGCGAGGCTCGTCCCGAGAATTGAGCTAAGGAGCGACGATGGCCCAGACCCAGACTTTCAATGGCCGCAGACGCGTACGCAAGTTTTTCGGAAAGATCCCGGAAGTTGCGGAGATGCCGAACCTGATCGAGGTTCAGAAGGCATCCTATGACCAGTTCCTGATGGTGGAGGAGCCCAAGGGTGGGCGTCCTGACGAGGGGCTGCAGGCAGTTTTCAAGTCGGTCTTCCCGATTTCCGATTTTTCCGGCTCCTCGATGCTGGAATTCGTGAAGTATGAGTTCGAGGGACCGAAATTCGACGTTGACGAATGCCGTCAGCGCGACCTGACCTATGCGGCGCCGCTCAAGGTGACGCTGCGCCTCATCGTGTTCGATATCGACGAGGATACCGGCGCCAAGTCGATCAAGGACATCAAGGAGCAGGACGTCTACATGGGCGACATGCCGCTCATGACCTTGAACGGCACCTTCATCGTCAACGGCACCGAGCGCGTCATCGTCTCGCAGATGCACCGTTCGCCGGGCGTCTTCTTCGACCATGACAAGGGCAAGTCGCACTCGTCCGGCAAGCTTCTGTTTGCCGCGCGCGTCATTCCCTATCGCGGTTCGTGGCTCGACATCGAGTTCGATAGCAAGGACGTCGTGCATGCCCGCATCGATCGCCGCCGCAAGATTCCGGTGACGTCGCTGCTGATGGCGCTCGGCATGGACGGCGAAGAGATCCTGTCGACCTTCTACAGCAAGATCACCTACAAGCGCGCCGGCGACCATTGGCGCATCCCGTTCAACGTCGAGCGTTTCCGCGGCCTCAAGGCCGTTGGTGACCTGGTCGACGCCGACACCGGCGAAGTCGTCGTCGAGGCCGGCAAGAAGATCACCGCCCGCCAGGCCAGGGCGCTTGGCGAAAAGGGTCTCAAGGCGATCAAGGCGACCGACGAGGATCTGCTCGGCAACTACCTTGCCGAGGATATTGTCAACTACGGGACCGGCGAGATCTTCCTCGAAGCCGGTGACGAGATCGACGAAAAGACACTGAAAGTGCTGCTTGGCACCGGTGACGATGAGATCAAGGTCCTCGACATCGACCACGTCAACGTCGGCGCCTACATCCGCAACACGCTCAACGTCGACAAGAACGAGAGCCGCCAGGACGCGCTGTTCGACATCTACCGCGTCATGCGCCCCGGCGAGCCGCCGACGCTGGAAACCGCTGAAGCCATGTTCAACTCGCTGTTCTTCGACAGCGAGCGCTATGATCTGTCGGCCGTTGGCCGCGTCAAGATGAACATGCGCCTCGAGCTCAAGGCCGAGGATACCGTGCGCGTGCTGCGCAAGGACGACATCCTGGCCGTGGTCAAGACGCTGGTCGAACTGCGCGACGGCAAGGGCGAGATCGACGACATCGACAATCTCGGCAACCGCCGCGTGCGCTCGGTCGGCGAGCTGATGGAGAACCAGTACCGCGTCGGCCTGCTGCGCATGGAGCGCGCGATCAAGGAACGCATGTCCTCGATCGAGATCGATACGGTGATGCCGCAGGACCTGATCAACGCCAAGCCGGCGGCTGCCGCCGTGCGCGAGTTCTTCGGTTCCTCGCAGCTGTCGCAGTTTATGGATCAGACCAACCCGCTTTCGGAGATCACCCACAAGCGCCGTCTTTCGGCGCTTGGACCGGGCGGTCTGACCCGCGAGCGTGCCGGTTTCGAAGTGCGCGACGTGCACCCGACGCATTACGGCCGCATCTGCCCAATCGAGACGCCGGAAGGCCCGAACATCGGCCTGATCAACTCGCTTGCGACCTTCGCGCGCGTCAACAAATACGGCTTCATCGAGAGCCCGTACCGCAAGATCGTCAACGGCAAGCTGACCAATGAGGTCGTTTACCTCTCGGCTATGGAAGAGGCCAAGCACCACGTCGCGCAGGCCAATGCCGAGCTCGACAAGAATGGTCATTTCGTCGACGAATTCGTCATTTGCCGCAACGCCGGCGAAGTGATGATGGCGCCGCGCGAAAACGTCGATCTGATGGACGTGTCGCCGAAGCAGATGGTGTCGGTGGCCGCGGCCCTGATCCCGTTCCTGGAGAACGATGACGCCAACCGTGCGCTGATGGGCTCGAACATGCAGCGTCAGGCCGTGCCGCTGGTGCGCGCCGAAGCGCCGTTCGTCGGCACCGGCATGGAGCCGATCGTCGCCCGTGATTCGGGCGCCGCCATCGGCGCCCGCCGCGGCGGCATCGTCGACCAGGTGGACGCGACGCGTATCGTCATCCGCGCCACGGAAGATCTCGACCCCGGCAAGTCCGGCGTCGATATCTACCGGCTGATGAAGTTCCAGCGTTCGAACCAGAACACCTGCATCAACCAGCGTCCGCTGGTGCGCATGGGCGACCGGGTCAACAAGGGCGACATCATCGCCGACGGTCCGTCGACCGAGCTCGGCGATCTGGCCCTCGGCCGTAACGTGCTGGTCGCGTTCATGCCGTGGAACGGCTACAACTACGAGGACTCCATCCTCCTGTCCGAGCGCATCGTCGCCGACGACGTCTTCACCTCGATCCATATCGAGGAGTTCGAAGTCATGGCCCGCGACACCAAGCTGGGGCCGGAGGAGATCACGCGCGACATTCCCAACGTCTCGGAAGAAGCGCTGAAGAACCTCGATGAGGCCGGCATCGTCTACATCGGTGCGGAAGTGCAGCCGGGCGACATCCTGGTCGGCAAGATCACGCCGAAGGGCGAAAGCCCGATGACGCCGGAAGAAAAGCTGCTGCGCGCCATCTTCGGTGAAAAGGCCTCGGACGTGCGCGACACCTCGATGCGCATGCCTCCGGGAACCTTCGGCACCGTCGTCGAAGTGCGTGTCTTCAACCGCCACGGCGTCGAGAAGGACGAGCGCGCCATGGCCATCGAGCGCGAGGAGATCGAACGCCTCGCCAAGGACCGCGACGACGAGCAGGCGATCCTCGACCGCAACGTCTATTCGCGTCTTTCCGACGTTCTCGTCGGCAAGGAAGCGATTGCCGGGCCGAAGGGCTTCAAGAAGGGCTCGAAGCTGTCGAAGGACACGCTCGACGAGTATCCGCGTTCGCAGTGGTGGCAGTTTGCCGTGGAGAACGAAAAGCTCCAGAGCGAACTGGAAGCCCTGCGTGGCCAGTACGACGATTCCAAGAAGGCGCTCGAGCAGCGCTTCATGGACAAGGTCGAGAAGGTGCAGCGCGGCGACGAGATGCCTCCGGGCGTCATGAAGATGGTCAAGGTCTTCGTGGCCGTGAAGCGCAAGATGCAGCCCGGCGACAAGATGGCCGGCCGGCACGGCAACAAGGGTGTCGTGTCGCGGATCGTTCCGGTCGAGGACATGCCTTTCCTCGAGGACGGCACGCATGCCGATATCGTGCTCAACCCGCTGGGTGTGCCGAGCCGCATGAATGTCGGCCAGATCCTGGAAACGCATCTGGGCTGGGCTTGCGCCGGAATGGGCAGGAAGATCGGCGATCTGATCGACGCGTACAAGACGGCGGGCGACATCAAGCCGCTGCGCAAGACGCTCGAGAGCTTCATGCCTTCCAACGACCGCAACGAGCCGGTCCGCGAATATGACGACGAGAGCATCGTTCGCCTCAGCGAGCAGATGCGCCGCGGCGTCTCCATCGCGACACCGGTGTTCGACGGCGCGCACGAGGCCGACATCAACATCATGCTGGAGCAGGCGGGCCTGCACACCAGCGGTCAGTCGCAGCTCTATGACGGGCGCACCGGCGAGCCGTTCGATCGCAAAGTGACGATGGGCTATATATATATGCTCAAGCTTCACCACCTTGTGGACGACAAGATCCACGCGCGTTCGATCGGGCCGTACTCGCTCGTTACCCAGCAGCCGCTGGGCGGCAAGGCGCAGTTCGGTGGCCAGCGCTTCGGCGAGATGGAGGTCTGGGCGCTCGAAGCGTACGGCGCCGCCTACACGCTGCAGGAGATGCTGACGGTGAAGTCGGATGACGTCGCCGGACGCACCAAGGTCTACGAGGCGATCGTCAGAGGCGACGACACCTTCGAGGCCGGCATTCCCGAGAGCTTCAACGTTCTCGTCAAGGAAATGCGGTCTCTCGGCCTCAATGTCGAGCTGGAGAACACCAAGCTCGACGACAACCCGATCCGGCTGCCCGACGCGGCCGAGTAAGCAAGACGTCCGGCCGCGGTCTTCCCGCGACCGGACGCACCAAATTCTCGGCCGATGGCCGATCAAGTCGGCGGGCGTTTGGCCCGCGCTAGATGCAAGGGGTTTTCGAGGACCCCGAAAAGGAGAACGGCATGAACCAAGAGGTCATGAATCTCTTCAATCCCCAGGCGCCTGCGCAGGTGTTCGATTCCATCCGGATCTCGCTTGCCAGCCCTGAGAAGATTCTGTCCTGGTCGTTCGGCGAGATCAAGAAGCCGGAGACCATCAACTACCGCACCTTCAAGCCGGAGCGTGACGGCCTGTTTTGCGCGCGCATTTTTGGCCCGATCAAGGACTATGAGTGCCTGTGCGGCAAGTACAAGCGCATGAAATACAAGGGCGTCATCTGCGAGAAGTGCGGCGTCGAAGTCACGCTGTCGCGCGTCCGCCGCGAGCGCATGGGCCATATCGAGCTGGCGGCACCGGTCGCCCACATCTGGTTCCTGAAGTCGCTGCCGTCGCGCATCGGCACGCTGCTCGACATGACGCTGAAGGACATCGAGCGGGTCCTCTACTTCGAGAACTACATCGTTACCGAACCCGGCCTCACCGCGCTGAAGGAGCACCAGTTGCTCAGCGAGGAAGAGTACATGATGGCCGTCGACGAGTATGGCGAGGATTCGTTCACCGCCATGATCGGCGCCGAGGCGATCCACGACCTTCTGGCCGGCATGGACCTCGAGAAGATCGCCGGCGATCTGCGTTCTGAGCTGGCTTCGACCACCTCCGAGCTCAAGCAGAATAAATACCTGAAGCGGCTCAAGGTCGTCGAGAACTTCATGGAATCCGGCAACCGTCCGGAATGGATGATCATGAAGGTGGTTCCGGTGATCCCGCCGGATCTGCGCCCGCTTGTCCCGCTGGACGGCGGCCGTTTCGCCACGTCGGATCTGAACGACCTCTATCGCCGCGTCATCAACCGCAACAACCGCTTGAAGCGGCTGATCGAGCTGCGCGCGCCCGGCATCATCGTGCGCAATGAAAAGCGCATGCTGCAGGAAGCCGTCGATGCGCTGTTCGACAACGGCCGCCGCGGCCGCGTCATCACCGGCGCCAACAAGCGTCCGCTGAAGTCGCTGTCCGACATGCTGAAGGGCAAGCAGGGCCGGTTCCGCCAGAACCTGCTCGGCAAGCGCGTCGACTATTCCGGCCGCTCGGTCATCGTCACCGGTCCGGAGCTCAAGCTCCACCAGTGCGGCCTGCCGAAGAAGATGGCGCTCGAACTGTTCAAGCCCTTCATCTACGCCCGTCTCGACGCCAAGGGCTACTCCTCGACCGTCAAGCAGGCGAAGAAGCTGGTCGAGAAGGAGCGTCCGGAGGTCTGGGATATCCTCGACGAGGTCATCCGCGAGCATCCGGTGCTGCTGAACCGCGCACCGACGCTGCACCGCCTCGGTATCCAGGCGTTCGAGCCGATCCTGATCGAAGGCAAGGCGATCCAGCTTCACCCGCTGGTCTGCACGGCCTTCAACGCCGATTTCGACGGCGACCAGATGGCGGTCCACGTGCCGCTGTCGCTGGAAGCGCAGCTTGAAGCCCGCGTGCTGATGATGTCGACCAACAACATCCTGCACCCGGCCTCGGGCGCGCCGATCATCGTGCCGTCGCAGGACATGGTTCTCGGTCTCTACTACCTTTCGATCGTCAATCAGAACGAGCCGGGCGAGGGCATGGTGTTTGCCGACATGGGCGAACTCCAGCACGCGCTCGAGACCAAGGCGGTGACGCTGCATGCCAAGATCAAGGGGCGCTTCCGCACGGTCGACGCCGACGGCAAGGTCGTGTCGAAGATCTACGACACCACGCCTGGCCGCATGATCATCGGCGAGCTGCTGCCGAAGAACCACAACGTGCCCTACGAGACCGCCAACCAGGAGATGACCAAGAAGAACATCTCCAAGATGATCGACACCGTCTACCGCCATTGCGGTCAGAAGGAGACGGTCATTTTCTGCGATCGCATCATGGCTCTCGGCTTCAGCCACGCCTGCCGTGCCGGCATTTCGTTCGGCAAGGACGACATGCTGATCCCGGACGCCAAGATCAAGCTGGTCTCCGACACCGAGGCTTTGGCCAAGGAGTACGAGCAGCAGTACAATGACGGTCTGATCACCCAGGGCGAGAAGTACAACAAGGTCGTCGACGCCTGGGCCAAGTGCTCGGAAAAGGTCGCCGACGAAATGATGGCCCGCATCAAGGCGGTCGAGTTTGAGGACAACGGCCGTCAGAAGCCGATGAACTCGATCTACATGATGTCGCACTCCGGTGCGCGCGGCTCGCCCACCCAGATGCGCCAGCTCGCCGGCATGCGCGGCCTGATGGCCAAGCCTAGCGGTGAAATCATCGAGACGCCGATCATCTCGAACTTCAAGGAAGGCCTCACCGTGCTCGAGTACTTCAACTCGACCCACGGCGCCCGCAAGGGGCTGGCCGACACCGCCTTGAAGACGGCGAACTCGGGTTACCTGACGCGTCGTCTCGTCGACGTGGCGCAGGACTGCATCGTCAACTCGCTCGACTGCGGCACCGACAAGGGCCTCACCATGCAGCCGATCGTCGATGCCGGTCAGGTCGTCGCCTCGGTTGGTCAGCGCGTTCTCGGCCGCACCTCGCTCGACGACATCACCCACCCGGTCACCGGCGAGGTTCTGGTCAAGGCCGGAACGCTGATGGACGAGCGTGACGTGGAACTGATCGAAAAGGCCGGCGTGCAGTCGGTCCGCATCCGTTCGGCGCTGACCTGCGAGGTCAGGGTCGGCGTCTGCGCGGTCTGCTACGGACGCGATCTGGCCCGCGGCACTCCCGTCAACCAGGGCGAGGCTGTCGGCGTCATCGCGGCGCAGTCGATCGGCGAGCCGGGCACTCAGCTCACCATGCGTACCTTCCACATGGGCGGCACGGCGCAGGTGGTGGATTCCTCGTTCCTTGAAGCCTCCTATGAGGGCAAGGTCGAGATCCGCAACCGCAACGTGGTGCGCAACTCCGACGGCCAGTTAATGGTCATGGGCCGCAACATGGCGGTGCTGATCCTCGACGAAGCCGGCAAGGAACGCGCCACGCACCGCGTCACCTACGGTTCGCGCATCTTCGTCGACGATGGCGACAAGGTGAAGCGCGGCCAGCGCATTGCCGAGTGGGATCCTTATACCCGCCCGATCCTCACCGAAATCGAGGGCAGGGTGGCATTCGAGGATCTGGTCGATGGCATTTCCGTTCAGGAAACCGCCGACGAATCGACCGGCATCACCAAGCGCGAGGTCATCGACTGGCGTTCGACGCCACGCGGCAACGACCTCAAGCCGGCGATCGTCGTCCAGGATGCCAAGGGCAAGGTCGGCAAGCTGTCGAAAGGCGGCGACGCCCGCTTCCTGCTCTCGGTCGAGGCCATTCTTTCGGTCGAGCCGGGCGCACAGGTTCGCCCCGGCGACGTGCTGGCGCGTATCCCGATGGAAAGCGCCAAGACCAAGGACATCACCGGCGGTCTGCCGCGTGTTGCCGAACTGTTCGAGGCACGCCGTCCGAAGGACCACGCCATCATCGCCGAGATCGATGGCACGATCCGCTTCGGCCGCGACTACAAGAACAAGCGCCGCATCATCATCGAGCCGCATGACTCGACGCTTGAGCCAGTCGAATACCTGATCCCGAAGGGCAAGCCGTTCCATCTCCAGGACGGCGACGTCATCGAGAAGGGCGACTACATCCTCGACGGCAATCCGGCGCCGCACGACATCCTGGCGATCAAGGGCGTGGAGGCGCTTGCCTCCTACCTCGTCAACGAGATCCAGGAGGTCTACCGACTGCAGGGCGTGTCGATCAACGACAAGCACATCGAGGTGATCGTTCGCCAGATGCTGCAGAAGGTCGAGATCACCACGCAGGGCGATTCGACCTACATTCCGGGCGACCACGTCGATGTGATCGAGCTGGAAGAGGTCAATGAGCGCCTGGTCGAGGAAGGCAAGAAGCCGGCCGAAGGCCAGCCGGTGCTGCTCGGCATCACCAAGGCCTCGCTGCAGACGCCGTCCTTCATCTCCGCCGCCTCCTTCCAGGAGACGACGAGGGTGCTGACCGAAGCTGCGGTTGCGGGCAAGACCGACATGCTGCAGGGGCTGAAGGAAAACGTCATCGTCGGCCGGCTGATCCCGGCCGGTACCGGCGGTACGATGAGCCAGATCCGGCGCATCGCCACCTCGCGCGACGAGTTGATCATCGACGAGCGCCGCAAGGCGTCCGGCGTCGAGGTCGCCGAGCCGATGCTGACCGACATGGTTAACGCCGCGCAGTAAGCGCGCAAGAAAGAGAAGATAGAAAAGGGGCCCAGGTGGCCCCTTTTCGCGTTGTGGTTCCCCAATCGGATCGGAGGAGAACGATGAGCAGGAAGATCTGGGCTTCTGTCGACGACTACATTGTCGAAGCTCTTTTCGAGGCGGATCCCGCCCTCGATGCCGTTCTGGCGGCCAACCATGATCAGGGCCTGCCGCCTATCGACGTTTCCCCGGCACAAGGCAAGCTGCTCTCACTTCTTGCGCGAATGCAGGGAGCGAGGAAGGTACTCGAAATCGGCACGTTGGGCGGTTATTCGACAATCTGGATGGCGCGAGCATTGCCGATGGACGGCAAGGTCGTGACGCTCGAGCTTGATCCGCACCACGCCAGTGTCGCGCGGTCGAACTTTGAACGAGCAGGGGTGTCTGACCGTGTGGAACTGCGAGTCGGACCGGCGCTTCAATCGCTTGCGGCCTTAGGCGCCGAGAATGCCGGGCCGTTCGACTTCATCTTCATCGACGCCGACAAGCCGAACAACCCGCACTATCTGTCCTGGGCCATGCGTCTTTCGAGGCCGGGGACCGTTATCGTCTGCGACAATGTCATCCGTGACGGCGCGGTGGTGAATGAAGATGGTCGCGATGCCAATGTCGAAGGGGCACGCGCGGCGTTCTCGTTCATCGGCAGCGACAAACGTCTGGAAGGCACCGCGATCCAGACTGTTGGCGCCAAGGGCTATGACGGCTTTGCAATAGCGATCGTTAATTGAATTTGTGCGGTGCGCCGGCCGGACCTGCGATCCGGCGGCGCCCACTGATCAATCGAAAAAAGCTTCCACCACATTGCGCTTGCCGAGCATGAAGGCGTCGGCGACGTGCTGCAGGGGCGCGAGATCGACGTCGGAGGTGCCGGCGCGCACGATCTCGGCAAAGCGCTTGTAGAGCATCGGGTATTCGGCTTCCGGCTCCTCGTGAACGACGCGGCCATCGATGGCGAGCTTTGAGCCGCCGCCAGAAAGCACCATCGAACCGGCCTCGGTATCGGCCAGAATGTCCCAGCTTTGCGGGCCGGTCTGGCGCCAGTCGAGTTCCATCGTCACCGGCAGACCGTTCGAAGTGCGGAAAGCGATATGGGCGGCGATCGGGGCCGCGCGGTTCTCGGGGAAATCGAGCTCTGCCGAGCTGATGAACATCGGCGGCAGGATGTGGGTGGCGATCGACAGCGCGTTGATGCCGGGATCGAAGACGCCAAAGCCGCCGGGAGCCCAGATCCACTCCTGGTTCGGATGCCAGCGGCGCACGTCTTCTTTCCAATTGATGGCGGCCGACCTGATCGTTGTCGATCCAAGGAATGCGCGCGCAGCTTCGACAGCCGGCGCATAGCGTGAATGCCAGCTGGCGAACAGGCAGACGCCGTTCGCTGTCGCCAGCGCCTTCAGGTCTTCGACCTCGCTGACCGTGGCGCCGGGCGGCTTTTCCAGGAAAACATGCTTTTTCGCCGCCAGCGCCAAGCGCGCGGCGTCGTAACGAAACTGCGGCGGCATGCACAGCGACACCGCCTCGAGCTCCGGCGTTGCGTCGAGCATCGCCTCGATCGTCGGGAAGTTCGGGATGTCCTCGACTTTGCCATGGCGGCTCGCTGCGGCAACCAGGCGATAATCCTGGTCCTTCGCCAGCGCCGGCAGATGCTGGTCACGGACGATCTTCCCCACGCCGACGATGCCGAGCTTGATGGGATTAGAGGACATGGGAGCTCCGCAGGTTGAGTGTGCTTGGTTTTGCCAGAGGTCGCTTCTTAGCAGAGAACTTGTGCCGGGCAAGTCGCCGGGCTTTGTCGCCGGCCCGTGAGATCGACCGCGATTCAGATCTCTTCAGATCGGCACATCGAACGTCACGATCGACACTTCGCCTTCGAGCGCGCCCTGATAGGCGGACAGATGCGGCTCCTCGTCCGGCACGCCGTCCAGGTCGCCGATCTGATCGAGCTCTGCCTCGGCATAACCTTCGGCGGCAAGCGATTCGAGAGCGCGGCGCACCGCCGAATCGTCGTCCGGCGCGACCAGCATCACATGCACGCCTTCCGGTTGCCGCCTTTGCGCTTCCACACCCGCCCGGTAATAATGGTGACCGGGCGCTCCTCATTGTCATTCACGGGTTCGTACCTCCGGGCGAGGGGGTTTGGGCTGCTCATGCCGCCTTTTCGCACGAAGCACGGCCTGGAAACAGCCGCAAGCCGGTCACTTTCTGGCTTCCTCTTGAAAAACGGCGCAAGAAAATTACACGCGCTTTTCGCATGGCTGCCACGCCTCGGGTTCAGCGCAATATTTGCCGCTCCGGGGTTGACGGACAGTGGCCATACGAGTAGAAGCCGCCCAGTCAGAACCGATGTGAGGCTCTTGCTTCCGAAGCGACACGCTTTGGAGTTTGCCTCAAACAGGGTTCGTTTTACGAGCGAAAAGACATTTCCGGCGTGCACGAAGCGGCTTCCGCTTCCTCTGCCATTTGTTCGGGCAAGACCGCGAGGCGCGGTTTGTGGCCCGAATTTGCGTATGGAAGTGACGCTTTGAGCGGCCCTGACCGGGCGAGATACGGAATTGAGAGACAAGAGGGTTTAATGCCTACCGTCAACCAGCTGATCCGCAAGCCGCGCATTGCGCCGGTGAAGCGCAACAAGGTCCCGGCCATGCAGCAGAACCCGCAGAAGCGGGGCGTCTGCACGCGCGTCTACACCACGACGCCGAAGAAGCCGAACTCGGCGCTGCGCAAGGTGGCCAAGATCCGCCTGACCAATGGTTTTGAAGTGATCGGTTACATCCCCGGCGAAGGCCACAACCTTCAGGAGCACTCGGTGGTGATGATCCGCGGCGGTCGCGTCAAGGATCTTCCGGGCGTCCGTTACCACATCATCCGCGGCGTGCTCGACACGCAAGGCGTGAAGAACCGCAAGCAGCGCCGTTCGAAATACGGCGCCAAGCGTCCGAAGTGACCGAAGCGTAGCCAAGGTCGTTCCGGGCGGCGTCAAGCGACGATCCGGGATCCAGGCCACCGCGTAGAATTGAGGCAGAGAAAAAATGTCCCGTCGTCACAGTGCAGAAAAGCGTGAGATCAATCCGGACCCGAAGTTCGGCGATCTGATCGTCACCAAGTTCATGAATGCCGTCATGTATGACGGCAAGAAGTCGGTTGCCGAGACCATCGTTTACGGCGCGCTCGATCAGGTCCAGTCCAAGACCAAGCAGGAGCCGGTCACCGTCTTCCATCAGGCGCTCGACAATGTCGCGCCGCATGTCGAAGTGCGTTCGCGTCGCGTCGGCGGCGCCACATACCAGGTTCCGGTCGACGTGCGCCCCGAGCGCCGTCAGGCATTGGCCATCCGCTGGCTGATTGCCGCCGCCCGCAACCGCAACGAGACCACTATGGTCGACCGCCTCTCCGGCGAGCTGATGGACGCGGCCAACAACCGCGGCACCGCCGTCAAGAAGCGTGAAGACACCCACAAGATGGCAGAAGCCAACCGCGCTTTCGCGCACTACCGCTGGTAAAGCGCGAACGAGACTGAAGAGGCACCTCCCATGGCCCGCGAATATAAAATCGAAGACTACCGCAATTTCGGTATCATGGCGCATATCGACGCCGGCAAGACGACGACCACCGAGCGCGTCCTCTATTACACGGGCAAGTCGCACAAGATCGGCGAAGTCCACGACGGCGCTGCCACCATGGATTGGATGGAGCAGGAGCAGGAGCGCGGCATCACCATCACGTCGGCCGCGACCACGACCTTCTGGAAGGGTCGCGACGGCAAGATGCACCGCTTCAACATCATCGACACCCCCGGCCACGTCGACTTCACCATTGAAGTCGAGCGTTCGCTGCGCGTGCTCGACGGCGCCATTGCGCTGCTCGATGCCAATGCCGGTGTCGAGCCGCAGACGGAGACCGTCTGGCGCCAGGCCGACAAGTATCGCGTGCCGCGCATGATCTTCTGCAACAAGATGGACAAGATCGGCGCCGACTTCTACCGCTCGGTCGAGATGATCGGATCGCGCCTCGGTGCGCATGCCGTCGTCATGCAGCTGCCGATCGGCGCCGAGACCGAGTTCAAGGGTGTCGTCGACCTCGTCGAGATGAACGCGCTGGTCTGGCGCGACGAGACGCTGGGCGCTGCCTGGGACATCGTCGAGATCCCTGCCGACCTCAAGGCTCGTGCCGAAGAATACCGCGAGAAGATGATCGAGGCCGCCGTCGAAATGGACGAGACGGCGCTCGAGAATTACCTCGAAGGCAAGATGCCGAGCAACGACGAGATCCGTGCGCTCATCCGCAAGGGCACGATCGCGGTGAAGTTCTATCCGATGTTCTGCGGCTCGGCCTTCAAGAACAAGGGCGTGCAGCCGCTGCTCGACGCCGTCGTCGAATATCTGCCGTCGCCGGCCGATGTCCCGGCCATCAAGGGCGTCGACGCCAAGACCGACGCCGAGATCGAGCGTCATGCCGACGACAACGAGCCGCTGTCGATGCTTGCCTTCAAGATCATGAACGACCCGTTCGTCGGTTCGCTCACCTTTGCCCGCATCTATTCGGGCAAGCTCACCAAGGGCATCTCGGTCGACAACACCGTGAAGGGCAAGAAAGAGCGCATCGGCCGCATGCTGCAGATGCATGCGAATTCGCGCGCCGACGTCGAAGAGGCGTTTGCCGGCGACATCGTCGCCCTCGCTGGCCTCAAGGACACCACCACCGGCGACACGCTCAGTGATCCGCTGCATCCGGTCATCCTCGAGCGCATGGAATTCCCCGATCCGGTCATCCAGATCGCCATCGAGCCGAAGACCAAGAACGACCAGGAAAAGATGGGTCTCGCCCTTCACCGCCTGGCCGCCGAGGATCCGTCCTTCCGCGTCAAGACTGACGAGGAATCGGGCCAGACGATCATTTCCGGCATGGGCGAGCTTCACCTCGACATCATCGTCGACCGCATGCGCCGCGAGTTCAAGGTCGAGGCCAATGTCGGCGCGCCGCAGGTGGCCTACCGCGAGACGATCACCCGCAAGCACGAGCAGGACTACACGCACAAGAAGCAGACCGGCGGTACCGGCCAGTTCGCCCGCGTCAAGATCCTGTTCGAGCCGAATCCGGAAAGCAGCGAATTCGAGTTCGAAACCAAGATCGTCGGCGGCGCTGTGCCGAAGGAATACATCCCCGGTGTCGAAAAGGGCATCAACAGCGTCATGACCTCGGGCCCGTTCGCCGGCTTCCCGATGATCGGCGTCAAGGCGACGCTGATCGATGGCGCCTACCACGACGTGGACTCGTCGGTTCTGGCCTTCGAAATCGCCGGCCGCGCCTGCTTCCGTGAAGCAGCCCCCAAGCTTGGCGTGCAGTTGCTCGAGCCAATCATGAAGGTCGAAGTGGTGACGCCGGAAGATTACGTCGGCAGCGTTATCGGCGACCTGAACGGCCGTCGCGGCCAGATCCAGGGCCAGGAAGCCCGTGGCGTGGCTGTGGTCATCAACGCGATGGTGCCGCTCGCCAACATGTTCAAATACGTGGACAACCTTCGCTCGATGAGCCAGGGCCGCGCGGCCTACACGATGCAGTTCGACCACTACGAGCCGGTCCCGACCGCGGTCGCCCAGGAAGTCCAGAAGAAATACGCGTAACTCGAAACGAGTTGCATCAGTAACTTAATTCAAGGCCCGCACGGGCTGGCAGGAATGGAGAGATCACATGGCAAAAGGTAAATTCGAGCGCACTAAGCCTCATGTGAACATTGGCACGATTGGTCACGTCGACCATGGCAAGACGTCGCTGACGGCGGCGATCACCAAGTATTTTGGCGAATACAAGCGCTACGACCAGATCGACGCGGCGCCCGAAGAGAAGGCGCGCGGCATCACCATTTCGACGGCGCACGTCGAATACGAGACCGCCAACCGCCACTATGCCCATGTCGACTGCCCCGGCCACGCCGACTACGTGAAGAACATGATCACCGGTGCCGCGCAGATGGACGGCGCGATCCTGGTGGTGTCGGCCGCCGACGGCCCGATGCCGCAGACCCGCGAGCACATCCTTTTGGCCCGTCAGGTCGGCGTGCCCTCGATCGTGGTGTTCTTGAACAAGGTCGACCAGGTCGACGACGCCGAGCTGCTCGAGCTGGTCGAGCTCGAGGTGCGTGAGCTTCTGACCAAGAACGAGTTCCCCGGCGACGACATTCCGATCGTCAAGGGTTCGGCGCTTGCCGCACTTGAAGACAGCGACAAGAAGATCGGCGAGGACGCCATCCGCGAACTGATGGCTGCGGTCGATGCCTACATCCCGACGCCGGTTCGTCCGCTCGACAAGCCGTTCCTGATGCCGATCGAGGACGTGTTCTCGATCTCGGGCCGTGGCACGGTTGTGACCGGCCGCGTCGAGCGCGGCGTCGTCAAGGTCGGCGAGGAGCTGGAGATCGTCGGCATCCGTCCGACCACCAAGACGACCTGCACGGGCGTCGAGATGTTCCGCAAGCTGCTCGACCAGGGCCAGGCCGGCGACAACATCGGCGCGCTGTTGCGCGGTGTCGACCGTGAAGGCGTCGAGCGCGGCCAGGTCCTGGCCAAGCCCGGCACCGTCAAGCCGCACAAGAAGTTCGTCGCCGAAGCCTACATCCTGACCAAGGACGAGGGCGGCCGCCACACGCCGTTCTTCACCAACTACCGTCCGCAGTTCTATTTCCGCACGACGGACGTGACCGGCATCGTGTCGCTGCCGGAAGGCACCGAGATGGTGATGCCGGGCGACAACATCACCGTCGATGTCGAGCTGATCGTGCCGATCGCCATGGAAGAGAAGCTGCGCTTCGCCATCCGTGAAGGCGGCCGCACCGTCGGTGCCGGCATCGTCGTCACCATCACAGAGTAATTTGGACTTAAACCGATCTGTCGCGGGCGCTGCCCGCGCCGCGCCAGAACAAGGAAGTGACGCATGAACGGACAGAATATCCGCATCCGCCTGAAGGCGTTTGATCACCGGGTGCTCGACGCCTCGACACGGGAAATCGTGTCGACCGCCAAGCGCACCGGCGCCAACGTCCGCGGCCCCATTCCGCTGCCGACGCGGATCGAAAAGTTCACGGTCAACCGGTCGCCTCACGTCGACAAGAAGAGCCGCGAGCAGTTCGAGATGCGCACGCACAAGCGTCTGCTCGACATTGTAGACCCGACCCCGCAGACGGTCGATGCTTTGATGAAGCTCGACCTGGCCGCCGGTGTCGACGTCGAGATCAAGCTGTAAGGAACCAGAGGTCAGCGGGGCGACCCGGAACTCTGAAGGAACAAGAGGCGTGGAGGGGCGACAGCCCCGACAGGGAACTCTAAAGGAATTGAACCGATGCGTTCAGGTGTGATTGCAAAGAAGGTGGGAATGACCCGCATCTACAACGATGCCGGGGAACATGTTCCCGTCACTGTTCTCCAGATGGAGAACTGCCAGGTCGTGGCGCAGCGCACGCAGGAGAAGAACGGCTATACCGCCGTCCAGCTCGGCGTTGGCCTTGCCAAAGTGAAGAACACGTCGAAGGCGATGCGCGGCCATTTCGCGACCGCTTCCGTCGAGCCCAAGGCCAAGGTTGCCGAGTTTCGCGTCTCTGCCGACAACATGATCGATGTTGGCGCCGAGATCACCGTCGAGCACTTCGTCGTCGGCCAGAAGGTCGATGTGACGGGCACCACGATCGGCAAGGGCTTCCAAGGCGTCATCAAGCGGCACCACATGGGTGGCGGCCGCGCAACACACGGCAACTCGGTGTCGCACCGTACACACGGCTCGACCGGCCAGCGCCAGGATCCGGGCAAGGTGTTCAAGGGCAAGCATATGGCCGGCCACATGGGCGACACCCGCGTCACCACGCAGAATGTCGAGGTCGTCTCGACCGACGCCGATCGCGGCCTGATCCTGATCCGCGGTGCGGTCCCGGGTTCGAAGGGTGCATGGATCCTGGTCCGCGACGCGGCCAAGGTGGCGCTTCCGGCCAATGCGCCGAAGCCCGCCGCGATCCGCGCCCTTGCGACTGACGGTGCCGCCACGAACGAGGCCCCGGCCACAGAGGGAGCGGAATAATGGACCTCAAGATTACAACGCTTGGCGGCAAGGACGCCGGCAAGCTGAAGCTCTCCGAAGAGATTTTCGGCCTCGATCCGCGCGAGGACATCCTGCAGCGCGTCGTGCGCTGGCAGCTTGCCAAGAAGCAGCAGGGCACGCACAAGGCCAAGGGTCGCGCGGAAATCGCCCGCACCGGCGCCAAGATGTACAAGCAGAAGGGTACGGGCCGCGCCCGTCACCATTCGGCTCGCGCTCCGCAGTTCCGCGGCGGCGGCAAGGCCCACGGCCCGGTCGTGCGCAGCCACGAGCACGATCTGCCTAAGAAGGTGCGTGCGCTCGGCCTGAAGCATGCGCTTTCGGCCAAGGCCAAGAGCGCGTCGATCATCATCATCGACGAGCTGAAGCTGACCGAGGCCAAGACCAAGGCGCTGATCGCGAATTTCGCGACGCTGGGCCTGAGCAACGCCCTGGTGATTGGCGGCGCCGAGCTTGACAAGAACTTCAAGCTGGCAGCGACCAACATCCCGAACATCGACGTGCTGCCCATCCAGGGCATCAACGTCTACGACATTCTGCGCCGCGGCACGCTGGTCCTTTCCAAGGCCGCCGTCGAGGCTCTCGAGGAGCGCTTCAAATGACCGACCTTCGTCATTACGACGTAATCGTCTCGCCGGCGATCACCGAAAAGTCGACCATGGCTTCCGAGCAGAACCAGGTCGTCTTCAACGTCGCCAAGAAGGCGTCGAAGCCGGAAATCAAGGCCGCCGTCGAAGCGCTGTTCGGCGTCAAGGTGATGGCCGTGAACACGCTTGTCCGCAAGGGCAAGATCAAGCGCTTCCGCGGCACGATCGGCCGCCAGAGCGACGTCAAGAAGGCGGTTGTGACGCTGGCCGAAGGCCAGTCGATCGACGTCGCGACGGGTCTCTGAGCAAGGTCGCGAGGACAGAACAATGGCACTGAAAAAATTCAACCCGGTAACGCCGAGCACCCGTCAGCTGGTCATCGTCGATCGGTCGGGCCTCTACAAGGGCAAGCCCGTCAAGGGCCTGACCGAAGGCCTGACCAAGTCGGGCGGCCGCAACAATTACGGCCGCATCACAGCCCGCTTCATCGGCGGCGGTCACAAGCGCACCTACCGCATCATCGACTTCAAGCGCCGCAAGTTCGACGTCGTCGGCACGGTCGAGCGCATCGAGTACGATCCGAACCGCACCGCCTTCATCGCGCTGATCAAGTATGACGATGGCGAGCTGTCCTACATCATCGCCCCGCAGCGTCTGGCTCCCGGCGACAAGATCGTGGCCGGTGAATCGGTCGACGTGAAGCCGGGCAACGCGATGCCGCTGGCCTCGATGCCGGTCGGCACGATCGTCCACAATATCGAGCTGAAGCCCGGCAAGGGCGCTCAGGTCGCCCGTTCGGCCGGCGGTTATGGCCAGCTCGTCGGCCGCGACCAGGGCATGGCGATCCTGCGCCTCAATTCGGGCGAGCAGCGTGTCGTCCACGGCTCCTGCATGGCCACTGTCGGCGCCGTGTCTAACCCGGACCATGGCAACATCAATGACGGCAAGGCAGGCCGCACCGTGTGGCGCGGCAAACGTCCGCACAATCGCGGCGTGACCATGAACCCGGTCGACCATCCACATGGCGGCGGCGAAGGCCGCACCTCGGGTGGCCGCCATCCGGTTTCGCCCTGGGGCAAGCCGACCAAGGGCAAGAAGACGCGGTCCAACAAGGCGACCGACAAGTTCATCCTGCGCTCGCGCCATCAGCGCAAGAGCTAAGAAGAGGTAACGCCAAGTGACTCGTTCGATTTGGAAAGGCCCCTTCATCGACGGCTACCTTCTGAAGAAGGTGGACAAGGTTCGTGAAGGTGGTCGCAATGAGGTGATCAAGATGTGGAGCCGCCGCTCCACCATCCTGCCGCAGTTCGTCGGCTTCACCTTCGGTGTCTACAACGGCCAGAAGCACGTTCCCGTCTCGGTGAACGAGGACATGGTCGGTCACAAGTTCGGTGAATTCGCTCCGACCCGGACCTATTACGGTCACGGCGCGGATAAGAAGGCGAAGAGGAAATAATCATGGGCAAGGCCAAAGCTCCGCGCAGGCTTGCTGACAACGAAGCGCGCGCCGTGTTGCGCACGATCCGTATCAGCCCGCAGAAGCTGAACCTGGTTGCCGCGCTGATCCGCGGCAAGAAGGTCGCGACAGCGCTTTCCGACCTCGAATTCTCGGCCAAGCGGATTTCCGGCACGGTCAAGAAGACGCTGGAATCGGCGATCGCCAACGCGGAAAACAACCACGACCTCGACGTCGATGCGCTGATCGTGGCGGAAGCCTATGTCGGCAAGTCGATCGTCATGAAGCGGTTCCATGCCCGTGGCCGTGGGCGCGCCAGCCGTATCGAGAAGCCGTTCTCGCACCTCACGATCGTCGTTCGTGAAGTCGAAGAAAAAGGGGAGGCCGCATAATGGGCCAGAAAGTCAATCCGATCGGTCTGCGTCTCGGCATCAACCGCACCTGGGATTCGCGCTGGTTCGCGAACACCGGCGAGTACGGCAAGCTGCTGCACGAGGACATCAAGATCCGCAAATATCTTGAGAAGGAACTCAAGCAGGCTGCGATCTCGAAAGTCGTGATCGAGCGTCCGCACAAGAAGTGCCGCGTCACCATCCATGCGGCGCGTCCGGGCCTGATCATCGGCAAGAAGGGCGCCGACATCGAGAAGCTTCGCAAGAAGCTCATGGAGATGACCAAGTCCGAGACGCATCTGAACATCGTCGAAGTGCGCAAGCCGGAGATCGACGCGACCTTGGTCGCCCAGTCGATCGCCCAGCAGCTCGAGCGCCGCATCGCGTTCCGCCGCGCCATGAAGCGTGCCGTGCAGTCGGCGATGCGCCTCGGTGCCGAAGGCATCCGCATCAACTGCGCCGGCCGTCTCGGCGGCGCCGAGATCGCGCGCATGGAATGGTATCGCGAAGGCCGCGTGCCGCTGCATACGCTGCGTGCCGACGTCGACTACGGCACGGCCGAGGCGAATACGGCCTACGGCATCTGCGGCGTCAAGGTCTGGGTGTTCAAGGGCGAAATCCTCGAGCACGACCCGATGGCTTCGGAGCGCCGCGCCACCGAGGGCGATCATGCGCATGGCGGTGGTGGTGAGCGCGAACGCGGTCGCCGTCGCGAAAACGCGTAAGACATTTAGGAATTTGGAGTTAGAACGATGCTGCAGCCAAAGCGCACAAAGTTCCGCAAGCAGTTCAAGGGCCGCATCCACGGTACCGCCAAGGGCGGCACCAACCTGGATTTCGGTGGTTTCGGGCTGAAGGCGCTTGAGCCGAACCGCGTCACCGCGCGTGAGATCGAGGCGGCCCGCCGCGCGATCACCCGCGAGATGAAGCGTGCCGGCCGCGTGTGGATCCGTATCTTCCCGGACGTGCCGGTGACGTCGAAGCCGACCGAAGTCCGTATGGGTAAGGGCAAGGGCGCGGTCGACTACTGGGCGGCACGCGTCAAGCCGGGCCGCATCATGTTCGAGATCGACGGCGTCAACGAGGAAACCGCCCGTGAGGCGCTGCGTCTCGGCGCGGCCAAGCTCTCGGTCAGGACGCGCTTCGTACAGCGCATCGCAGAATAAGGACGGGCTGATCATGAAAGCCGAAGACATCCGGACCAAGACCCAGGACCAGCTGACCGACGACCTGGCCAGCCTGAAGAAGGAGCAGTTCAACCTGCGCTTTCAGAAGGCCACCGGCCAGCTTGAGAAGACCGCGCGCGTGAGGCAGGTCCGCAAGGACATTGCGCGTATCAAGACCATCGCTGCGGAAAAGTCCGCGGCCAAGAAGGCTTAAGGACGAAAACCATGCCAAAGCGCATTCTGCAGGGCACCGTCGTCAGCGACAAGAACGAGAAGACGGTTGTCGTCAAGGTCGAACGGCGCTTCACGCATCCCGTGATGAAGAAGACCGTGCGCATGACCAAGAAGTACAAGGCGCACGACGAGAACAACGCCCACAAGGTCGGCGATCAGGTGTTCATCCAGGAATCGAAGCCGATTTCCAAGGACAAGCGCTGGGTCGTGGTGTCTTCGGACCAGGCCTGATCAGGGCCAACGAAACGAATTTTGGACAGACCGGGGAGGGGTGAGAAACCCGTCCCGTTAGAAAAGAAGAAGGCGGCCAGTCATGATTCAGATGCAAACAAACCTCGACGTCGCGGATAATTCCGGCGCCCGTCGTGTCATGTGCATCAAGGTGCTGGGCGGCTCGAAGCGGAAATACGCTTCCGTGGGCGACATCATCGTGGTGTCGATCAAGGAAGCCATCCCGCGCGGCCGCGTCAAGAAGGGCGATGTGATGAAGGCGGTCGTGGTTCGCACGGCCAAGGACATCCGCCGCCCGGACGGCAGCGTGATCCGTTTCGACAAGAACGCAGCCGTTCTCGTCGACAACAAGAAAGAGCCGATCGGCACGCGTATCTTCGGACCGGTTCCGCGCGAACTCCGCGCCAAGAACCACATGAAGATCATCTCGCTCGCGCCTGAAGTGCTGTAAGGAGCCGGACCAATGCAGAAGATTAGAAAAGGCGACAAGGTCGTCGTGCTGGCCGGCAAGGACAAGGGCCGTTCGGGCGAAGTCCTCTCGGTACAGCCGAAGGACGACACCGCGCTGGTGCGCGGCGTCAACCTGATCCGTCGTCACCAGAAGCAGTCCCAGTCCCAAGAGGGCGGGATCATCACCAAGGAAGCGCCGATCCAGCTGTCGAACATCGCGCTGGCCGACCCCAAGGATGGCAAGCCGACCCGGGTCGGCTTCATCTTCCAGAAGGACGGCAAGAAGGTGCGCGTCGCCAAGCGCTCGGGAGAAGTCATCAATGGCTAAGGCTCAAACCAAGCAGGCAACTGCCCAGAACACGCCGCGCCTCAAGCAGGTCTACAACGAGACCATCCGCAAGGCGCTGCAGGAGCAGTTCGGCTACGAGAACGAGATGCAGGTTCCGCGCATCGACAAGATCGTGCTGAACATGGGCGTCGGCGAGGCGACCGGCGATTCGAAGAAGCCTTCGATCGCGGCGGAAGACCTTGCGATGATCGCCGGCCAGAAGGCCGTCGTCACCCGCGCCCGCAACTCGATCGCCGGCTTCAAGGTCCGCGAGAAGATGCCGATCGGCGCCAAGGTCACGCTGCGCAAGGAACGCATGTACGAGTTCCTCGACCGCCTCGTGAACATCGCACTGCCGCGCGTCCGCGACTTCCGCGGACTTAATCCGAAGAGCTTCGATGGCCGTGGCAACTATGCCATGGGCATCAAGGAACACATCGTGTTTCCGGAGATCAACTACGACAAGGTTGATCAGATCTGGGGCATGGACGTCATCGTTTGTACGACTGCGAAGACGGACGACGAAGCCAGGGCATTGCTCAAGGCCTTCAACTTCCCCTTCCGCCAGTAACGGCAGCGAGAAAAGGAAAAATCTGAAATGGCAAAGACCAGCTCAGTCGAGAAGAACAACAGGCGCCGCAAGCTTGCGGACCAGTTCGCTGCCAAGCGCGAGGTGCTCAAGGCGATCATCATGGATCAGTCCAAGCCGATGGAAGAGCGCTTCCGCGCCCAGCTGAAGCTTTCGGCGCTGCCGCGCAACTCGGCCAAGACCCGCATCCGCAACCGCTGCGAAGTCACCGGACGTCCGCGTGCCTATTATCGCAAGCTCAAAGTATCGCGTATCGCGCTTCGTGATCTCGGCAATAACGGCCAGATCCCGGGCCTGGTCAAGTCGAGCTGGTAAGGAGGACATAACATGTCATTGAGCGATCCTCT
This sequence comes from Mesorhizobium sp. M0854, assembly GCF_040319815.1. Lineage (NCBI taxonomy): Bacteria > Pseudomonadati > Pseudomonadota > Alphaproteobacteria > Hyphomicrobiales > Phyllobacteriaceae > Mesorhizobium > Mesorhizobium sp. M0854. Next base: position 111,696 of record NZ_JAMYOL010000005.1, read on the forward strand.
CGGCGATATGCTGACCCGCATCCGCAACGCGTATGGCCGCAAGAAGTCGAGCGTTTCGACGCCGGCCTCGCGCCTGCGTACCCGCGTCCTCGACGTGCTGAAGGCGGAAGGCTATATCCGCGACTACAGCCAGACCGACTTCGACAACGGCAAGTCCGAAATCGAGATCGAGCTGAAGTATTTCGATGGTGCGCCGGTGGTGCGCGAAATCGCTCGGGTCTCGAAGCCCGGCCGCCGCGTCTACGTTTCGGCCAAGTCGATACCGCACGTCGCCAACGGCCTCGGCATCGCCATCCTTTCGACGCCGAAGGGCGTGATGGCCGACCACGAAGCGCGTGAACAGAATGTCGGCGGGGAAATCCTCTGCCAGATCTTCTGATCTGGTATGTGACCCGGTTGGAAACAGGTTTTCGGGATCTAGTCCCGAAAGCCGAGACCTGAAACAAGAGAAGTGACGAGGACAACAAAATGTCTCGTATTGGAAAGAAACCCGTTTCGCTGCCGCAGGGCGTGACCGCGACCGTCAACGGCCAGACCGTGACGGCGAAGGGTCCGAAGGGCGAGCTGAAGTTCGTGGTGAACGACGAAGTGCTGGTCAAGATGGAAGGCAGCGAGATCGCTGTCCAGCCGCGCGACCAGACCAAGACTGCCCGTTCCAAGTGGGGCATGTCACGCACGCAGATCGTCAACATCCTGCAGGGCGTCAAGGACGGCTTCGAAAAGAAGCTCGAGATCACCGGCGTCGGCTATCGTGCCGCCATGCAGGGCAAGAACCTGCAGCTGGCGCTCGGCTTCAGCCATGACGTCGTCTACGAGACGCCGCAGGGCGTGACGATTTCGGTGCCGAAGCCGACGGAAATCACGGTGACCGGCATCGATAAGCAGCAGGTCGGCCAGGTTGCCGCCGAGATCCGCGAGTATCGCAGCCCCGAGCCCTACAAGGGCAAGGGTGTCCGCTATGCCGGCGAGAAGATCGTCCGCAAGGAAGGCAAGAAGAAGTAATTTTAACGCCGCGGGGAGCGGTCGCGGGAGGCTCGTCCTACCGCATATGGTTGCCCCCGTTTTTTGAAGGCAAGGAACTGATATCATGGGCTCGAAAGAATCCACCCAACGCCGCGCCCAGCGCGTCCGCCGCCAGATCAAGAAGGTTGCCGGCGATCGTCCGCGCTTGTCGGTCCATCGCACATCGAAGAACATCTATGTCCAGGTGATCGACGACGCCAAGGGCCACACCATCGCGGCTGCTTCGACGCTCGAGAAGGAGCTCAAGGGCTCGCTCAAGACCGGCGCCGACACGGCGGCCGCCGCTGCCATCGGCAAGCTGATCGCCGAGCGTGCCTCGAAGGCCGGCGTCAAGGAAGTCGTCTTCGACCGCGGCGCCTACATCTACCACGGCCGTGTCAAGGCGCTTGCCGAGGCTGCCCGTGAAGGTGGTCTGAGCTTCTAAAAACGAAATTCGCCCCCGGCGACCCACAGAGGCGCCGGATATCATCATCAACCGTGCTTCCGGAAAAAAACAAGGAACAGGATATGGCACAGGAACGTAGGGATGGCGGCCGCGGCCGTGATCGCGAAGAGCGCGACGACGGCATGGTCGACAAGCTTGTCCACATCAACCGTGTCGCCAAAGTCGTCAAGGGCGGCCGGCGCTTCGGCTTTGCGGCACTTGTTGTCGTCGGCGACCAGAAGGGCCGCGTCGGCTTCGGCCACGGCAAGGCGCGCGAAGTGCCGGAGGCGATCCGTAAGGCGACCGAATCGGCCAAGCGCGACATGATCTTCGTGCCGCTGCGCTCAGGCCGCACGCTGCACCACGACGTCGAGGGACGCTGGGGCGCGGGACGCGTTCTGCTGCGCGCCGCCAAGCAAGGTACCGGCATCATCGCCGGCGGCCCGATGCGCGCCGTTTTCGAAACGCTCGGCATGCATGACGTGGTCGCCAAGTCGATGGGTTCTTCGAACCCCTACAACATGGTTCGCGCCACGTTCGACGCGCTGAAGAGCCAGATGCATCCGAAGGATGTGGCTGCTGCGCGCGGCATCAAGTACTCGACTCTTCAGGCCCGCCGCGGCACCGCCGTTGCGGCTGAAGAATAGTCGACGCTGACCAGGGATTTGACCATGGCCAAGAAAGCAACCAAGACCATCACCGTCGAGCAGATCGGTTCGCCGATCCGCCGGCCGAAGGAGCAGCGCGCAACGCTGGTCGGCCTCGGCCTCAACAAGATGCACAAGCAGCGCACGCTGGAGGATACGCCCTCGGTGCGCGGCATGATCGCTGCCGTCCAGCATCTCGTCCGCGTCGTGGACGAGGGCTGAACCAGAGCGCAGGAGAACCCAGATGAAACTCAATGATCTGCGTGACAAGGACGGCGCGACGCACTCCAAGAAGCGTCTGGGCCGTGGCATCGGCTCCGGTTCGGGCAAGACCGCCGGTCGCGGCGTCAAGGGCCAGAAGGCGCGCTCCGGCGTCGCCGTCAACGGCTTCGAGGGTGGCCAGATGCCGCTCTACCGCCGCCTGCCGAAGCGCGGCTTCAACAATATCTTCGCCAAGAGCTTCACCGTCGTGTCGCTGGCCCGCATCCAGGCGGCGCTCGATGCCAAGAAGCTCGACGCCAAGACAGTTGTAACGGCCGAGGCGCTGGTTGCGGCTGGCGTCATCCGTCGCGTCAAGGACGGCGTGCGCATCCTTTCAGACGGCGACATCAAGGCCAAGCTTGCCTTCGACGTGGCCGGAGCCTCCAAGGCCGCGATCGAGAAGATCGAAAAGGCCGGCGGCTCGGTGAAGCTGCCTGAGAAGGCAGCCGCCGAGTAACGGCAATTTGAAGCACGGCCGGCAAAGGTGGAATTCGGTTTTGCCTGCGGTCGTGCTTTGATCCGACAGATGTGACGGCCGCATCAACGCGGCCGCTTGCATGTTTGCAGTCCGGAGCTTATCTCGTGAGTTTCGGTGACACGCGCCGCCTGAGCTGCGGGCATCGAGCGTGACCAAGCGGAGAATCAGGCATGGCTTCGGCTGCTGAACAACTAGCCTCGAATCTGAATTTTTCGGCCTTCGCCAAAGCCGAGGATCTGAAGAAGCGCATCTGGTTCACCATCGGCGCGCTGCTCGTCTACCGTCTTGGCACCTATATCCCGCTGCCCGGCATCAATCCGGACGCCTTTGCCCACGCCTTCTCGTCGCAGAGCAAGGGCGTGCTTGGCATGTTCAATATGTTTGCAGGCGGTGCCGTGCAGCGCATGGCGATCTTTGCCCTCGGCATCATGCCCTATATCTCCGCCTCCATCATCATGCAGCTGATGACCTCGGTCATTCCGTCGCTGGAAGCGCTGAAGAAGGAAGGCGAGCAGGGCCGCAAGATTATCAACCAGTATACGCGCTACGGGACCGTGCTTCTGGCGTTGGTCCAGGCCTACGGCATTTCGGTCGGGCTCGAGGGCGGAAACGGCATCGTCAACGATCCCGGCATCTTTTTCCGCATCTCGACCGTCGTCACGCTGGTCGGCGGCACCATGTTTCTGATGTGGCTCGGCGAGCAGATCACCGCCCGCGGCATCGGCAACGGCATTTCGCTGATCATCTTCTCCGGCATTGTCGCCGGCCTGCCGCGCGCCATCTCCGGTACCTTGGAGCTAGGCCGCACCGGAGCGCTGTCGACCGGCCTGATCCTGGCGATCATCATGCTCGCCATTATCGTTATCGGCCTGATCGTCTTTTTCGAGCGCGCCCAGCGCCGCCTGCTGATTCAGTACCCCAAGCGCCAGGTCGGCAATCGCATGTTCCAGGGCGATACCTCGCATCTGCCGCTGAAGCTCAACACATCCGGCGTCATTCCGCCGATCTTCGCTTCGTCGCTATTGCTGCTGCCGGCGACCGTCGCCGGTTTCTCGCAGACGACGAACATGCCCGCTTGGGCCAGCACCATCCTGGCGTCGCTCGGTCATGGCCAGCCGCTCTACATGGCCTTCTACGCGGCGATGATCGTGTTCTTCGCCTTCTTCTACACGGCGATCGTCTTCAACCCGAAGGACACCGCGGACCAATTGAAGAAGCATTCGGGCTTCATCCCGGGCTATCGCCCGGGCGAGCGCACCGCGGACTATATCGACTATGTGCTCACCCGCATCACCGTCGTCGGCGCCATCTATCTGGTGCTGGTGTGTCTGCTGCCCGAGTTCCTGATTTCAGCGACTGGCGTACCGTTCTACCTTGGTGGCACTTCGCTCCTGATCGTGGTCAGTGTAACGCTCGATACGGTGGCGCAGATTCAGGGTCACCTGATCGCGCACCAGTATGAGGGCCTGATCAAGAAGTCGAAGCTGCGCGGGGGGAAAAAGGCCAGATGAGGTTGATATTGCTTGGACCGCCGGGGGCGGGCAAGGGGACACAAGCACTGAGACTGGTAGAACGACACGGCATCCCACAGCTTTCCACGGGGGACATGCTGCGTGCTGCTGTTCAGGCCGGCACCGAAGTCGGCAAGCGCGCCAAAGCGGTGATGGACGCTGGCGAACTGGTGTCCGACGCTATCGTCAACGCCATTGTGGCCGAGCGCATCGATCAAGCTGATTGCGCAAACGGCTTCATCCTTGACGGGTATCCCCGAACTCTGGTGCAAGCGGACGCCGTTGAGGAAATGCTGTCGGATCGCGGACTGGAGCTAGATGCGGTCATCGAATTTGTCGTCGATGACAAGGCGCTGGTTGGCCGAATCGTCAAGCGCGCCGAAGAAGCCAAGGCCGCAGGCCTGCCGGTGCGCAAGGACGACAGTCCAGCGGTGTTCGAAGAACGCTTGAGGGAATATTACAAGAAAACCTCGCCGCTGATCGGCTACTACTACGCCAAGGGTAAACTCAGGGGCGTCGATGGCATGGCCGACATCGATGCGGTGACGCAGCAGATCGAGGCGGTGCTCAGGGCGACGACCCGGCGGGTTGGCCAGGCGGCCGGCTAGAGAATCGAACGATTGCGCTTGACTGGAGCGGTCCGCTGGGGTATGGCGGCCCGTCTTCCTATCAGGCATGAGGCTTGCTTGTCCGCAAGGGCAAGGCAGGCCGCTTTGAACTGGAAACTCCCGCAAGGGCCGGCCTCCACCGGACGCGGGGCAACTTGAAGCGCCGGCTCGCCCGGCCTATATGGAGAAGAGAAGAACATGGCTCGTATAGCCGGCGTCAACATTCCGACCAACAAGCGCGTTGTCATTGCGCTTCAATACATTCACGGCATTGGCAAGAAGTTCGCCCAGGAGATCGTCGACAAGGTCGGCATCCCGGCCGAGCGCCGCGTCAACCAACTGACCGACGCGGAAGTGCTGCAGATCCGCGAGACCATCGACCGCGACTACCAGGTCGAGGGCGACCTGCGCCGCGAAGTGTCGATGAACATCAAGCGGCTCATGGACCTCGGCTGCTACCGCGGCCTGCGTCACCGTCGCTCGCTGCCGGTTCGTGGCCAGCGCACGCACACCAATGCGCGCACCCGTAAGGGCCCGGCCAAGTCGATTGCCGGAAAGAAGAAGTAATTTAGGGCAGTAAGGGGGTAGGGCAGTAAGGCAATAGGGACGGCAGACATACTGCCCTACTGCCATATTCCCCTACTACCTTCTCCCTGGTGGAGCCGCTGGCATTACGGCGGTGTAGAGATCAACTGAAAGGACTATCATGGCCAAGGAAGCCGCTCGTGTTCGCCGTCGCGAACGCAAGAATATCTCGTCGGGCGTTGCCCACGTCAATTCGACCTTCAACAACACGATGATCACCATCACCGACGCACAGGGCAATTCGATTGCCTGGTCGTCGGCCGGAGCCCAGGGCTTCAAGGGATCGCGCAAGTCGACCCCTTTCGCTGCCCAGATGGCTGCCGAAGATGTTGCCAAGAAGGCTCAGGAACACGGCATGCGCATGCTCGAGGTCGAGGTCTGTGGACCCGGCTCCGGTCGTGAATCGGCGTTGCGCGCACTGCAGGCAGCAGGGTTCACCATCACCTCGATCCGTGATGTGACGCCGATCCCGCACAACGGCTGCCGTCCGCGCAAGAAGCGCCGCGTCTAAAGAATTTACCGAACGCCGCGCGAGCGCCTCAAGGGCGCTCCTCCACGGCATTCCAGGTCGCCCGCCACGATTGGATGGTGGCGGGACAACGGAAGGAAAGCACTATGATCCAGAAAAATTGGCAAGAACTGATCAAGCCGAACAAGATCGAGTTCTCGTCGAAGAAGAAGACGCTGACCACGCTGGTCGCCGAGCCGCTCGAGCGCGGCTTCGGCCTCACCCTAGGCAACGCGCTGCGCCGCGTGCTTCTGTCTTCGCTGCGTGGCGCGGCTGTAACCGCCGTGCAGATCGACGGCGTTCTGCATGAATTCTCGTCCATCGCCGGCGTCCGCGAGGACGTGACCGACATCGTTTTGAACATCAAGGAAATCGCCATCCGCATGGAAGGCGACGGCCCCAAGCGCATGGTCGTCCGCAAGCAGGGACCGGGCGCGGTTCTCGCCGGCGACATCCAGACGGTCGGCGACGTCGAGATCCTCAATCCCGACCACGTCATCTGCACGTTGGACGAAGGCGCTGAAATCCGCATGGAATTCACCGTCGATACCGGCAAGGGCTATGTGCCGGCCGACCGTAACCGCGCCGAGGACGCGCCGATCGGGCTGATCCCCGTCGACAGCCTATATTCGCCGGTCAAGAAGGTCTCCTACAAGGTCGAGAACACCCGCGAGGGCCAGGTTCTCGACTATGACAAGCTGACCATGACCATCGAGACCGACGGTTCGATTTCGGGCGAGGACGCGGTGGCCTTCGCCGCTCGCATCCTGCAGGACCAGCTCGGCCTGTTCGTCAATTTCGACGAGCCGCAGAAGGAAGTCGCTGCCGAACAGGTTACCGAGCTTGCCTTCAACCCGGCGCTGCTCAAGAAGGTCGACGAACTCGAGCTTTCGGTGCGTTCGGCCAACTGCCTGAAGAACGATAACATCGTCTATATCGGCGATCTGATCCAGAAGACCGAAGCCGAGATGCTGCGCACCCCGAACTTCGGCCGCAAATCGCTGAACGAGATCAAGGAAGTCCTGGCGGCGATGGGCCTTCATCTCGGCATGGAAGTGCCGGACTGGCCGCCGGAAAACATCGAAGACCTCGCCAAGCGTTACGAAGATCAATATTAAGCATGATCCCGAACCGAAGGTCAGCGCAGCAAAAAGTTGCAGACTTTTCGGACAAGATCATGCGGCTAACCAACTGAGGCTCAGGCCTCTTGAAACCGCAATGAAGGAGAAGAGCCATGCGCCACGGATTTAAAGGCCGCCGGTTCGCCCGCAGCATAAGCCATCGCAAGTCGATGTTTGCCAACCTTGCCGTGTCGCTTATCGAGCACGAGCAGATCCTCACCACGCTGCCGAAGGCGAAGGATTTGCGTCCGATCGTCGAAAAGCTGGTGACGCTCGGCAAGCGCGGCGACCTGCACGCCCGCCGCCAGGTTATTGCCCAGATCGGCAATGAAGGCGTCGTCAAGCGCCTGTTCGATACCATCGCGCCGCGCTACGCCACCCGCAACGGCGGCTATCTGCGCATCATGAAGGCCGGCTTCCGCCACGGTGACAATGCCGCAATGGCCGTCATCGAATTCGTCGACCGCGACACCTCTGCCAAGGGCGCCGGCGATCGCGCCCGCATCGAGGCCGAAGGCACCGAAGAGGAAGCCGCAGCCGCATAAGGCTTGGCTTTTCTGAGTGAGTTTAAGGGGCCTGCGGCCCCTTTTTCATTGGGGCGGCTACCTCTTGCCGAGCAAAGTTGAGGTAGTTTCTTCCGCTTATTGACTTCCAATCAATCGCCTTTGCTATTTGCTCGATTGCGGGATGCGAATAGGAATAAACACTGTCGATCTCCGTTCGGTGATCGATATCGCTTATCAATTGGGACACAGTCACGCCGTTCAGATATTTTTCGGCGTCCCGATCTTCGATGAAGTCGGTATCAACGCGGAAATAAATCTGGATCGGACCCGCGCAGATGTTCAGGTCGATGTCGTTCCTCGATGCGATGTAGAAGACCATAGCTTCTTCTGGTGTCCACAGGCCCGCGTTCAGGAATTCCGATGGCTTTGTTCTGCTGTCGAACCCATCCATTGAAAGAGCAAATTGGTCGGTTATGCGCTCGGTCTTGCCGCGGATGGCATGCACATGTTCGATCTGAAACCAATTCAGATCGTGAGGCGGCTCGTTATCAAAGGAAGCTTCGAGCTGACCATATATCCAATAGACGGGAATCGTCTCGGCATACTTGGTGATCCAATCATCCGGCGCGCCGAACGCTTCGGCAATTTCGATCATTTTCATGCCGGGGATAACAGGCCCCAAAGTGCCGGTCATCAAAAAATCACGGAGTGAAACGAGCTGTTTTTCATTTGCCGACACGGCTTTCCGGTTTCACCTCGACCTATAACCGCTTTGCCGCCCAAAATAATCGGATTTCAGCGGCTTAGCCTTTCATTTTGCACAATCGTCAGGACAATGGCGCCCGACTTGGAGGATTCGGAATGCGCGTTAAACGGCTGTCCCTTGTTCTGATCTGCGCCTTGATGGCGCTGGCCATCGTGCCGGCGGCCAGGCACGCGCTGGCGGAGGAGAACAAGCCAGACCCCGGTTTGTCCGACGTGCTGACGGATCTATTGCATGGCGTCGAAGGCGAAAACGCCACTTCCGGCCCTGACAAGCGCGTGCCGTTCGGCCGCGAGGAGGTGCAACTGTCCTTCGCGCCGCTGGTCAAGCAGACAGCGCCGGCCGTGGTCAATGTCTACGCCTCGCAAACCGCCAAGGTGACGTCGCCCTTCGACGGCGATCCGTTCTTCGAGGAGTTCTTCGGCCGCTCGCAGCCGCGCGCGCAGTCTTCGCTCGGTTCGGGGGTGCTGGTCGATCCCACCGGCGTCGTGGTCACCAATTTCCACGTCGTCAAGAACGCTGACCAGGTCAAGGTAGCGACCGCCGACGGGCGCGAATTCGACAGCAAGGTGCTGCTCAAGGATGAGACGCTCGACCTCGCCGTGCTCAAGATTTCTTCTGACAAGCCGTTCCCGGTGATCGCTATCGGCGATTCCGACGCGCTCGAGGTCGGCGATCTGGTGCTGGCGATCGGCAATCCGTTCGGTGTCGGCCAGACCACCACCAGCGGCATCATTTCGGCCGTGGCGCGCAGCCATATCGGCGTCTCCGATTCCAGCTTCTTCATCCAGACCGACGCCGCCATCAACCCCGGCAATTCCGGTGGCGCGCTGGTCAACATGGGAGGGCAGCTGATCGGCATCAACACGGCGATCTATAGCCGTAGCGGCGGCTCGATCGGCATCGGCTTTGCCATCCCTTCGAACATGGTCCGCGCTTTCGCCGATGCGGCCAAGGCCGGGCTCGACTTCTTCGAGCGGCCGTATGCAGGTGCCGAGTTCGAGGCGGTGACGCCGCAGATTGCCGAATCGCTCGGCATTGACAAACCGACCGGTGCGCTGGTTTCTTCGGTCGAAGAGGCGGGACCCGCCGCCAAGGCAGGGCTCAAGCCGGGCGACGTAGTGCTGTCGCTCAACGGCAAGCCGGTCGAGAGCGTCGGGGCGCTGGACTACCGCATGGCGACGCTGTCGATTGGTACGAATGCCAGCTTCGGCGTTCTGAGCAAGGGTCAGCAGGCGACGATGGACATCGCGCTGGAACGGCCGCCTGAGGGCGCCAAAGCTGCGGAACTCACATTGCGCGGCCGCAGCCCGTTCTCCGGTGCCAAGGTTGCTGAACTGTCGCCACGGCTTGCCCAACGGCTCGGTCTGCGCACCGATGTCAAAGGCGTCACCGTGGTCGACATCAACCGCGATTCGCCCGCTGCCGATTTTGGCTTCCAGCCAGGCGACATCGTGCGTGAGGTCAATGGCCTGACGATCGACAAGGCGGCGACCCTGGAACAGGTAGCCCAGCAGGATACGCGCTGGTGGCGCTTTACCGTCGAGCGCGGCGGGCAGATACTGCGCCAGGTGTTGCGTTACTGAGCCCGACCGTCAGCATGATCGGACTCCAGGCAGAAGAAGTTGCATGGCCGATCTGTTCAGTGTCGACGAACCGGAAAAGACGCCGCCCGGCAGGCCGCTGGCGGACCGTCTGCGCCCGAAGAACCTCGGCGAGGTCGTCGGCCAGGAGCATCTGACCGGACCCGACGGCGCGCTGACGCGGCTGATCGGCTCCGGCTCGCTCGGCTCGATGATCTTCTGGGGCCCGCCCGGCACCGGCAAGACGACGGTCGCACGGCTGCTTGCCGGCGAGACAAGCCTCGCCTTCGAACAGATCTCGGCCGTGTTTTCCGGCGTTGCCGACCTGAAGAAAGTGTTCGAGGCAGCGAAGCTGCGCCGCTCGAACGGCCGCCAGACGCTGCTGTTCGTCGACGAGATCCATCGCTTCAACCGCGCCCAGCAGGACAGTTTTCTGCCCGTGATGGAAGACGGCACCGTCGTGCTGGTCGGCGCCACCACGGAGAATCCATCCTTCGAGCTTAACGCCGCGCTTTTGTCGCGCGCGCGTGTGCTGGTCTTTCACTCACTCGGCGAGGACAGTATCGCCAAGCTGCTGGCGCGGGCCGAAGAGGCAGAGGGCAGGGCGCTGCCGCTCGATGAAGACGCGCGGGCGATGCTCATCCGCATGAGCGACGGCGACGGCCGCGCGGCGCTGACGCTCGCCGAAGAGGTCTGGCGCGCAGCGAAATCAAAGGAGGTGTTCGGCGCCGAAGCTCTGCAGCGCATCGTCCAGCGCCGCGCGCCGATCTACGACAAGGGACAGGACGGCCACTACAATTTGATCTCCGCCTTGCACAAATCGGTGCGCGGCTCCGACCCCGACGCGGCACTCTACTATCTCGCCCGCATGTTCGACGCCGGCGAAGATCCGCTTTATCTCGGGCGCCGGTTGGTGCGCATGGCGATGGAGGATATCGGGCTGGCCGACCCGCAGGCGCTCGTCGTCGCTAACGCCGCCAAGGACGCCTATGACTATCTGGGCTCGCCCGAGGGCGAACTGGCCTTCGCCGTGGCGACCGTCTATCTCGCCACCGCGCCGAAATCCAATGCAGTCTATACCGCGTTCAAGGCCGCCACACAGGCGGCGAAGGAATTCGGTTCGCTGCTGCCGCCCAAGCACATTCTCAATGCTCCGACCAAGCTGATGAAACAGGAAGATTACGGCGCCGGCTATCGCTACGACCACGACGAGCCCGACGCTTTTTCCGGCCAGGACTATTTTCCGGAGAAGATGGGAAGGCAGACATTCTACGACCCGCCCGAGCGCGGCTTCGAGCGCGATATCAGGAAGCGGCTGGATTATTGGGCGAAGCTGCGCAGCGAGCGGGAAAAGTAGCTGCCAGTCGCACACTGGTGTGATCGCCGTTGTCTGGCGGGATAAAAAACCCTATCAAGATGCGCCTTCGGCCGGCGGACAGGCCAGAAACGTACCGACGATATTCAGAACGGAATCGCGCCTGGCGCGTGGAAAAATGACAAAAAGAACTCGCAAGACCCTCCGGAAGTTCGCCATAGCGATCCCGCTGCTGGCGCTCGGCTTCTATTTCATTCCCATCCTGACGACAATTTTCATTGTCCTCGGCCTGATCGACGTGTTGCGCAACGACAACAAGAACTGGGCCCTGTTCAGTGGTTATTTCCTCGGCAACGGCATCTTCACCTGGCTGCTTTCGCCCTTCAATCTGCTGGTCGATCTGCTGTGCTACAGAAACCGCGGTGTCTGGAAACTGGACCAGTTTCCTCCGGACTATCAGCGTGAGGTCAACGAGGTTCTGGACGTCTTCAAAGCGCGCAAGGACGAGATCATCGCCGATATCGACGCCAATTTCGGCAGCGGCCGGCGCGGCATGTATGTCTACCAGTGGTATGGCAAGCACAAAATCGACAACGTTGCCGAATTCAACAAGGATTTCAAATACATCAAGACCATCGCCGTGTCGGTGTTCAGGGGCAGGGAATCGACCTCCTGGCATTTCGGACCGCTGCGGCTCAGCCTGCGCATTCTCTACAATCTTCTCCCGGTGAAGGCCGAGGTTTTCGTCGAGTGCAACAACGCCAGGAACTACTGGCACGACAATCCGCTCTATATTTTCGACGACACGCTGCTGCACCGATCGGTCAACGAATATGATGGGCGCCGCTACTGCGTGTTCATGGACATCATCCGGCCATCGCCATTTCCCGGCATGATTGCCGCTCTTCTCGCCATCGTTTCGGTCAGCGTCGAGCGCATCAATGCCATGTTCTACAAGAACTGGAAGATGATCGGCTCCAGCAAGCCGAAGAAGGCCGGAGCCGCCTGACACCATGGTGTGACCGGCGCGAGGGAGCACGATGTATCATCTGTTGCTTGTCTGCCTTGGTGGCGCGATCGGTGCAATGGCCCGCTTCTTCCTGTCCGGCTTCGTCGCCCGCCGGGTCGGCGAGACCTTTCCCTGGGGCACTATGGCCGTCAATGTCTCGGGAGCGTTTGCAATCGGTGTCGTTGCGCATGCGGTGGCGCGCGACGGCATGCCCGCCATCTGGGCCTTTACCGCTACCGGCGGCCTCGGCTGCTATACCACGGTTTCTTCCTTCAGCCTGCAGACGCTGGCGCTGGCGCGCGAGGGCGAATGGCGGCGCGCCGGCGGAAATGTGCTGCTTTCGGTTTTTCTGAGCCTCGGCGGCGTGACGCTGGGCTTTGCCGCCGGAAGTCTTCTGATTGGCAGCGGGGCGCGGTGAGCGGCCCGCGGAAGCTCCGCCACGACGGGACGGACACTGCCGCGGCAGGGCGTGCGGTGCGCCTCATTGGCCGTCGCAGAACCAACGAAACGGTTCGGCTCTATGCGACCGTGGCCGCAGGCAGCATGATCGGCGGTGTGTTGCGGGCGCTTGCCTCATCGACGAGCACTGCCCTGTGGGGCGCTGGATTTCCCTTCGGCACGCTCCTCGTCAATTTTGTTGGCTCGTTCCTCATCGGCTTCTACGCGACATTGACGGGACCGGATGGTCGCGTCTTCGCCGGTCCGCTGCAACGTCAATTCTTCATGGCCGGCTTCTGCGGCGGCCTGACGACCTTCTCCGCTTTCAGCCTTGAAACACTCATCCTCGCGCAAGGCGGGAGGTTTGTGGCGGCGGGACTCAATATCGCGATCTCCGTGGTGGCCTGGCTTGCCGCCGTCTGGCTTGGCCACATCTTTGCAGTTCGGCTCAACCGGCTGAGAGGGTCCAGGCAATGAAGATACCAACACAGGCACAATTGCTGCGCATCTTTATCGGCGAAAACGACAGGGCAGATGGCCGTCCGCTGTATGAGGTTATTGTGCTGAGGGCCCGCGAAATGCAGATAGCCGGCGCGACCGTCCTGCGCGGCGCGATGGGGTTCGGCCATTCCAGCCGGCTTCACACCACGAAGATCCTCCGCCTATCGGAGGATCTGCCACTCGTCATCGAGATCGTCGATGACGAGGAAAAATTGGCCGCTTTCCTGCCCGTGCTTGAAACAATCATGACAAGTGGTTTGATTACGCTGGAGAAAGTTCAGGTTCTGCAATATGGAACCGACAACGAATAGGCGAGTGAGATTGCGGGTACCGGCGAATGCCGTTGCATGCCTGCAAAACGGCGATTGGAATCATGGCAGGCGTTGAACAGATCACAGTGGACGCCGGCGAGGCGGGCATGCGGCTCGATCGCTGGTTCAAGAGCCATTTCCCCGGTCTCGGTTTCGGTCATCTGCAGAAGCTGCTGCGTTCCGGCCAGATCCGCGTCGACGGCGGCAGGGTGAAGGCCGATACCCGCGTCGAAGCCGGCCAGACGGTGCGTGTGCCGCCGCTCGAAGTGGACAAGAAAGGCGAAAGCCCGCTCACCGGTCATTCGATCCGCAACCAGGGCGACGCCGACGTTTTGGCAAAGATGCTGATCCATGAGGACCCGAAGGTCTTCGTCTTCAACAAGCCGGCCGGCCTGGCAGTGCAGGGCGGCTCGGGCGTCACCCGCAATGTCGACGACATGCTGGAAGCCTGGCGCAACCAGAAGGGCGAGAAGCCGCGCCTGGTGCACCGGCTCGACCGCGATACGTCGGGTGTGCTGGTTGTCGCCCGTACAAGGCTCGCCGCCATGAAGCTCGCCGAAGCGTTCCGGGCGCGTGAGACGAAGAAAACCTACTGGGCACTGGTCAAGGGCGTGCCGCCGAAGCGCGAGGACAAGATCTCGACCTGGCTGATCAAGGAACCGACGCCCGACGGCGATCGTGTGCGTATCGCCAAGCACGGCGAAAAGGGCGCCGATCACGCCGTGTCCTATTACCGCATAGTCGAGCAGGCGGCGCAGACGCTGTCCTGGCTGGAAATGGAACCCTACACCGGGCGCACCCACCAGCTTCGCGTCCATGCCGCCCATATCGGTTGCCCGATCATCGGCGACCCCAAATATTTCGAGGCCGACACCAATTGGGATTTTCCAGGCGGCATGCAGAACCGGCTGCATCTGCACGCGCGCCGCATCGTTATCCCGCATCCCGACAAGGGCTTTGTCGACGTCACCGCACCGATGCCGCCGCATATGCGCCAGAGCTGGAACCTGCTCGGTTTCGACGAGCAGAGTGCCGAGGACTAGCGCTGGTGGGCGTCGCCACAGAAACCCTCGACCGCCGTGACGCGGTCGATCTGGCGGCAGCCGCCATCATGGTTGGGCTGACTTTTTCCTGGGGGCTGAACTACGTCGCCGCCAAGATCTCCTATGCCGGCTACGATCCCGTTTTCCTGTCGATCGCCCGCTCGGTGATCGGCGGCTTGTGTGTTTTCGGCTGGTGCCGCTGGCGCGGCATTGCGCTGTTCACGCCCGACAAGACCCTCGTCGCCGGCATTCTGGCCGGCGCGCTTTTCGGTTTCGAGTTCCTGTTTCTCTATGTCGGGCTCGAGCACACCACTGTCGTGCGCAACACTTTGCTGGTCAACACCATGCCGTTCTGGATGCTGGTCGGCGGTCATTTCCTGCTGGGCGAAAGCATCACGGTACGCAAGCTCGTTGGTCTTCTGCTCGCTTTCGCCGGACTGATCGCGGTGTTTTCAGATAAACTGAGCGCCAATGGCGGCGCAACATTGGGCGGCGATTTGCTCAGTCTCGGTGCCGGCATTCTGTGGGCCGTGACCAATATCGTCATCAAGCGGTCGAAGCTGGTGACGGCCAGCGCCGAAAAGCTGCTGCTCTATCAGCTGGCCGGAGCCGCCGTCATCGGCATTTTGGTGATGCCTTTTGCCGGGCCGCCGGTCCGCAGCTTTGCCGTTCTGCCGACCTTGGCGCTGTTGTTCCAGGCCGTCTACGTCGTCGCCTTCACCTATGTGCTGTGGTTCTGGCTGCTGCGGCGCTACCCTGCATCTGGACTGTCGAGCTTCACTTTCCTGTCGCCGGTGTTTGGTGTGCTGTGCGGCGCCGTGTTCTTGAATGAGCCGCTGACCGTTCGTATCTTCCTGGCACTCGCCCTGATCGCGGCTGGTCTCATCATCGTCAACCGGCCGGTCCGAAAACAAAGTCCCGGATGAGCATGCGCGATATATTGAACGACCTCGAAGCTGGAAAGCAGCTCTCCGATCCGGACCCGGTGCGTCGCGCCCAGATCCAGATGAAGACGCCGCTGCCGAAGCGCTTCTACAAGACCGTCGCGGTAGCACCGGTCGAAGACGGTTTTGCCGTCCATCTCGATGGCAAGCCCGTCCGCACGCCGGCCAAGGCGCTGCTGGCGCTGCCGACCGAAAAGGCGGCTGCTCTGGTCGCCGAGGAATTCGCCGCACAGGAGGAGACCATCAACCCGGTGACGATGCCGGTGATGCGTCTGGTCAATACGGCAATCGATGGCGTCGCCAGTGATCCCCAGGCCGTGCTGGAGGACATCCTGCGCTTTGCCTCGTCCGATCTGCTCTGCTACCGCGCCGATGCGCCCCAAGGACTCGTCGACCGGCAGAACGAGCTTTGGGATCCGGTCATCGACTGGGTGCGCAGCGCTCTCGGCGCCCGGTTCCATCTTGCCGTAGGCGTGATCCATGTCGAACAGCCGCGCGAGAGTATCGCGCTGCTTGGCCAGCATCTTGCCCAACGTGCCGATCCGCTGCGCCTTGCCGCCATCCACGTCATGACGTCGCTGACCGGATCGGCGCTGCTGGCGCTGGCCGTCGACTTCGGCGAGCTCGACGGCGAGGCGGCCTGGGCTGCCGGTCATGTCGACGAGGACTGGCAGGCCGAGCAATGGGGCCATGATGCCGAGGCCTTCGCGCACCGCGCGGCCCGCAAGCACGACATGATGGCGGCAGTCACGCTGCTCGAAGCTCTCAAAGGCTGACCGCACCGTCGTTTCTATTTCGCACTGCACATTAGACCAAAGTCATAATCCCAAAGACGGTCTGCCTCTGGACGGCGCTTTCTGTCATTTTTTTGCACCGGTGGCTGCACTGAGTCTGTGTTGCGAGGAAACGCGGACGATGACGCGCAGCATCGAGGACTGACGGAATCACACGGGAGGACACGCTCATGGCAATGGCATCGACCGCCGGCAAAACAAGCCGCGGCATGACGCGCGAGGAGAAGAAGGTCATCTTCGCCTCCTCGCTCGGCACCATTTTCGAATGGTACGATTTCTATCTCTACGGTGCATTGGCGGCCGCGATCGGCACGGCATTCTTCAACTCTTATCCGGAAACAACGAGAAACATCTTCGTGCTTCTGGCGTTCGCCGCAGGCTTCATCGTTCGCCCGCTCGGTGCCCTGGTGTTTGGCCGCATCGGCGATCTCGTCGGCCGCAAGTACACATTTCTTGTCACCATCATGATCATGGGTCTGTCGACCTTCCTGGTCGGCCTGCTTCCCGGCTCCGCCAGTTGGGGCATTGCCGCGCCGATCATGCTGATTGCACTCCGTCTGCTGCAGGGTCTGGCGCTTGGCGGCGAATATGGCGGCGCCGCGACCTACGTCGCCGAGCACGCTCCAGATGACCGCCGTGGCTTCTACACCTCATGGATCCAGACCACCGCAACGCTCGGCCTGTTCCTGTCGCTGATCGTGATTCTGATTGTGCAGAATTCCCTCAGCAAGGAAGATTTCACAGCTTGGGGCTGGCGCATTCCGTTCCTGGTTTCCGCGGTGCTGCTCGCCATCTCGGTCTGGATTCGCCTGTCACTTGCCGAGTCTCCGACCTTCCAGCGTATGAAGGCCGAGGGCAAAGGCTCCAAGGCACCCCTGTCCGAAGCCTTCGGCCAGTGGAAAAACGCCAAGATCGCATTGCTGGCACTGCTTGGCCTTACCGCTGGCCAAGCCGTGGTCTGGTACAACGGCCAGTTCTACGCGCTGTTCTTCCTGCAGAACGTGCTCAAGGTCGATCCGCAGTCGGTCAACATCATGATCGCGATCGCGCTGGCGCTTGGCACCATCTTCTTTGTCGTATTCGGCTGGCTCTCCGACAAGATCGGCCGCAAACCGATCATCATGGCGGGATTGGCGCTGGCGATCGTCACCACCTTTCCACTGTTCAAGGCACTGACCCGCGCCGCTAATCCCACTCTAGCTACCGCGCAGGAAAATGTTCGAGCAACCGTCACCGCGGCACCGGGCGACTGCAGTTTCCAGTTCAATCTTACCGGAACATGGAAATTCACCAGCTCGTGCGATGTGGCCACGGCATTCCTTGCGAAGAGTTCCGTGCCATACGATGTGGTCACGACAGCCGCGCCCGGAACGGCTGCAACGGTCAAGATTGGCAACGAAACGGCTGAAGCCTATGACGCGGTCGCGGCTGGCGACCAGTTGAAGGCCAAGGAGACAGCCTTCGGCAAGGCAATCAATATCGCCTTACAGGATGGAGGTTATCCTCTAAAGCGTGCGGCATCGAAAGTGGCCGACCAGAAGCTCGACGCTTTTGTGGCTGCCAATCCCGAGCTTAAACTCGATGCCACCGCGATTCGTGCCGGCGAAAAAACAACCGTCCCGACAGACAAGGCAGTCGCGGACAAGATCCTGACCAAGGAAGAAGCGGCTGGCGCAACCGAGGTGACAGTCTACAACATTCCCGCTTCCGGCGCTTTTGCCATGTTCGCGGATCCGGCGCAGATCAACTGGCCGCTGACCATCGGCATCCTGTTCATCCTGGTTCTGTACGTGACCATGGTTTACGGGCCGATTGCTGCGATCCTGGTCGAGATGTTCCCGACGCGCATCCGCTACACCGGCATGTCGCTGCCTTACCACATTGGCAATGGCTGGTTTGGCGGTTTACTGCCGGTGACCGTCTTCGCGCTGAGCGCGGCTAAGGGCAACATCTACTACGGCCTCTGGTATCCGGTCGCCGTTGCAGCGATGTCGCTGATCATCGGCATGATCTTCATCAGGGATACGCTCGGAACGGACCTGCACACCAAACAGTAGCCGGCCTGTCCGGTTCAAAGCAAAGCCCGGCGCGAGCGATCGCGCCGGGCTTTTCCAATCTATCAAGTGCATGGAGGGGAAGGGCTTAGCTCTTCCGATCCTGGTTCGCTTCCTCGATCGCTGCCTCATGATACCAGGCACTTCCGAAATCCGTGCGGTTGCGCAACGAAGCAAGTTCTGCCGCGAACTTAGCCTTTCCGCTTAAATTTGAGGCAGAAGCGCGCGCTGCCACCGGGAACATCAGGATTTTGGCCGACTGACGAGTGGAAGTGATTTCCATTGTCGGTTTCCTTTCTTCGACAGAACCTTGCCGATTCAACCTTTCCCCAACATAGGTTCAGCAATCGAAATAGGCAATATGATTACGAAAAGATCAGTACTTGCATATTATTTGTGCAAAATGTGCTTGTGGATGATCCGAACGCAGCATGACAGCGGACCAGCGATTTTGGGCGGATACAACCTCACTTTTGCCGCATCCATCGCCGGCGAGAATGGCACACGAATTGCATTTTAGTAATCCGGCAGGTCGGCTGCTGGATAGGCCGGCTCGCCCCGGCGCCATCCAGGGTTCGGTGATCAAGCAACGAGAGGCTAGAATGACGAAATACAAGCTCGAGTACATTTGGCTCGATGGATACACCCCGGTTCCCAATCTTCGCGGAAAGACGCAGGTCAAGGACTACGCCGAGTTTCCGACGCTCGACCAGCTTCCGCTGTGGGGCTTCGACGGTTCTTCGACCATGCAGGCCGAGGGCCACAGCTCCGACTGCGTTTTGAAGCCGGTCGCCGTTTATCCGGATCCCGCCCGCACTAATGGCGCGCTCGTCATGTGCGAGGTCATGATGCCGGACGGCGTCACGCCGCATGCGTCCAACAAACGCGCCACCATCCTCGACGACGAGGGCGCCTGGTTCGGCTTCGAGCAGGAGTATTTCTTCTACAAGGACGGCCGCCCGCTCGGCTTCCCCGAGAGCGGCTATCCGGCGCCGCAAGGCCCGTACTATACCGGCGTCGGCTACAGCAATGTCGGCTCCGTCGCCAGGCAGATCGTCGAGGAGCATCTCGACCTTTGCCTTGCCGCCGGCATCAACCATGAAGGCATCAACGCCGAAGTGGCCAAAGGCCAGTGGGAATTCCAGATCTTCGGCAAGGGCTCCAAGAAGGCCGCCGACCAGATGTGGATGGCACGCTATTTGATGCAGCGCCTGACCGAGAAATACGGCATCGACATCGAATATCACTGCAAGCCGCTCGGCGACACCGACTGGAACGGCTCGGGCATGCATGCCAACTTCTCGACAGCCTATATGCGCGAAGTCGGCGGCAAGGCGTATTTCGAAGCGCTGATGGCGGCTTTCGACAAGAACCTGATGGATCACATCGCCGTCTACGGGCCGGACAACGACAAGCGTTTGACCGGCAAGCACGAGACCGCGCCGTGGAACAGGTTCAGCTATGGCATCGCCGATCGCGGTGCCTCGATCCGCGTGCCGCACTCCTTCATCAACAACGGCTACAAGGGCTATCTCGAAGATCGCCGGCCGAATTCGCAGGGCGACCCCTACCAGATCGCCTCGCAGATATTGAAGACGATCGCCTCCGTCCCGACCAGCGCCGAGGTTTCGGCAGCGGCTTGAGCATTCGTCATGGCGTGGACCTCAGGTCTGCGCTGTGACTTTCTCTCCAATCGCACCACAATAAAAAACCCCGGCGTCTCTGCCGGGGTTTTTTCTATTGGCTGCAACGATCCGGATCACACCGAATAATACATATCGTATTCGACCGGATGCGGGGTCATTTCGAAGCGCATTACCTCGGCCATCTTGAGCTCGATATAGCTGTCGATCTGGTCGTCGTCGAATACGCCGCCGGCCTTCAGGAAGCCGCGGTCCTTGTCGAGGCTCTGCAAAGCCTCGCGCAGCGAGCCGCAGACGGTCGGGATTTTCTTCAATTCCTTCGGCGGCAGGTCGTAGAGATCCTTGTCCATCGGCTGTCCCGGGTGGATCTTGTTTTTGATGCCGTCGAGGCCGGCCATCAGCATGGCGGCGAAGGCGAGATAGGGGTTGGCGCCCGGATCGGGGAAGCGGACCTCGACGCGCTTGGCCTTCGGTGACGAGCCGAACGGAATGCGGCACGAGGCCGAGCGGTTGCGTGCCGAATAGGCGAGCAGCACCGGCGCTTCATAGCCCGGCACCAGGCGCTTGTAGGAGTTGGTGAGCGGGTTGGTGAAGGCGTTGATCGCCTTCGCATGCTTGATGATGCCACCGATGTAGAACAGGCAGCTCTCAGACAGGCCGGCATATTCGTTGCCGGCGAAAGTCGGCTTGCCTTCCTTCCAGATCGACTGGTGGACATGCATGCCCGAGCCATTGTCGCCGAACACCGGCTTCGGCATGAAGGTGGCCGTCTTGCCATACGCATTGGCGACCTGGTGCACGACATATTTGTAGATCAGCATCTTGTCGGCGTTGCGGACCAGCGTGTCGAACTTGATGCCGAGCTCGTGCTGTGCGGCGGCCACTTCGTGGTGGTGCTTTTCGACGCGCACGCCCATCTCGGCGAGCACGGTGAGCATTTCCGAGCGCATGTCCTGCGCCGAATCGACCGGCGGCACCGGGAAATAGCCGCCCTTGATGCGCGGCCGATGACCGAGGTTGCCGGTCTCGTAGTCGGTGTCGTCATTGGACGGCAGTTCGGTCGAATCCAGCCTGAAGCCGGTGTTGTAAGGATCGGCCTTGTACTTGACGTCGTCGAACACGAAGAACTCGGCTTCAGGACCGACGAAGATTTGGTCGCCGATGCCTTCGGCCTTCATGTAGGCCTCGGCTTTTTTTGCGGTGCCGCGCGGGTCGCGATTGTAGGACTCCCCGGAGATCGGATCGAGGATGTCGCACAGGATGACCATGGTCGACTGCGCGAAGAACGGGTCCATATGCACCGTATCGGAATCCGGCATCAGCACCATGTCGGACTCGTTGATCGCCTTCCAGCCAGCGATCGAGGAACCATCGAACATGACGCCATCGGCAAACATGTCTTCCTCGACCTCGACGACATCCATCGTAACGTGCTGCAGTTTGCCCTTCGGATCGGTGAAGCGCAGATCGACGAACTTAACGTCGTTGTCCTTGATCTGCTTCATGATGTCTTTGGCTGTCGTCATGTCCCTGCTTCCCTATGTGATGACGTTTTGAACATGGCCTTTTAACGGGAAAATTCAGACGGCGTCCATGCCGGTTTCCCCGGTGCGGATGCGCACCACTTCCTCGATGTTGGAGACGAAGATCTTGCCGTCGCCGATACGGCCAGTCTGGGCCGCCTTGCGGATGGCTTCGATCGCTGCTTCGACCGCATCGTCGCCGAGCACGACTTCGATTTTCACCTTCGGCAGGAAGTCGACGACATATTCGGCGCCGCGATAAAGCTCGGTATGGCCCTTCTGGCGGCCAAACCCTTTGGCCTCGGTAACGGTGATACCTTGCAGGCCGGCCTCCTGAAGCGCTTCCTTCACTTCGTCTAGCTTGAATGGCTTGATGATCGCTTCGATCTTTTTCATGTAAAAAGTGGCCTCCACTGCCAAAAAAGACGGGTTGTGAGCCCCGCTTGCGCCTCAATCAAGCACGAACTGTGCCAATTGATGGGGTGCCGGGTGGGCTCACATGATTTGGATACCATGCTACGCGGGAATGTACATTCGCGTCATTCTCCGCGTCGGATGCGCCATGAGCGCCACGAGCCTAAACAACGCCGGTCCCGTCGTCCGCACAAAAAATGGGCAGATCGGATATTTCATGGGCAGCTGCGGACCTGCGACTCGTCGCTCCGGGCATTGCCGGTGTGTTTCATAACCTTCGTAGTTTGCGTCGGATCAAAAACTGGACAATGCTTCGGCAGATGATGTGCATGTCGCCCGCATGAGCCACGAACTTCTTTCTCCGTCCGAAATGGCCGAGGCCGACCGGCTGGCGATTGCCGCTGGTCCATTCGACGGCATCGGCCTGATGCGCAATGCCGGCGCTGCGGTTGCTGCCGTGGTGCTCAAGCGCTACCCGAAAGCAACGCGCGTCCATGTGCTTTGCGGCCCCGGCAACAATGGCGGCGACGGCTATGTCGTGGCGCGCATCCTTCGGGAGAGCGCCGTCGATGTCTCTATGTGGGCGTCCGGATCGCCCAAACGCGGCCGTGATGCGGCACTCGCTGCCTCGGAATGCCCGGTTGAAGCTCGGCCGCTGTCGGATTTCGTTGCCGAGATGGGCTCGGTCGTGGTTGACGCGGTCTATGGGGCGGGGCTGTCCAAGCCGCTGTCCGGCGACGCCGCCAAGGTGATCGACATTGCGGCGGAATTGAATTTGCCGGTTGTCGCGGTCGACCTGCCGTCGGGCGTTTCAGGCGAGAGCGGCAATGTGTTAGGAAAGGCCTTCCGGGCCCGGACCACGGTGACCTTCGCGCGAAAAAAGCCAGGCCATCTTTTGTTGCCGGGGCGCGAGCTGTGCGGCGAAATCGTGCTCGCTGATATCGGCATAAGCGACAGTGTTGTTGCGCAGCTTGAACCACGAACATTCGAGAACATTCCGGCGCTCTGGCTTGGCCGCTTTCCGGTTCCGGCCGTCGACGCCCATAAGTATAAACGCGGCCATGTCGGCGTCTTTTCCGGCGGGCCGTCGGCGACGGGTGCTGCGCGGCTGTCGGCGCTTGCCGCGGCCAGGAGCGGGGCAGGGGCCGTCACCTTGCTGTCGCCGGCGAACGCCATCCATGTGAACGCGGCGCATCTGACCTCGATCATGCTGCGCAAGCTAGACACTGTCGCGGATGTGGACGAATTCGTCGGCAGCCGCCGGCCATCGGCCTTCGTGCTCGGCCCGGGATTTGGCATTGGTGAGAAGACGCGCGAATTCGCCCTGGCCGTGCTGAATGGCGCCCATGGGCAGGGCGGCGGGATTGAGGCCTTGGTGCTCGACGCCGACGGCGTCACCTCGTTTCGCGACGCGCCGGATGCCCTGTTCGAAGCCGCCAGCCGGCCGAGCGCGCCGGCTCTGGTGATGACGCCGCATGACGGCGAATTCGCCAGGCTTTTTTCAGATATCGCCGAGGACAAGGACCTGTCCAAACTCGCCAAGGCACGCGCCGCAGCCGAACGGGCCAACGCCACTCTCGTCTACAAGGGTGCCGACACTGTGATTGCGGCCCCCGATGGCCGGGCAGCGATCAACGGCAATGGCGCGCCTTGGTTGGCCACCGCCGGTTCGGGCGACGTGCTGTCGGGTATCATCGCCGCGCTGCTGGCGCAGGGCATGCCGGCCTTTGAAGCGGCCTGTGCGGCAGTCTGGATCCATGCCGAGGCCGGCAGCCGTTTCGGACCGGGGCTGATCGCCGAGGACCTGCCGCTGGCGCTGGTGCCGGTCCTGCGCGAGCTTATCGAAAGTCGCGGGATAGCTGCCGAATGAACCGCATGTTCGCGCTGCTCGTTGCGATCGTCAGCGCCGTATTCATGGCGCAGGCTGCGAACGCCGAAACTCCGCTGACGATCGTCGACGACCCGGCCGTTCTCGCCGCTCTCGACAGCAACGGTTACGGGTTCGCCGGCATTTTCGGCGTCGATGGCAACGGCGATTTGAAAACGCTTTATGATAAGGCGCCCGCTTACCACGCGATCGTCGAAACGATTGCAAGCGACGTCGCGGCATTGCGGGCCGAGATGAAGGCCGGCGGCCGGCCGCTTTACGAGGTGACCGACGGCAATGTTGGCCGCGTCATGGACATGCGCTGGCTGAGGACCGAGGCCGCACGCTTCCGCCTTGTCGGCGTGGTCAACCGGCTCGACCGGCGCGACTTCGCCGCCTTGCAAGGCGACACGAGTTGCGGCGAAGTGCGCTTCATCTATCGCCTCGCCTACGGCTTCAAGAAGAACGGCAAGGTTCTGGCCTCGCGCCTGCCGTTCAATTTCAGTGCCGTCTACGATGCCGCGCCGGATGCCGACGGCGGTTGTGTCGGCGTCGCCGGACGCTGGGCACCACAACTCGACGAGAGCGTCGATGCCGGCTGGCTGACCGGTGGGCCGCTGGAAAGGACGGCGCTCACCTTCAAGCAGCTCGAGCTCAATGCGCAAGTGGTGCGCTTCCCCTCCGGCCAGGAGACCGAATTCGGCGGGCAGGCTGCCTATCTCATGCGAATTTTCGGCATCGACGGAGCGGCTGTCAGCGAAAAGCCGCTGGAAAACACGCCCGACACGGCACGTCTCGCCGAAGACGCTGCGCTGAAAGCAAGACTTGCCAACTATGTCCGCCCCAATGTCGCGGCGGTCGATCTCGGCGTCTACCAAATCCCCGATGAATTCTTGGCAAGGAAGGTCATTTCGTGGTCGACCTTCGGCAGTGCAAGGCAGGCGAACCACCCGTTCACGCCACTGTTCCAGCCCGCGGATTTCGCTGGTGTCGATTTCTCCGCGCTGAAGCTGGTGCGCACGCCGGAGGCATTGGTCGAGCGGCTGGACAACGGCGCCTGCCAGGGCTGCCATCAGGCGGGCTCGACCGCCGGCTTCCATTTCATCGGCCTGGACGATAAGACGACCTCGCCGCTCAACCGCATCGAGGTCGGCATCTCGCCGCATCTCCACGCCGACATCCCGCGCCGCGTCGCCTGGCTGCACGCGACTGCCGACGGCAAGGAACCGAACCGCTTTCGCCCGTTATCGTTCGCGCCGCCGGCGACCTGGAACGATGCCGGCGAAATCGCCTATTCGCCGGCCGAGATGGCGATGCCTTGCCTGATGCCACAGGATGCGGCCCGCTTCGGCGCGACATGGCAATGCGGTGCCGGCACCGTCTGCACGCCGTTGACCACCGCGTCCGGCGTGCGCACCAAGCTAGCGCAATGCCTGCTGCCCAAGGATAGCGAAGAGATGTTCTCCGGTCATCCGTGCCTGACCGGCTCGATCGCCAGCAACCCGGCACGGCCTTTCAATGACCGCTATACCATCACCGGTCAGTTCGCCGCGTTCGCGCCGGGCATTTCGCGCGTCGCCTACACCTGCCGACCGCCGAAGATCGGTGTGCCGGCGGGTATCGCCTATCGCGGCTGCGATGACCGGGATCGCAGCTTTGCCGCCTTCAAGACGGGCAAGCCGATGCCCAACGAGATTTGCGGGCTGGTCGGCGGCAAGAAATTCGACACCTGCGTGGCGACCAATAATTTCGACCAGTGCCTGGGCGGCGCCGTCAATCGCGGCAATCGTCCTGCCTGCTCGGCCGACCATTTCTGCCGCGAGGATTACATGTGCCAGTCGCTGCCGCCCGATACACCCGGTATCGGCAAAGTGAAGGGCATCGGCTTCTGCTCGCCGACTTATTTTATCTTCCAGATGCGCATCGACAATCACGCCACGCCATGGTCGGGCGCTGTCCGCGCGACGAGGGGGGGCGGGTTCGGAGCGGCGGAAGCGGAATAGCCTGCGCCGACTGGGCATTAGCCGCTATAGTTTCAGGTGGATAGCTATCGATCGAGATAGTCGGCGATCTTCGATGTCCATTCGCCGTCGAAATGGCGGACATGTTCGGCGACGATCTCATCGCTCAGCAGGCTCGACAAGGCGGAAACCAGAACTGGTTCTATCTCTGGAGCCGAGCTAAATCCAAGAGCAGTCAAACGTTCGGACCAGGGCGGATGATCCGCGCTTTCGTTATCTGGCGCGTCCCAGGCCTTTTGCGCATATTCTTGCAGGATGGGAAGCCTCGACAGGTGACTGGCGGCTGCCAGAACTCTTTCAAGTGGTGGACGAGGCGGTACCATGGTGCCAAGCAGTTCACGTTTAAGCGGAATATACACTTGGTCATCGAAGAACGCACTGGCGGCACCGACCAGCAGCAGGGCGCGGGCCGCTTCATGTGCATCGCCGGACATCGCTGCATGACGATCCGCGTCAATTTCCGCCCGCCGCGACAACCGTATTTCTTCGCGCTCCAGCGTGCGCGACAGCGGGCCAAGCATCCAGTAGAACAGGCTGGCCGAAACTGTTTTTCCCGGTGGGGCGAAGTCGAAGATTAGATCGAAGCTCTTTTCGAGTTCGGCCAGGTTGAGCCCGCCATTTGTATCTTTATTTTTCAGATGGGCGTCCTCATGGGCCAAGATCGCCGCAAACCCCTTTTGGTCGGTCACTGCGAGCAGCGGCAGGCCCACGGTGAGAATTGCCCTGCGACCAAGCGGGCCCAGAAACGGCCGCTCTTCACCGATACTGGCGTTGAGATCGGGGCTCAGCACGATGGTAGTCCGGCTGGCGCGGTGTTTGCCGGCAATACTCTCCCAGATGGCCCATAATTTCGGGGCTGATTCCCGAGTGATCCCGTCCACC
Source organism: Mesorhizobium sp. M0854 (assembly GCF_040319815.1). Lineage (NCBI taxonomy): Bacteria > Pseudomonadati > Pseudomonadota > Alphaproteobacteria > Hyphomicrobiales > Phyllobacteriaceae > Mesorhizobium > Mesorhizobium sp. M0854. The sequence continues at coordinate 138,473 of NZ_JAMYOL010000005.1, forward strand.
TTGCTGGGTCGAAAACCGGCGAACAATGTCCCGATCAACAGAACCATGCCCAGCATCGCAGCTGGGATCGCAACAACGCCAGCCGCGATGACGGCGAGCGGATGCCGGTCGAGAAACCAGAACCATAAGACTGTTGGGCAGAACAGCGGCAGAGCGAAAAGCAGGACGGCAAACCTGCCGAAGCGCGCTCCCATGTAGAAGACCAGGCGCGACATCAACCCCTCACAGCGGAATGTTGTCGTGCTTCTTCCAGGGGTTTTGCATATCCTTGTTGCGCAGCATCCTGAGCGCGCGGGCGATGCGGCGGCGTGTTGAATGCGGCATGATCACCTCGTCGACATAGCCACGCTCGGCGGCAACGAAGGGCGACAGGAAGCGATCTTCGTAAGCCTTTGTGTGTGCTGCAATTTTCTCCGCGTCGCCGATGTCCTTGCGATAGATGATCTCGACCGCGCCCCTGGCCCCCATCACCGCAATCTGCGCCGTTGGCCAGGCATAGTTCATGTCACCGCGCAAATGCTTTGACGCCATGACGTCATAGGCGCCGCCATAGGCCTTTCTGGTGATGACGGTTATTTTCGGCACGGTCGCTTCGGCATAGGCGAACAGAAGCTTGGCCCCGGGCTTTATCACCCCCCCATTTTCCTGCGCGGTGCGGGGCAGTAAGCCCGGCACGTCGACGAAGGTGACGATCGGGATCGAGAAGCAGTCGCAGAAGCGCACGAAACGAGCCGCCTTGCGGCTGGCATCCGAATCGAGCACGCCGGCCAGCACCATTGGCTGGTTGGCGACGAAGCCGACGCTGCGGCCCTCGATACGGCCGAAGCCGGTGACGATGTTTTTCGCAAAATTCTGCTGGATCTCGAAGAAGTCACCCTCGTCGGCAACTTTAAGGATCAACTCTTTGATGTCGTAGGGTTTGTTGGCGTTGTCGGGGATCAGCCTGTCGAGCGACAGATCGTGATCGGTGACCGATTGGTAGCATTCGATCTCGGGAATTTCCGCCGTGTTGGATGCGGGCAGCAGATCGACCAGCCGGCGCATCTGCAGCAGCCCCTCGACGTCATTGTCGTAGGCTCCGTCGGCGATTGAGGACTTCGTCGTGTGGACGGAAGCGCCGCCGAGGCTTTCGGCGGTGACCGTCTCGTTGGTGACGGTCTTCACTACATCCGGCCCGGTGACGAACATGTAGGAGGTGTCGCGGACCATGAAGATGAAGTCGGTCATCGCCGGCGAATAGACGTCGCCGCCGGCGCAAGGGCCCATGATCAGTGAAATCTGCGGAATGACGCCGGAGGCAAGTACATTGCGTTGGAATATCTCGGCGTAGCCGCCGAGGGCTGCCACGCCTTCCTGGATGCGGGCGCCGCCGGCATCATAGAGGCCGATGATCGGCGCGCGATTGCGCAGTGCCATCTCCTGCACCTTCACCACCTTTTCGGCATGCGCCTCGGACAGCGAGCCGCCGAACACGGTGAAATCCTTGGCGAAAAGATAGACCGGGCGACCGTTGACGGTGCCCCAGCCGGTAACGACGCCGTCGCCGGCGATCTTGGTTTTCTCCATGCCGAAGTCGGTCGAGCGGTGCTCGACATACATGTCGAACTCCTCGAACGTGCCCTCGTCTAGAAAGACGTCTATGCGTTCGCGGGCGGTCAGTTTGCCCTTCTTGTGCTGGGCGTCGATGCGGGCCTGGCCGCCGCCCATGCGGGCGATCTCGCGGCGGCGCTCGAGTTCCTTCAGCACGTCCTTCATGACCGGTCCCCGAAACGGAAAGCTGCATTGTGGTAATCATGCCCGCGAGAGAGCGCAAGCGCCGCTTCCTCATGGCTTTTGCTGCGCTGCAACATCGGGCCCCTTGCATTTCGATGCGAACTGGGCCATATGCGGCGGCATAGGCGCTTGGGCCGGGACACTCCGGCCTTCTCGATGAATGAGACTGGTTGCGTCTGTTTTCCCTCTTCCCGACATATCGGCAAGGTGGCGAAAAAGCCCCGTGGCATGAAGCCTGCGGGCACGACAGCGCAGCCGTGCGGACGATGACGTCCGCCCGCCTTGTCGTTTCATGACAATTTTCGACGGCAGGTTGCGCCCTGCCGCCATCGATGTTTGCGGCCAGGAGCCGCATGAAAGAAGAATATTTTGACCAATGAAAACACTTTGATCGGTAAGGACACTGCGGAACCGAACGGTTTCGCCGCACTTGGAATCACCGGCGCACTGCTCAAGGCCACCAATGCCGCCGGCTTTACCGATCCGAAGCCGATCCAGGCCCAGGCGATCCCGCCGCAGCTCGAAGGCCGCGACATTTTCGGCATCGCCCAGACCGGCTCGGGCAAGACGGCGGCGTTCGCGCTGCCGATCCTGTCGAAGATCATCGCACTTGGTACCAAGCGCCGGCCGAAGACGGCCCGAGCGCTGATCCTGGCGCCGACACGTGAACTCGCGGTGCAGATCGAGGAGATGATCAAGCTGCTCGCCAAGGGCGCGCATGTATCGACCGCGCTCGTGCTGGGCGGCGTCTCGCGCTTCAGCCAGGTGAAGAAGGTCGCGCCCGGCGTCGACATCCTGATCGCAACGCCCGGTCGGCTGACCGACCTTGTGCGTGAAGGCGACCTCGTGCTTGCCGACACCAAATGGCTGGTGCTCGACGAAGGCGACCGCATGCTCGACATGGGCTTCATCAACGACGTGAAGCGCATCGCCAAGGCGACGGCGCCGGACCGTCAGACGGTGCTGTTCTCGGCGACTATGCCGGCCGAGATCGCCGAACTGGCGAAAGGCCTGCTGAAGAACCCGATCCGCGTCGAAGTCGCTCCTCACAGCACCGCGGCAGCCGAGATCGTGCAGGGCGTCGTCTTTGCCCGCACCAAGCAGAAGCGCCAGGTGCTGGCCAACATGCTTGCCGGTGAGGCGATGAAGTCCGTCATCATCTTCTCGCGCACCAAGCATGGCGCCGACAGGGTGACCAAGGATCTCGAGCGCGACGGCTTCAAGGCCGCTGTCATCCACGGCAACAAGTCGCAGAATGCCCGTCAGAAGGCACTCAACGATTTCCGTGAGGGTTCGGTGCGCATTCTCGTGGCGACCGACATTGCGGCACGCGGCATCGACGTGCCCGGCATCAGCCATGTGGTGAATTTCGACCTGCCGGACGAGGCGGAGAGCTACGTCCATCGCATCGGCCGCACCGGCCGCAACGGCATGGACGGCATCGCCATCACACTCTGCGACCCGTCTGAAAACAGCAAGCTGCGTCAGGTCGAGCGCATCATCCGCACCAAGCTGCCGATCGTTGCCGACCATCTCGGCAGCCCCGATCCGCAGCGCAATCCCGCCGAGAAGAACGAGCGCAGCTTCGAACCGGCCAACGATCGCAACGACCACAATGGCCGTCGCGACGGCAGGCGGCCCGGCGGCGCAAACAACGGCTTCGGCAAGAAGCGGTTCGGCGACAAGCCGGCCTTTGCGGGCGAGCGCAAGCCGGAAGGCGCCAAGCCCTTCAAGGGCAATAATAAGCGCCGCTTCGGCGGCAAGCGGCCAGCAGCGCGGGCCGCATAATCTGACCGTGTTGCGGTCGGCCAAGCCTGGCTTGGTCACACACGATTGAAGAGAGCGACCGGAGCGATGCTTCGGTCGCTCTCTTGCTTTGGGGGCCTTTGGTTCACTTTACCACCGCCTCGATCCACACGACGATCCGCTGCGCGAGGAAAGCCGTGGTCGATGGCGACAGCGTCGCCGGCAATGACGTGGTTGTCCGGGTCGCCGGTATCGTCGACCGGCACCAATTCATGTGGGGCGCCCCAGCGACCCGCAAACACGATCGCTCGCCCATTACCGATCCTACTCGACTGGCGGCTTACGGTCGAAATTCAGCGGCCGCGCATTCCAGCGGGTGACCGTGCTGATCACCCATCGGCAGAACGGCCTCGGCAGCATCCTGAGCAGTTTCAGCGTCCAACTCAGGCGGCGTGGGAAAGTGACTTCGAAGCCGCCGTATTCGATGCCTTGCGCGATGCGGCGCGAGGCCAGATTGACCGGCATCAAGCCCGGCATTGGCAGGAAGTTCTTTTCGGTCAGCCGCGTGTCGACAAAGCCTGGATTAATCACCTGGATGCGGACGTTCATCTTGTCGAAATCGTATTTCAGCGACTCGGCCAGGATATTGACCGCCGCCTTGGTGCCACCATAGGCGGCGGTGGTGGGCCAGCCGAAATAGGCGGTGACCGAACCGATCAGCACGACGTGGCCGCGCGAGCGCACGCGCATGCGTTCGATGACCGGCAGCAGGCCGTTGATGATGCCGAAATAATTGACTTCGAAAGACCGACGAAAATTGCGCGCGACAAGATCCTCGCCCGGCGTTGCGATATAGCTTCCCGCGTTGAACACTGCCAACACGATCGGACCGAGATCTTTCTCGATCGCCGCAACCGTCTTTGCCATGCGTTTTTCGTCGGTCACGTCGCAGGGAAAGGCTGCGACACGGCCCGCCATCTGCGCCGTTTCGACGATGAGCGTATCGATCGGATGGTCATCTGGCGCAGTCACCGCGACGACATAGCCCCGAGCGGCAAGATCCTTGGCCAGCGAACGGCCGATACCGCTGCTGCCGCCCGTAATCCAGGCGACGCCATGCTTCGGATTGGCCCGATAGAGTGTCATGTTGCGCCCCGCCGGCTCTTCTTAGCCTGTGCTCTACCGGTGAAGAAATCGAATGAAAAGAGTGCTTTTCGGTACATGGTTGAAATGAATACCGATCGGGCGCTCCTGGCTGCAGCAATTGCAGTGTGCGAAATGCGACTGGACCAGGCAAATTCTTGCCTTGAAACCGAAGCTTCGGGTTTCTAGGGTTTCGCCGCACCCACAAAGGAATCTCCATGCCCCGTTCTGTGATCGACGTGATCGGCAACACGCCCCTGATCCGCCTCAACAAGGCCTCGGAAGCAACCGGCTGCGAGATCCTGGGCAAGGCCGAATTCATGAATCCCGGGCAGTCGGTAAAGGACCGCGCCGGCCTGTTTATCATCCGCGACGCGGAGCAGCGCAGGCTGCTGCGGCCCGGCGGAGTCATCGTCGAGGGGACGGCCGGAAATACCGGCATCGGATTGACACTGGTTGCCAAGGCGCTCGGCTACCGCACGGTGATCGTCATTCCCGACACCCAGAGCCAGGAGAAGAAGGATACCATCAAACTGCTCGGCGCCGAGTTGATCGAAGTGCCCGCCGTGCCTTACAAGAACCCGAACAACTACGTGAAGCTGTCGGGCCGGCTGGCCGAGCAGATGGCCAAGAGCGAGCCGAACGGCGCGATCTGGGCCAACCAGTTCGACAATGTCGCCAACCGTGACGGCCATATCCGCACCACGGCCGAAGAAATCTGGAACCAGACCGACGGCAAGGTGGATGGTTTCGTGTCGGCGGTCGGTTCCGGCGGCACTCTGGCAGGCGTCGGTTTCGGGCTGAAGGCCAAAAACAACCAGGTCAAGATCGCGCTGGCCGATCCGCTGGGGGCAGCGCTCTATTCCTTCTACACCAGCGGCGAGCTGAAATCCGAGGGCAGTTCGATCACCGAAGGCATCGGGCAGGGGCGGATCACCGCCAACCTCCAAGGCTTTACACCCGATTTTGCCTTCCAGATCCCCGACGAGGACGCGCTGCCGATCGTATTCGACCTGATCCAGGAGGAGGGGCTTTGCGTTGGCGGTTCGACGGGCATCAACATTGCCGGCGCCATTCGCCTGGCGCGCGAGCTAGGCCCCGGCCACACCATCGTGACCATGCTTTGCGACTACGGCACGCGCTACCAGTCGAAGCTGTTCAATCCTGAATTCCTGCGCGAAAAGAAGCTGCCGGTGCCAGGGTGGATGGAGCAACAGAGCACTATTTCAGTACCGTTCGAAAGGGTTGCGTGATGGCGCACAAGACCGAAGCGCTGTTTCGTGACGACGCCTATCTGGGGACGGCCGACGCCACCGTCGTCGCAGTCAATGATCGCGGCGGCATCATTCTGGACCGGACGGTGTTTTACGCCACATCGGGCGGGCAGCCGGGCGACACCGGCAGCCTCGAACGCGCCGACGGCGCCGGCATAGCGATTGCCGCTACGATCACCGGCGAAACCAAGGACGAGATCATCCATGTACCGGCGCCGGAGCAGGCAGTTCCAAAGGTGGGCGAGCGCATGAGGCTTGCCATCGACTGGCCGCGGCGGCAGTTGCTGATGCGCATGCATTCTGCCTGCCACCTGCTTACCGTCGTCTGTCCGTTCCCGATCACCGGCGCCGCGGTTTCCGAGGACGACAGCCGTATCGATTTCGACATCCAGGATGCCGGCTTTACCAAGGAAGGCGTGACGGCCAGACTGATGGAACTGGTGCGAGCCGACCACCCGATCTTCACCCGGCTCATTTCCGACGAGGAACTGGCATCCAATCCGGGCCTGGTGAAATCCAAGAATGTGCGGCCTCCGGCCGGCACGGGAAGGATCCGATTGGTCTGCATCGGCGAGAACGCTTCGATCGACAGCCAGCCTTGCGGCGGCACCCATGTAAAGAGCACCAGCGAAATCGGCGAGATCCATATCGGCAAGATCGAGAAGAAGGGCCGCGAGAACCGGCGCTTCCGCATTCGCTTTGGTCCTATGCCGCCAGCCTGATATAGGACTGCGACGGGCGGGACAGGAGAGAAAAGATGGCCGACGACAGTCCTTTCACCATCGATGCCGATTGGTTACAGAAGCGGCTCGGCGAACCCGGCCTGACGATTGTCGACGCGTCCTGGTATCTGCCGGCGCAAAAGCGTGACGCGCGCGCCGAGTACGACGCAGCGCATATTCCAGGCGCCCGCTTCCTCGACCAGGATGCGGTTTCGGACCCCGACGCGGCTCTGCCGCACACGCTGCCGTCGCCGCAGCATTTCGCGCAATATGTCGGCGCGATGGGTATTTCGGCCGATGACACGATTGTTGTCTATGACGGGCCAGGGTTCTTTTCTGCACCGCGCGCCTGGTGGTTGTTTCGCGTCATGGGCGTGTTCCAGGTCTATATACTCGACGGCGGGTTCGATCGTTGGAAAGCCGCCGGACGGCCGGTGACGGCGGAGCCGACGAAGATCGCGCCTTGCGTGTTTTATGCCAACTTCGATGCCGCCCGCGTCGCCAGCCTTGCCGACATGCGCCGGATCGTCGAGACGGGGGAGAGCCAGATCGCCGACGCGCGCTCGCCTGGCCGTTTTGCCGGCACCGAGCCGGAGCCGCGCCCCGGCATACGCTCCGGCCATATGCCGGGCGCGCACAACGTGCCATTTTCGGCGCTTTCGGAAAACGGCGAATTGTTGCCGAAGGACAGGCTGCGCAAAGTGATCGAAGGAGCCGGCATCGACCTGTCGAAGCCGGTCGTCACCTCCTGCGGGTCGGGCGTCACCGCGGCAGCTGTCACGCTGGCTTTGGAGACGCTTGGCCATGCCGACAACAGGCTTTATGACGGTTCATGGACCGAATGGGGCGGGCTTTCCGACACGCCCGTCGTGACGGGCAAGGACTGACGGGGATGGAAGACGGATCGCTGGAAGACATCGACGTCACCGTGACGTTTCTCGAAATGCATGTGCCACCTGCCTATTCGCCGCCGCTGCCGTACAACCGCCAGATCGCGCTGCTCAAGACCAAAGACATTCCGCTGCATTTCTACCGCTATTTGATGGATCGGGTGGGCCGCAAATGGCACTGGGTCAATGTGCTGAGGCTGAGAGACGAGGAGCTTGCGGCGGGCATCCACCGCGAGGACCGCGACATCAGGGTGCTTTATCTGGATGGTGCGCCGGCCGGCTTCTTCGACCTCAAGCCGCATTTGCCGGAGGAAGTGGAACTCGCTTATTTCGGAATGATGGAGCACGCGACCGGGCAAGGCATCGGCCGCTGGTTCCTCGGTGCGGCAATCGCCGCGGCATGGTCGCACGGGCCAAAGCGGGTGACGGTGCAGACCTGCACCCTCGATCACCCAGCAGCACTGCCGCTCTATCAAAAACTCGGCTTTACGCCAGTGGCGCAAAAAAAGGAGGTCGTACATCCGATGTCTTTTGCCGAGCGCGCGGCCAGCGTCATGCGGCCCTGATTTTCAGGCCCGTTCATCCGCGCTTCAGCTTGTCTTTGCAATGTCCCAGAGTCTCTGGATCAACACTCAAAGGCGAGCCCGACTTGAATGAGCTTGGCTCTTTCCATATCGCTATCGTCTAAAAACCGATGGGTGATGGAGGATCGCACGATGGCAATACGCGTGGTAATGGCCGGCGCGACCGGCTGGGTCGGCAAAGCGCTGGTTCCGGCGATCGGGGCGCAAGGCGACATGGCGCTGGCCGGGGCTGTATCCCGCAGCGGCGCGGGGCAGGATTCCGGTCTGCTGGTTGGTATGCCGGCTAATGGTATTGCCGTTTCGGCCTCGCTGGCCGAGGCGCTGGAGGCGCCGTCGGACGTGCTGGTCGACTTCACCAAGCCGCATGTCGTGAAAGACCATGTGCTGCTCGCCATCGACAACGGACGGCACACGGTGATCGGCACGTCGGGACTGGGAGCTGCCGATTATGCCGAGATCGACGCCGCGGCGCGCGCTAATGGCGTCGGCGTCGTTGCCGCCGGCAACTTTTCCATCACCGCCACGCTGATGAAGCGGTTTGCACTTATGGCGGCAAAATACGTGCCGGATGTCGAGGTCATCGATTATGCTAGTGCAAAGAAGCCCGACGCGCCCTCCGGAACCGCACGAGAGCTTGCTGAAGCGCTGGCCGACATCCGCAAGGCCTCAACGGCAAAGCCGGTCTCCGAGGTCTCCGGCGTGCCGGCCACACGCGGTGGTGCGGTCGGCGCAGGCGAGGGGGTGCAAGTGCACGCGCTTCGCCTGCCGTCCTACATCCTGTCCTGCGAGGCGCTGTTCGGTCTGCCAGACGAGCGGCTGACCATACGCCACGACGCCGGCTCGTCCGCGGCGCCTTACGTGGCGGGCACGCTGCTCGCCATCAGACGGGTACAGCAGATCAAAGGTCTGGTTCGTGGTCTCGACGCGCTGATGGATTGATCCATTTTGGCAGGAATCGGGTGGGAAACGCTGTCTTGCGAGCATAATTTCCGGTCGACGACACCGGAGATTTTGCCATGACGCTAAAATTCAAAGCCTTGCCAACCAATGCTGTCCGGGCACTTCAGCGCGGCGGGCCGGATGCTTATGGCTTGAAGCCAGAGCGGCAAATTTCGGATGGCGACGGCGTGCCTTGCCGTCATTGCTTGAAAAATATTGCTTTGGGAGAAGCCTATCTTGTTTTGGCCTATCGACCTTTTCCGGAGCTGCAGCCTTATGCGGAAACGGGGCCGATCTTTCTGCATGCGAAAGAATGCGAACGCGCCGCCGAGGGGAAAATGCTTCCCGAAATGCTCGAAAGCAGCGATTACATTGTGCGCGGTTATGGCAAGGACGACCGCATCGTTTACGGCAGCGGCGGCGTCATTCCGACCGACGCCATTGCCGCACGGGCAGAGACGTTGTTCGAACGCGACGACATCGCTTACGTCCACATCCGCTCGGCGCGCAACAATTGCTATCAGTGCCGGATCGACCGCGCGTAACCGGACAGGCTGCACCGGCTTGGCTGTCGTACTCCCGTCGCATACCAGCGGTAGAAAGAGACTGTCGATCGATTTGCCGACCGCGGATGAACCGGCGGGAATTTTCGACAACCGAGGAAGCGGGGCTTTGGCTCCGCTTTTTTGTTGTCCGGTTATTCTGCGCGCCCGACACTTTTCAGTTTTTCGACATAAGAAAAACCCGTCGGACGAATCCGACGGGCACTGGAGAGGCAGATTCGGAAGCTCAGGCGGCGAGAACGGCCTTCGGCTCGACCAGCTCGTAACCGAGCGCTTCGGCCACCGCGCGATTCGTGATCTTGCCCTTGTGGACGTTCAGCCCGTTGCGCAGATGGTGGTCGTCTACCAGCGCCTTGAGGCCCTTGTCGGCGAGCTGCAGGCCATAATGCAGCGTCGCATTATTGAGCGCGTGGGCCGAGGTGACCGGCACCGCACCCGGCATGTTGGCGACGCAATAGTGGATGACGCCGTCGACCTCATAGGTCGGCTCGGCATGGGTGGTGGCGTGCGAGGTCTCGAAGCAGCCGCCCTGGTCGATGGCGACGTCGACCAGCACGGCGCCTTTCTTCATGCCCGACAGCATCTCGCGCGTCACCAGCTTGGGCGCTGCTGCCCCCGGGATCAGCACGGCGCCGACGACGATGTCAGCCGAAAAACATTCTTCTTCCAGCGCCTCGACGGTCGAGTAGCGGGTGTGGACGCGGCCGCCAAAGATGTCGTCGAGCTGACGCAGGCGCGGGATCGAGCGGTCAATGATGGTGACGTCGGCGCCAAGGCCGGCGGCCATGCGTGCAGCATGCAGGCCGACGACGCCGCCGCCGAGCACGGTTACCTTGCCGGGGAGCACGCCGGGCACGCCGCCAAGCAGCACCCCGCGGCCGCCATTGGCCTTTTGCAGCGCCGTTGCACCCGCCTGGATCGACAGGCGGCCGGCAACTTCCGACATCGGCGCCAAGAGCGGCAGACCGCCGCGCTCGTCGGTGACGGTCTCGTAGGCTATCGCGGTCACGCCGGAGGCCAGCAGGCCCTTGGTCTGCTCCGGATCCGGGGCAAGATGCAGATAGGTATAGAGGATCTGGCCGTCGCGGAGCTGAACCCATTCGTTGGGCTGCGGCTCCTTGACCTTCACGATCATGTCGGACTTGGCAAAAACGTCGGCTGCCGTCTTGGCGATCGTGGCGCCGGCGGCACGATACGCGTTGTCGTCGGCGCCGATGCCGGCGCCGGCGCCGGTCTCGATCAGCACTTCATGGCCATGCGCGACATATTCGCGGACCGAACCCGGCGTCAGGCCGACGCGATATTCGTGATTCTTGATTTCCCGGGGGCAGCCGATGCGCATCGTTCTTCTCCTGATCCGGCCCTTTGGGGCTCGTTCCCTGTCTAGAGATAGTGAACCACGAATCGTTCGGTAAGTGTTTGCGAATGCGCTTGCCTGAGAAGCCACTGTTCGATAATCGTTGCGCGAAACATTAGAATTGTCGCAGGAACCCGCAAAAATGCCGCTCGACAGGATTGATATCGCCATTCTCGAGACGTTGCAGAAGGATGGGCGGATACCCAACGCAGCGCTCGCCGAGAAGGTCGGCCTGTCCCAGTCGGCCTGCTCGCGGCGGCTGGACAATCTGGAGAAATCCGGAACCATCCGCGGCTATCACGCCCGGCTGTCCAACGCTGCACTTGGGCACCAGATGACGGCGATCGTGCATATATCGCTGTCCGGGCAATTCGAGAAGACGTTGTCGGATTTCGAGGCAGCGATAAAGCGCTGCCCGAACGTCTTGTCCTGCCATTTGATGTCGGGCGAATATGACTACATCCTGCGCATAGCGGCAAAGGATCTCGTCGACTACGAACGTATCCACAAGGAGTGGCTGTCGGCAATGCCGCATGTGACGAAGATCAATTCGTCCTTTGCCTTGCGCGAAATCGTCGATCGCACAGCCGTGGGAATGAAGCCTGAACTCGCCTAGGCCCCGAACTCGCCTAGGCCTTGGATGCCTCAGTCACCACACGGTCCATCGGAATATCGTGCGGCTGCGGGTAGATGGTGGTGATGCGCTGCAACTCGTAGCCGACGCCGATGACCAGCGGCTTGAACGGCATCGCGGCAAGCGTGCGATCGAAGAAGCCGCCGCCATAACCCAAGCGGAACTGCCCGGGATCGATGCCGACGATCGGCGAAATGACGACGTCGGGCAACACCGGATCACCGTCAGCCGGTATCGGGATATTCCAGACGCCCTTCTCCAGCCGGTCTCCGTGGGCATAGGCGCGAAAGACAAGCGGCCGGTCTTTCTCGACGACGACGGGCAACGCCGTGCGCCCGCCTCGCGCGTTAATGGTTTCCATCCAAGGGCGCAGGTCCGGCTCGCCGCGAAACGGCCAGTAGAGGCTGACCAAACGGCCGGCGATGTCGCCGATCACCGCGTCGAGCCCTTCGGCAATACGCTGCGACATAGCTGCGCGCGTGTCGGCTGAAACGGCAAGGCGGGATGCGATCAACCGCTCGCGCTCGGCCTTGCGCCAGCGCCTTACGTCGGTCCAGTCGGATAGCGGCGCTTGGAACTCCGGATCGAGCTCGTGCATAAAACAAGGCGGCGAGGTGTACTGCGCTGAGCCTTCGTCTTCATCGCTAGCCATGCTTCACCTGCAATATACAGTTCCAACCAAGTAGTATCCTGGACGCAGGCTATATCCGGGAACGAGTCCGCAGCATGCGTATTCACGACATCAAGCGACGACTCCCAGGTAGTTGCAGCGCAGGCATTGCTGCACTGCACAACGATACTTACATCAGCCTTGGCGAGAGGGATGAGTGAGATGAACACAGCCAACCATCACGTCGTCGTCGTAGGTGCCGGTTTCGGCGGCCTCGAGTTCACCCGCGCACTAGCCGGCTCGCCGGTGCGCATCACGATGATCGACAGGCGCAATCATCACCTTTTTCAGCCGCTGCTCTACCAGGTGGCGACGACGGCGCTGGCCACCTCCGAAGTCGCCTGGCCGATCCGCCATCTTCTGCGCAGGCGCAAGGACGTGACGACGCAGCTCGCCACCGTTACCGGCATCGACCGCACCGGCAAGCGCGTGCTGCTGCAGGACGGCGGCACGGTCGCTTACGACACGCTGGTGCTGGCCACCGGCGCGCGGCACGCCTATTTCGGCCATGACGAATGGGAACCGTTCGCCCCTGGCCTGAAGACGCTGGAGGACGCCACCACCATTCGACGGCGTATTCTTTTGGCTTTCGAGCAGGCCGAGCGGGAAACCGATCCCGCCCAGCGCCAGGCATTGCTGACCCTGGCGATCGTCGGCGGCGGGCCGACCGGCGTGGAACTGGCCGGCACCATTGCCGAGCTGGCGCACGACACGCTGCGCGGCGAGTTCCGCAACATCGACACGCGGCAGACGCGTGTGGTACTGATTGAGGCCGGTGACCGCATCCTCTCCAATTTCGCTCCCGAACTCTCCGATTATGCAACGAAGGCGCTCGAACGGCTCGGCGTGACCGTCGAACTTGGCCGGGCGGTTACGCGCTGCGATGCCGAGGGTGTCGTCTTCGGCGACACACATTTGCCGGCCAGGACAATCCTGTGGGCGGCGGGCGTCGCCGCTTCGCCGGCCGCCGAATGGCTCGGCGCGGCAGCGGACCGCGCGGGCAGGGTGCTTGTCGAGCCCGACTTGAGTGTGCCGGGAAACCCGGAGATTTTCGTCATCGGTGACGCAGCGCACGTCCTGCGGCCGGATGGCCGGCTGGTGCCGGGCGTCGCGCCCGCCGCCAAGCAGCAGGGACGGCATGTCGCCGCGACGATCAAGGCAAGGCTTACCGGTGAAACGACACCGCGTCCTTTCAGCTACAGGCATGACGGCGACCTGGCGACGATCGGCAAGCGCGCCGCGGCCATCGATTTCGGCTGGATCAAGCTTACCGGCCGGCTTGCCTGGTGGCTATGGGGCTTGGCGCATATCTACTTCCTGATCGGCTTTCGTAACCGGCTTGCGGTTTCCCTGAGTTGGCTATGGATCTACTTCACCGGTCAGCGCAGCGCGCGGCTGATCACGCAGGGCGACGACGACAAGGGCTGATTGTTCGCTGCCGGACATTCATCGGCGCGTCACCTCCTCTTGATGGAATCGGCTTCTGGACTCGACTGGATTTCGGCGCGAAGCTTTGCTTCGGGCAGGACTTGTCACGTCGTGGAAGAAAGAGAAAACGAATGTCCCAATTGCGCCACCTCGTCTCACGCCGCGATTTCCTCGCCAGCGTCGCCGCCAGCGGAGCGCTGATCATGCTGCACCCGTTCTCCGCCCGGGCTCAAGCCAATCAGGCGCATCTGAGGATTATGGAGACGACCGACATCCACGTGAATGTGCTGCCTTACGACTACTACGCCGACAAAGCTAACGACACGATGGGGCTGTCGCGAACGGCATCGTTGATTGAAGCCGTGCGCAAGGAAGCAACCAACGCGATGCTGATCGATAATGGCGACCTTCTGCAAGGCAACCCGATGGGCGACTACATCGCCTACGAGAGGGGGATGAAGGATGGCGATCTGCATCCGGTCATGAAGGGCATGAACCTGCTCGGCTACGAATGCTCGACCCTCGGCAACCACGAGTTCAACTACGGCCTGTCGTTCATGGACAAGGTGCTGGCCGGTGCCAATTTCCCGTTTGTCTGCGCGAATTTGATCCGCGGCACGGAGCTCGCCGCGAACCCGCGCGACGACAGGCTTTATCTCAAGCCTTACGTCATCCTCGACAGGAAGATCAAAGACGGGTCGGGCACCGAGCAACCGATCAGGATCGGCATCATCGGCTTCGTGCCGCCGCAGATCATGGTCTGGGACCTGAAAAATCTCGAGGGCAGCGTCAAGACGCGCGACATCGTCGAGGCGGCCAAGGCGTGGGTGCCGCAAATGAAGGAAGAAGGCGCCGACATCGTCATTGCGCTCTCCCATTCCGGCATCGACGTGAAGCAAAGCGACATGATGGAGAACGCCTCCTTCTTCGTTGCCGGTGTCGAAGGTATCGATGCGGTGTTCACCGGCCACCAGCATCTGGTCTTCCCCGGCAAGAAGGACTTTCAGTCGCTGGAAGCCGTCGATACGGCGAAAGGCACGTTGCAAGGCAAGCCCGCCGTCATGGCCGGCTTCTGGGGCTCGCACATGGGGCTGATCGATCTGTTGCTGGAGCACGACGGATCGACGTGGAAAATCGTCTCGGCGACCTCTGAGGCCAGGCCGATCTTTGAGCCGGTCGACAAAACGAACAAGCCGACCGTCGCGGACGACCAGCGCATCATCGACGCGCTCAAACAGGACCACGAGGCGACGCTTGCCTATGTGCGCCGGCCGGTCGGCAAAACCTCGGCGCCGCTCTATTCCTATTTTGCGCTGGTCGCCGATGATCCATCGGTGCAGATCGTCAGCCAGGCGCAGAACTGGTACTTGAAGGACATCCTGAAGAACACAGAGTGGAAGGATATGCCGCTGTTGTCGGCGGCGGCACCGTTCAAGGCGGGCGGGCGCAACGGCGCCGACTATTACACCGACGTGGCGGTGGGCGATATCGCCATCAAGAACGTCGCCGACCTCTACCTCTATCCAAACACGGTGCGCGCCGTTGAAATCACCGGGGCAGAGGTGAAAGAATGGCTGGAAATGTCGGCCGGCATCTTCAACCGGATCGAACCGGGCAAAGCCGACCAGGCGCTCATCAACACTGACTTCCCATCCTATAATTTCGACGTGATCGACGGCGTCACATACAAGATCGATCTGTCGCAGTCACCGAAATATGATTCGAAGGGCGGGCTGGTGAATGCTGGCTCGACCCGCATCATTGACTTGATGTTCGACGGCAAACCGATTGATCCCAAGCGGAAATTCGTCGTCGCCACCAATAACTACCGAGCCGGCGGCGGGGGCAATTTCCCGGAGATCAATGCCTCGAAGATCATCTACGAAGCGCCCGACACCAACCGCGATGTGATCGTGCGCTATATCGTCAGCAAAGGCACCATCAACCCGTCGGCGGACGCCAACTGGTCGTTTGCGCCACTGCCGGGAACCAGCGTCGTATTCGAGACCGGCGCCAAGGCGAAGGAGTTTATTGCGCAAGTGAAGTCGCTGAAGATCGAGCCGGCGGGCGAGGGCGAAGCGGGCTTTGCAAAATACCGCATCACTCTTTGAGGCGAGGATTTGAAGGTCGGCTCGAAACTGTCTCAGCATTAAGATACTGCCCCCATACGGCCAGTCCGTTTGAGACAGGAGGCCTCTTCAAGCAGGTGGTGCGAAACGCCGCTTGACGGCAGCATGACCAGATCCAGCGCGTCCGTCGAAATCCCGCCGGAATAATCGTGTCGCAGTCGGTCGATCGAGGCGGGGAGCGGTCGTCGAAGCCGAGCGGGTTATCTTTCCAAGGCGCCCTGTGGCGGTAGCGCCATTCTGGCCAGCAAGCATCGCAGCAGACAGACCACAAAGGCCATTAAGATTCGGGGAGGGTCCCCAGCAGCGTTGGAATCGCTATGGTTGCAACCGTCCATATGCGCTAGTTTTAGTCATGCGTTATGTCATCGTCATCACAACCGTCACATTTTTCCTGATCTGGGACGGCATTTACAACCAAGGCCGCTACCTCGACAGGACGGTCAGGGAGGTGACCCGCATCGTGCACTATGTAACCAGCATGGTGTAGTTTCTCTTCGCACCTACGGTTCGCAGACGCGACAAACCTGCCGATTGACGGCACGCTGCCGCTGACACAAAAGAACGCCGGTCCAACGGTCGAGGAGGCTGGGTTGATCCGGCATATCGTTTTCTTCAGCGCACGGCATAAAGCGGATGTCGAGGCAGTGCGCACGGGCCTCCTGGCGCTTGGCAAGATACCTCATTCGCGTCATTTCGAGGTAACGCTCAACACCAAGGTCGACCCGCTCTCGGATGAGATCGATGTGGTCGTCTACGCCGAGTTCGAGGACGAAGCGGCGCTCGCCGCCTACAAGGCGCATCCGCTCTATGCAGAGACGACCAGCCGGGTCAAACCGCTACGCGAATTGCGTTATTCGGCCGACATCGTTGCAAGTTGACCGCCTCCCAAGGCAGATTTGACGTCGCGGAGGGGCTCCGCGCCGTAGCCCGCTTCACTCCGTCTGAGCCGCGGAGGTTTCGGTCGGATCGACGCCCGGCCGCTTTGGCGCGTTCCAGATCAGCACGGCGATAACTGCTATCGCAATAACGGCCAGGGCGATGAAAAGGTCTCTTCCCATGGCATTGAGCTAGGATGATTTTTGCGGGCGGCAAGTCGGCTCCTCGCGGCCGAGGCCTGCGATCGCCGCTGAGGCACCGGCTAAGCCCTTGAACCATTTTCAGGAATGAGGCACATCGCGCGGGACATGACCGAGAACACCCCCGCAAGGCCTCATCCGCTCGATCACCTGGTGCTGCCGACAGCGAGCCTCGATGTTGCGCGGGCGCGCTTGACCCTGCTCGGCTTTACCGTTGCGCCGACAGGTATCCACCCTTTCGGAACGCAAAACTGCTGTATCTTTCTCATCGACGGCACCTATCTCGAGCCGCTCGCGGTCGCTGACCGGCAGGCCGTGGCAACGGCGATCGCGAACCGCAATGTCTTTGTCGTGCGTGATCGCACGTATCGCGAAGAAAACGGCGATGAAGGATTTTCTGCCGTGGCGCTGGGCACCGAAAGCGCCGCCGCGGACCACGCGCGCTACATGGAAGCCGGTCTGTCGGCGGGAGACGCGCTAAGCTTTTCGCGCGCCTTCACCGATGCGGCGGGAAAGAGCGACACCGCATCGTTCAAACTGGCCTTCGCGGCTACAGGCAAGACAGCGGACGCTTTTCTCTTCGCTTGCGAGCGGATCAATGCGCCGAACGTCGACCGCACTGCGTTGCAGGCCCACGCTAATGGCGCAACCGGCATTGTCGAAGTCGTGGCAGTCACTGGCGAACCTTTCGAACAAGGCCGTTTGATTTCGATCGCAGCCGGAATCGAGGCGCAGGGCGGCGGCACTGTCTATGAGCTGCCGAATGCCGTCGTGACCGTTCTGGATCCTGCAGCCTATTCGGCACGCTTCGGCATTCCTGCCGGCGCACCATCTGAACTCCGCTTTGCCGGGATCGTCTTTTCGATTAGGCACGGCGATGCCGTCGCCAAGCTGCTTGCAGCCAATTCTGTCGAACACCACATGCGCGGCGGTGATACCATCGTGCCGCCGGCGCCAGGGCAGGGCGCAGCCTTCATTTTCCGGGAGATCGCATGAACAAGCTCAATCCACTGATGCCGAACTCTTCCGTTGCGGTCGGCAAAGTCATTTTCGGCAACAGCGCGCCCCTATCGCTGATCGCTGGTCCATGCCAGCTGGAATCGCGGCAGCACGCTTTCGACATGGCCGGTGCGCTAAAGGAATTGACCGACAGGCTCGGCATTGGGCTCGTCTACAAGACCAGCTACGACAAGGCCAATCGCACCTCGCTTGGCGGCACGCGCGGCGCGGGACTTGAAGCGGCAATGCCGATCTTCGACGACTTGCGCAAGAACTTTGCGCTGCCGATCCTGACCGACGTCCACACTGAGGAACAATGCGCGATCGTCGCGCTTCATGCCGATATCCTGCAGATTCCTGCCTTCCTCAGCCGCCAGACCGATTTGCTGATTGCTGCGGCAAAAACCGGCAAGGTGGTCAATGTGAAGAAGGGGCAATTCCTCGCGCCGTGGGACATGAAGAACGTCGTCGCCAAAATCATCGGCTCCGGCAACGCCAATGTCTTGGTCACCGAGCGCGGCGCATCCTTTGGTTACAACACCCTGGTGTCCGACATGCGGGCGCTGCCGATCATGGCCGAGATCGGCGCGCCGGTGATTTTCGATGCCACCCATTCCGTGCAGCAGCCGGGTGGGCAGGGCGGTTCGTCTGGAGGCGACCGGCGCTTTGTCGAGACGCTGGCGCGCGCGGCCGTCGCGGTTGGCGTCGCCGGCGTCTTCATCGAGACGCACCAGGACCCCGACAACGCGCCTTCCGACGGTCCCAACATGGTGCCGCTAAAGGATCTTCCCGCATTGCTTGAACGGCTGATGGCGTTCGATCGCATTGCCAAAAGTGTGGGTTGAACCAGCAGTTGTGCCACAGCAGCGCCGCCAGGAAAACTTTGAAGAATTTCGAACCCGCCTGGAACCTTAGCCCGCGGCCCTCATTGTCAAAATCTAATGTCAACGACGACGAGGAGCACACCATGACGACCCAGACGGGACACACCGAAGCCATCGCCGCTTCGCGGGTTATCGGCACATCGGTCTACAATACGGAAGGCACTCATATCGGCGACATCGAGGACGTCATGCTCGACAAACTGTCGAACGGAATCATGTTTGCCGTGATCGGTTTTGGTGGATTTCTCGGCATCGGCGAGAAATACCACGCCATTCCGTGGGCGAGCCTTGACTATGACGAGAACAAGGGCGGCTATGTCGTGCCGTTCACCAAAGACCAGCTGATGGCCGCTCCTTCCTATTCGATCAACGAGCTGACCGGTGCCGACGGCGAGGCCGCGCGTGACGCCTCATACAACTACTACAAGGTCGAGCCTTACTGGCACTGACCTTACTGGCACTGACTAAGTCTCCTGGAATCAAAAAGGCCCCCAGGAAATCGGGGGCCTTTCGATGTGGCGGGATGCTACTGAGCAATCTGCAGGGCCGGCAAAGGCGACGATCCCTGCGGGGGTTGCTGATTGTCGCACGACGTCAGGAACGCAGCCGCGATCAGGAACAAACTCACAATACCGCTCAACTGGGACATGGCGAAACTCCTCCTGTTTCGCCCCGCGCGACAACAGCCATAAACCAGAAACCGGCATGCCGCGTATGACAAATGATGACAGCGCTTCGTGCTTCGTGAATCCGTAGCGCACGGGCAATATTTGCAAGTGCCCCGATTGCGTTTTGCGGCGCTTTGGCTAAGAGGTGCGCGACGCTTCAATCGATCAATCGGGGACATCGCAATGACGGCCATCATCGACATTGTCGGGCGTGAAATCCTGGACAGCCGCGGAAATCCGACCGTCGAGGTCGATGTCGTGCTCGAAGACGGCTCGATGGGTCGCGCCGCGGTGCCGTCCGGCGCCTCGACCGGCGCGCATGAGGCGGTCGAACTGCGCGATGGCGGCCCCCGCTATCTCGGCAAGGGCGTGCTCACGGCGGTCGAGGCGGTGAACGGCGAGCTGTTCGAGGCGATCGGCGGCATGGAGGCAGAGAATCAGATCCATATCGACCAGACCATGATCGAGCTCGATGGTACGCCCAACAAGAGCCGGCTCGGCGCCAATGCCATCCTCGGCGTGTCGCTGGCTGTGGCCAAGGCCGCGGCCGAAGCGGCCGACCTGCCGCTCTATCGTTATGTCGGCGGCACCAAGGCCCATGTGCTGCCGGTGCCTATGATGAACATCATCAATGGCGGCGCGCATGCCGACAACCCGATCGATTTCCAGGAATTCATGATCCTGCCGATCGGCGCGCCGACGCTGCGCGACGGCGTGCGCTGGGGCTCGGAGATCTTTCATACGCTGCGAAAGAAGCTGAAGGACGCCGGCCATAACACCAATGTCGGCGACGAGGGCGGCTTTGCCCCCAACCTGAAGAGCGCGCCGGCCGCGCTCGACTTCATCATGGAATCGATCGAGCAGGCTGGCTTCAAGCCCGGCGAGGAGGTTGCGCTGGGCCTCGACTGCGCGGCGACCGAATTCTTCAAGGATGGCAACTACGTCTATGAAGGCGAGAGGAAAACCCGCGACCCGAAGGTGCAGGCCAGATATCTGGCCAAACTTGCTGCCGACTACCCGATCATCACCATTGAGGACGGCCTGGCGGAGGATGACTGGGACGGTTGGAAAATACTGACCGATCTCATCGGCAAGCAAACGCAGCTGGTTGGCGACGATCTGTTCGTCACCAACACGGCGCGGCTGCGCGACGGCATCCGCATGGGCGTCGCCAATTCGATCCTGGTCAAGGTCAACCAGATCGGCTCGCTTACCGAAACGCTCGACGCCGTCGAGACCGCGCACAAGGCCGGCTATACCGCGGTGATGTCGCACCGCTCGGGCGAGACCGAGGATTCGACCATCGCCGACCTCGCCGTTGCTACCAATTGCGGGCAGATCAAGACGGGCTCGCTGTCGCGCTCGGATCGCATGGCCAAGTACAACCAGCTCATCCGCATTGAGGAGGAGCTCGGCAAGCAGGCGCGATATGCCGGCAAGTCGATCGTGAAAAGCTGATTTCGAGAGAAAATCCGTGGCGGCGAGGGCGGGGACATTCCCGCCCTTCTTTGCTTCCTTGCTCTGAATCCAACAGGCTGTAACCGTCCATTAAGCACAATCGGGCGACAAAGGCGGCGTAGAGGATTCGGACCATGTGGACACGCCAGCACAAGCAAAGAAACACCGGCCGGCTGATCATCCCCTCGCTCTGCGTGGTGTTCCTGACTTATTTCGGCTTCCATGCCTATCATGGCGAGTTCGGCATCTATTCCAAGTATCAGCTCGAAGCTGAGACTGCCGAATTGCAGGGCAGGCTCGATGCCGTCAGGGCGCGCCGGATCGATCTCGAGCGCCGCGTTCAGCTGATGCATGAGGGCACCCTGGAGAAGGACATGCTGGACGAGCAGGCGCGCAAGGCGCTTAATCTGTCCCACGCGGACGAGATCACCATCATGCTGCCGGTCGCAAGATAACCGGATTTCAGTTAATCGGTGATATTTGCAATGATTTTAATTGCTTAGATGCATGACAGCCATGCGTTTTCGGCATGGCGAAAGCCTTCCCTGCATGTTAGCCTGCCTCAAATCGGTGGGAGAACTGATCTCCCTCGCTGTCCGCCAAGAGACGCCAACAGGGAGTGATGCATGGCCACCGCCGCCAGAAAAGCGCCTGCCAAATCCAAATCAGACGGCAAGATGCCGGGCCTTTCCACCCCGAAGCCTGTTGAATTCACCAAAGACCAGGAGCTTGCCGCCTACCGGCACATGCTGCTCATCCGCCGCTTCGAGGAAAAGGCCGGCCAGCTTTACGGCATGGGCTTCATCGGCGGTTTCTGCCACCTCTACATCGGCCAGGAAGCGGTCGTTACCGGCATGAAGATGGCGCTGATCGACGGCGACCAGATGATCACCGCCTATCGCGACCATGGTCATATGCTGGCCATGGAGTTGTCACCACGCGGCGTCATGGCCGAACTGACCGGGCGCCGTAGCGGTCTGTCCAGAGGCAAGGGCGGCTCCATGCACATGTTCTCCAAGGAGAAGCATTTTTACGGCGGCCACGGCATCGTTGGCGCGCAAGTGTCGCTCGGCACCGGCATTGCCTTCGCCAACCGCTATCGCGGCAACAACAATGTGACGCTGACCTATTTCGGCGATGGCGCGGCGAACCAGGGCCAGGTCTACGAAAGCTTCAACATGGCCTCGCTGTGGAAGCTTCCGGTGATCTACATCATCGAGAACAACCGCTACGCCATGGGCACCTCGGTCTCGCGCTCGTCGGCCGAGACGGATTTCTCGCACCGCGGCGCGTCCTTCAAGATTCCAGGCATCCAGGTCGACGGCATGGATGTGCGCGCTGTAAAGGCAGCCGGCGACCTCGCCGCCGAATGGTGCCGCGCCGGCAACGGGCCGCTCATTCTCGAAATGCAGACCTATCGTTACCGCGGCCATTCGATGTCGGATCCGGCTAAATACCGCTCCAAGGAAGAAGTGCAGAAAATGCGCTCCGAACGTGACCCGATCGAGCAGGTCAAGGCGCGGCTGCTCGATAAGAAATGGGCAAGCGAGGACGAACTCAAGGCCATCGACAAGGAAGTCCGCGACGTTGTCGCCGACGCCGCAGAATTTGCCCAGAACGACGCGGAGCCGGATCCGTCCGAGCTCTGGACCGACATCGTACTTTAACGAGAGGGCAAGGACATGCCGATCGAAATTCTCATGCCCGCCCTCTCGCCGACCATGGAAGAGGGTAATGTTTCCAAGTGGTTGAAGAAAGAAGGCGACAAGGTCGCGGCGGGTGACGCTATTGCCGAAATCGAGACCGACAAGGCAACGATGGAAGTCGAAGCCGTCGACGACGGCACGCTTGCCAAGATCGTGGTTCCTGCCGGCACCGAGGGTGTCAAGGTCAACACACTGATCGCTGTGCTGGCCGTCGATGGCGAAGACATCGACGAGGCAGGCGAAGGCATTGGCGAGGAGGCTGTCGAGTCGCAAGCGGCAGCGCCCGCGGCTGCTCCGCCCCCCGTTGCTGCTCCGGCCAAGAGCGAAGCGGCAGCACCTGTTGCCGCCGCACCCAGGCTGGAAATTGCCGCCGATCCGGACATCCCGGCCGGCACCGAAATGGTCTCGACCACGGTGCGTGAAGCGTTGCGCGACGCAATGGCTGAGGAAATGCGCCGCGACGGCGACGTCTTCGTCATGGGCGAGGAAGTCGCCGAGTACCAGGGCGCCTACAAGATCACACAAGGCCTGTTGCAGGAATTCGGTCCGCGGCGCGTAGTCGACACGCCGATCACCGAGCACGGCTTTGCCGGCGTTGGTGTTGGCGCGGCGATGGCCGGCCTGAAGCCGATCGTCGAATTCATGACCTTCAACTTCGCCATGCAGGCGATCGACCAGATCATCAATTCAGCCGCCAAGACGCTCTACATGTCCGGCGGCCAGATGGGCGCCCCGATCGTCTTTCGCGGCCCGAACGGCGCGGCTGCCCGCGTCGCCGCGCAGCATTCGCAATGCTATGCCGCCTGGTACAGCCATGTTCCCGGGTTGAAGGTGGTGATGCCCTATACCGCCGCCGACGCCAAGGGTCTGCTCAAGGCGGCGATCCGTGACCCGAACCCGGTCATCTTCCTCGAGAACGAAATCCTTTACGGCCACTCCTTCGACGTGCCGAAGATCGACGATTTCGTGCTGCCGATCGGCAAGGCGCGCATTCACAAATCCGGCAAGGACGTGACCATCGTCTCGTTCGGCATCGGGATGACCTACGCGATCAAGGCCGAGGCGGAGTTGCGCGGCATGGGCATCGATGCCGAGATAATCGACTTGCGCACCATCCGCCCGCTCGACTTCGACACGATCATCGCCTCGGTCAAAAAGACCAATCGCCTCGTGGTGGTCGAGGAAGGCTTTCCGCAGAACTCGGTCGGCGACCATATCGCCAATCAGGTCTCGCAGCGCGCCTTCGATTTCCTCGATGCACCGGTCATTTCAATTGCCGGCAAGGACGTGCCGATGCCCTATGCGGCGAACCTCGAAAAGCTGGCGCTGCCCAACGTCGGCGAGGTCGTCGAGGCGGTCAAAGCCGTCACGTATCGCTGAGCAGGGCGGGAGGACAAAATGCCGATCAACATCACCATGCCGGCGCTGTCGCCCACAATGGAAGAGGGCAACCTTTCCAAGTGGCTGGTCAAGGAAGGCGACAAGGTCTCGCCGGGCGACGTGATTGCCGAGATCGAGACGGACAAGGCAACGATGGAAGTCGAAGCCGTCGACGAAGGCACGGTTGCCAAGCTGGTGGTTCCGGCCGGCACTGAAGGCGTCAAGGTCAATGCGCTGATCGCGGTATTGGCGGCTGAGGGGGAGGATGCGGCGGCCGCCGCGAAAAGCGGTGACGGCGCTGCGCCGGCAAAGGCTGAGGCTCCGAAAGCCGACGCCGCCAAAGCGGAAACACCAAAGCCCGAAGTGCCGAAGCAGGAGCCTGCCGCACCTGCACCTAAGGCGGAAGCGGTGCCGGTCGCCAACGGCCACGCAAGCGGTGAGCGCATTTTCGCCTCGCCGCTGGCCCGGCGCATTGCCAGGGAAGCCGGCGTCGATGTCGCGGCGCTGACAGGCTCCGGCCCCCGCGGCCGCGTAGTAAAGGCCGATGTCGATGCCGCAATTTCCAGTGGCGGCGCCAAGGCGGCACCAGCAGCAAAAGCGGCGCCCGCCGGCGCTCCGGCACCTGCGGCCGCAGCACCCAAGGCGATGTCGGACGAGCAGGTGCTCAAACTGTTTGCCGAAGGCTCCTACGAGCTGGTCCCCCACGACAATATGCGCAAGACCATTGCGCGGCGGCTGGTCGAGGCCAAGACCACCATCCCGCATTTCTATCTGACGCTCGACTGCGAGCTCGACGCACTTCTGGCCCTGCGCACGCAGATCAATGCGGCCGCCCCGGTGAAGAAGACCGAGAAGGGCGAAACGCCGGCCTACAAGCTTTCCGTCAACGACATGGTCATCAAGGCTCTGGCCATGGCGCTGATGGCGGTGCCGGATGCCAATGCGTCGTGGACAGAAAACGCGATGGTCAAGCACAAGCATGCCGATGTCGGCGTTGCCGTGTCGATCCCCGGCGGCCTGATCACGCCCATCATCCGGCGTGCCGATGAAAAGACGCTGTCCGTCATCTCCAACGAGATGAAGGATCTTGCCGGCCGCGCCCGCAGCCGCAAGCTGAAGCCGGAAGAATATCAGGGCGGCACCACGGCGGTGTCCAATCTCGGCATGTTCGGCATCAAGGATTTTTCTGCCGTCATCAACCCGCCGCATGCGACGATCCTGGCGGTCGGCGCCGGCGAGCAACGCGCGGTGGTCAAGAACGGCGAGATCAAGATCGCCACGATCATGTCGGTGACGTTGTCGACCGATCACCGCGCCGTCGACGGTGCGCTCGGCGCCGAGCTGCTCGTCGCCTTCAAACGCATGGTCGAAAACCCGATGGGCATGCTGGTTTAAGAGAGGGGAACAGGGCGGTGCGGAAATTCTTCACCAGCCTTTTTGCCTTCTTTCTTTCCGGTTTGGCGGGCGGATTGGTGGCGCAGTGGCTCGCCGTCGCCACCAATGCCGACGTAGAGTACATCCTTGTATTCATGATCTCGGCTCTCGTCACCGTCCTCGTGACGGTCGCGTTCTTCATCGCACAATTCATGTCGGACCCACGACGGGCAACAAAGCTGACGGCGACCATAGGGGTAGCGTTTTTTGTGCTCGTTGGAGTTGCCCTGATCGGCTGGACTTTCTCCCAGCCCCCAGGCAAGAGCCAGTGGTCGGGCGATCTTCCCGTAGTCGCAGGTCTCGTCCTGCCAGGCATCGCTACGGTGCTGGTCCAGTGGCTTTTCGTGCGCTGGCGATTGGCGCGCTCGCAACCGGGTTTCGGCGGGGCAGGCACATGAAGACGGTCCTCTGCTACGGCGATTCGCTTACCTGGGGCTATGACGCGGCAAACCTCGGCCGGCATCCGCTGGAAGATCGCTGGCCGAGCGTGCTGCAGGCGGCATTGGGCAGCGGCGTCGAGGTCATCGCCGAAGGCCTGAATGGCCGAACCACCGCCTTTGACGATCACTTGGCCGGAGCGGACCGCAATGGCGCAAGGCTGTTGCCAACCATCCTGACGACGCACGCACCGATCGACTTGATCGTCATCATGCTCGGCGCCAACGATATGAAGCCGTGGATTCATGGTAATCCGGTCGCGGCCAAGCAAGGCATGCAACGCCTGATCGATATCGTGCGCGGTCACGATTACCCGTTCGATTGGCCGGCGCCGCAGATCCTGATCGTCGCGCCGCCCGTAGTCAGCCGCACGGAAAACGCCGAGTTCAAGGAAATGTTCGCCGGCGGCGATGACGCGTCAAAGCGGCTGGCGCCGCAATATTCCGCCCTTGCCGACGAGGCCGGCTGCGGCTTCTTCGATGCCGGCACGGTAGCCAAAACCACGCCGCTCGACGGCGTCCACCTGGACGCAGAAAACACGCGGAACGTCGGGCAAGCGCTGGCGCCGCTCGTGCGCCTCATGTTGGAATTGTGAAGGAGAAAGCCGTGGCTGAGAACTACGACGTCATCATCATCGGCTCCGGCCCCGGCGGCTATGTCACTGCAGTGCGTTCGGCCCAGCTTGGCTTCAAGACGGCGATC
Organism: Mesorhizobium sp. M0854; assembly: GCF_040319815.1. NCBI lineage: Bacteria > Pseudomonadati > Pseudomonadota > Alphaproteobacteria > Hyphomicrobiales > Phyllobacteriaceae > Mesorhizobium > Mesorhizobium sp. M0854. The sequence continues at coordinate 165,070 of NZ_JAMYOL010000005.1, forward strand.
GTCGAGCGCGAGCACTTGGGCGGCATCTGCCTCAACTGGGGCTGCATTCCGACCAAAGCGCTTCTGCGCTCCGCCGAGATCATGCACTATTCGGATCATCTGAAGGACTACGGCCTGAAGATCGATGGCAAGGTCAGCGTCGACACAGCCGCCGTCGTCGATCGCTCGCGAAAGGTCTCGCTGCGGCTCAACGGCGGCGTCGGCTTCCTGATGAAAAAGAACAAGGTTGACGTCATCTGGGGCGAAGCCAAGCTGACCAAACCTGGCGAGATCGTCGTGTCGAAATCGTCGAAGAAGCCGATGGAGCCGCAGCCGCCGGCGCCCAAGGGCGTCAAGGGCGAGGGCACCTACAGCGCCAAGCACATCATTCTGGCGACCGGAGCGAGGCCGCGCGCATTGCCCGGCATCGAGCCGGACGGCAAGTTGATCTGGACCTATTTCGAGGCCATGGTGCCGAAAGAGATGCCGAAATCGCTGCTGGTGATGGGCTCGGGCGCCATCGGCATCGAGTTCGCCTCGTTCTACCGCACCATGGGCGCCGAGGTGACGGTGGTCGAACTGCTGCCGGCTGTGATGCCGGTCGAGGACGCCGAGGTCTCGAAATTCGCGCAGAAGCAGTTCGAGAAGCAGGGCATGAAGATCATTCTAGAAGCCAAGGTGACCAAGGTCGAGCAGGGCACTAACTCGGTCACGGCGCATGTCGAGATGAAGGACGGCAAGGTCGAGAAGATCACCGCCGATCGTATGATCTCGGCCGTCGGCGTACAGGGTAACATCGAAAACCTCGGCCTCGAGACGCTCGGCGTGAAGACGGACCGCGGTTGCGTCGTCGTCGACGGCTACGGCAAGACAAATGTGCCGGGCGTCTACGCCATCGGCGACGTTGCCGGACCGCCGATGCTCGCCCACAAGGCCGAGCATGAGGGCGTGGTCTGTGTGGAAAAGATCGCCAATTTCCCCGGCGTGCATGCCATCGACAAGCTGAAGATCCCGGGCTGCACCTATTGCAATCCGCAAGTCGCCTCGGTCGGACTGACGGAAGCCAAAGCGAAAGCCGATGGCAAGGACATCCGCGTCGGCCGCTTCCAGTTCGCCGCAAACGGCAAGGCGATTGCGCTGGGCGAAGACCAAGGCTTCGTCAAGACCATTTTCGACAAGAAGACCGGCCAGTTGCTGGGTGCCCACATGGTCGGCGCAGAAGTAACCGAACTGATCCAGGGCTTCGTCGTGGCGATGAATCTGGAGACCACCGAGGAAGAGCTGATGCACACGATCTTCCCGCACCCGACGCTGTCGGAGATGATGAAGGAGAGTGTACTCGACGCCTATGGCCGCGCACTGAATGCATGATAAATTAGTTGGGCGAGTCTCACACGGAAGACACAGAGGAACTCGACGGCAGAGCAATTCGTTTCGCAGGCATCATCCATCATACAAGGAGAGGGCATATGGAAATGAACGGCGTGGGCTGGGTTGCAGCCATCATCATCGGCGGCCTGGCGGGATGGCTCGCCGAGATGGTCATGAAGAGCAATACCGGCATCCTCATGAACATCGTTCTCGGCATTGTCGGCGCAATAGTGTTGAATGCCATCTTGCAGGCCCTGAACATCGGCATCTTCGGCGTCGGCTGGATAGCCTATCTGATCACCGGCTTCATCGGTGCCTGCATTCTGATTGCGGTCGGACGACTGGTGCGCCGCTAACCTCTGTCGGCACTTGCTATGCGAAAAAGGCCACCGCGGCATGCGTGATCGCGGCCTTTTTCTTTTCTCCGAAAAGTCCTAGATGACGTGGGTAGAGCGAGCGCTGGACAAGCGCTTGCCAATGAGCCGGGTTTCACATGGTCACCGTCCTCGACACGATTGCCAATGCGCCGCGCCTGCGGCATCCCGAAAAGGCGCACAAGCCGGACCAGGACGTACTGCGCAAGCCTGACTGGATCCGCGTCAAGGCGCCGATGTCGAAAGGCTATGCCGAGACGCGCGAAATCGTGAAGTCTCACAAACTGGTGACGGTTTGCGAAGAGGCGGGCTGCCCCAATATCGGCGAGTGCTGGGAGAAGAAGCACGCCACCTTCATGATCATGGGCGAGATCTGCACGCGGGCCTGCGCCTTTTGCAATGTCGCCACCGGCATCCCGACCGCACTCGATCCCGACGAGCCGGCGCGTGTCGCGCATGCGGTCAAGCAGATGGGCTTGAGCCATGTCGTCATCACTTCCGTCGATCGCGACGATCTCGCCGACGGCGGGGCCCAGCATTTTGCCGATGTCATCCGCGCGATCAGGGCAGCGACCCCATCGACTACGATCGAAATCCTGACGCCCGACTTCCTGCGCAAGGACGGTGCGCTGGAGATCGTCGTGGCGGCCAAGCCGGACGTTTTCAACCATAATCTCGAGACCGTTCCGTCGAACTATCTGACTGTTCGGCCGGGTGCGCGCTATTTCCACTCGATCAGGCTCTTGCAGCGGGTCAAAGAACTCGACCCCTCGATCTTCACCAAGTCCGGCATCATGGTCGGCCTTGGCGAGGAGCGGAACGAAATCCTGCAGCTGATGGACGATTTGCGTTCGGCCAATGTCGACTTCATGACCATCGGCCAATATCTGCAGCCGTCGAAGAAGCACCATCCGGTGATCCGCTTCGTCACGCCGGAGGAATTCAAGTCCTTTGAGACGATCGGCAGAACCAAGGGCTTCCTGCTGGTAGCGTCGAGCCCGCTGACGCGCTCGTCGCACCATGCCGGGGACGACTTTGCCAGGTTGCGCGCGGCGCGCGAAGCGTTTCTCAAAAAGTCCGCCTAACACTGGTTTTATGCCACAATTCGAAGCCCATCGCCGCGTTGCGCATACGCCGGAGCAGATGTTCGCTCTGGTCGCCGATGTCGAATCCTATCCGCAATTCCTGCCGCTTTGCGAGGCACTGACGGTTCGCTCACGCAAGGAACGCGACGGGCGCACCTTGCTCATCGCCGACATGAGCATCGGCTACAAGGCGATCCGCGAGACCTTTACCACGCAGGTGCTGCTGAAGCCGGACGAGAACGCCATAGATGTCAAATACATCGACGGCCCTTTCAAATATCTGAGCAATGTCTGGCGCTTCGACCCGGCGGACGGCGCTGGTTGCAACGTCTGCTTCTTTATCGACTACGAGTTCAAGAGCCGCATTTTGGGTGCGTTGATGGGAACCATGTTCGACCGCGCCTTCCGCATGTTCTCCGAGGCGTTCGAGAAACGGGCCGAAATCATCTACGGCGCGCCATCGACGGCCTGATCCGCAGCGAGCGCGCGCAGACCCAGTTCAAGCGCATGACGGACCGTCTCCCTGCGGATGTAATCGCGGCCCTTGTCGGCGAACAGCTGGCATTCGCTGACTACCGGCCGGCCAGCCACGGCAACGCCGAACCAGACCAGGCCGACAGGTTTTTCCGCCGAGCCGCCGTCCGGACCGGCGATGCCGGTCACCGCCAGGGCGAGCCCGGCCGGCGAATGCGCCAAGGCTCCGGCCGCCATCTCCACCGCAGTCTCGCGCGAGACCGCGCCGTGCGCCTCGAGCGTAGCGGCCGAGACGCCGAGCATCTCGGTCTTGGCCTGGTTGGAATAGGTGATGAAGCCGCGATCGACCACCGCGGAAGAGCCGGCGATGTCGGTCAGCGCGGCGATGATCATGCCGCCGGTGCAGCTCTCCGCCGTCGCCAGCATCATGCCGCGCTGCTGGCAGGCCTTAAGCAGGGCATCTGCGAGACCGCTATTGCTCATTCAGGGACATCCCCTGGAAACACAACGCTGGCAGTCGCGATGGCCGCTATGCCTTCCTCACGGCCGACGAAGCCGAGCTTCTCATTGGTTGTCGCCTTGATCGAGATGCGATCGCGCGAAATTCGCAGCATTGCCGAAAGCGCTTCGGTCATGGCCTCGCGATGCGGGCCGACGCGCGGCGCCTCGCAGATCAGGGTGATATCGGCGTTGGCGATGCGTCCGCCGCGCGCGCGCACCAGCTTCACCGCGTGTTCGACGAAGATGCGTGAAGCGGCCCCTTTCCACTGCGGGTCGGAGGGCGGGAAATGCGTGCCGATGTCACCGGCGCCGCAGGTGGCGAGCAGGGCGTCGGTCAAGGCGTGGAGACCGACATCGGCATCCGAATGGCCGGACAACTTCCTATCGTGTGGAATGGCGACGCCGCACAGGGTGACATGGTCGCCGGGCACGAACGCATGGACGTCATAGCCATTGCCGGTTCGGATGTCGGGAAAACGCGGGGCGCTGGAAAGCCGCTGATCCGCCATTGCAATATCCCGTGCCCAGGTCAGTTTGACGTTGTCCGGCGAGCCGGGAACGATCTTCACCGGAATATGCGCCCATTCGGCGATTGCCGCATCGTCGGTGAAATCCGCTTTGCCCAGATGATGAGCCTTTTCGTGCGCAGCCAGGATCGGCCAGAACGGAAAGCCTTGCGGTGTCTGTGCGGCATGAAGCCCGGCCCTGGACACGGTTTCGCCGATCATGCCTTCGGCCGTTTCGCGCTTGAGCGTATCGGCAACCGGCAAGGCAGGCAGTGCCCCCTGGCGCTCGCCAATGGCGGCGATCGTGCGGTCTATCAGTTCCGCATCGACAAACGGCCGGGCCGCATCATGGATCAAGACCCGGCCCGGCGCATTGCTTCTCAACGCCAGCAGTCCAAGGCGGACGGACTCCTGCCGTGACGTACCGCCGGTCACCGCGACGACACGGTCGGCGTTCGCACCGGCCGCACGGCGGAAAAGCGCGCCGTCGTCGGCATGGATAGCAACGACGACAGGTCCAATCTTCGGATGCGTCAGAAAGGCGCCGAGCGTGCGTGCGATAACGGCGCCGCCGCCGATTTGCTGGTACTGCTTCGGCCCCTTGGCCTGTCCGGCGCGCGCGCCGCGGCCGGCAGCAACGATGACCACGGCGACCTTGTCGTCCGCAGCTTGCTTTTCGCTCGCATCTCTCATGCCGAGACGCTTAACGCATGATCCCGAAAAGTGGTATCGCTTTTGGAAGACCCAGGATTGATGCGGTGCGGCGATCCCTATTTTTCCCAAATGCGCCTTAATGTCACGACATTGCGCGTTGCACATTGCCGCCGTTCTGGCTAGAGAATGTGCAGCAACCGAAGGTGCTTGGTTTTTGTGCATGCCTGATGTGACCAAATTGGCTTCGCCGCTGGATGTGGGTGGCGTGAGAATCCGCAATCGCGTATTTCTCGCGCCCATGTCGGGCATCACCGACGAACCGTTCCGGCAACGCGCCCATGCGCATGGCGCCGGGCTGGTCGTATCGGAAATGGTGGCGAGCGGCGAGCTTGCAAAGGGCAGGGCTGGTTCCGGCCTGCGCATCCGTCATTCCGGGCTGCCTGTCCACATGGTCCAGCTTGCCGGCCGTGAGGCGGCGCACATGGCCGAGGGCGCGCGAATCGCAGCCGGCGAAGGCGCCGACATCGTCGACATCAACATGGGCTGTCCGGCCAAAAAGGTGACGGGCGGCTATGCCGGTTCGGCACTGATGCGAGATCTCGACCACGCGCTGTCGCTGATCGAAGCGGTAGTCGGCGCGGTCGACGTGCCGGTCACGGTCAAAACGCGGCTCGGCTGGGACGAAGGCGCGCTCAACGCGCCGATGCTGGCGCGACGCGCCGAGCAGGCCGGGGTGATGATGGTGACGGTGCATGGCCGCACACGTTGCCAGTTCTATCAGGGCACGGCCGACTGGCGTGCCATCGCACGCGTCAAGCAGGCCGTCTCGATCCCTGTGGTTGCCAATGGCGATGTCGGCTCGCCGGCAGAGGCTGCGTCGATCCTTGACCAATCCGGCGCCGACGCGGTGATGATCGGCCGTGCGCACTATGGCGCGCCGTGGACCGCCGGCAGCATTGTAGCGGCCGCGCTGGCCGAGCCAGTATCCGGCATGCCGGAAAGCCCGCAAGCGCTGACCGATTACGTCATTGCCCATTACGAAGACATGCTGACGCTCTATGGCGTGGAAAGCGGATTGCGCCAGGCGCGCAAGCATCTCGGCTGGTATCTCGACCGCCACGCCGCCACAAGCGACGACCGGCGCAAGGCCATACTCACGTCTTTCGAGCCTGGGCGCGTCATTTCCTTGCTGCGCGACGTATTTTCAAGCGCTCCCGAAGCAGCGAACCTGCGGAGTGCGGCATGAACGCCACCGTCACACAGAGCACGGATATGGCGGACGCCGCGCATATTGTGCTCAACACCATTCGTCGGCCGGTGATCATGGTCGATCCGCAAGGCTTCATCACCTTCGCCAATGCCGATGCCGAGGATTTTTTCCGTTCGAGCGCCACGATGCTCGCACGCAACACGTTGCACAAGCTCATTCCTTTCGGCAGTCCGCTGTTGACGCTTGTCGACCAGGTGCGCGAGCGCCGGGCGCCAGTCAACGAATACCGGGTGGACGTGTCGTCGCCGCGGCTCGGCATCGAGAAGGTGGTCGATCTCTACGTCGCGCCTGTGACGGAATTTCCAGGCTCCGTCGTGGTAATGTTCCAGGAACGCTCAATGGCCGACAAGATCGACCGGCAGATGACGCATCGCGGTGCGGCGCGCTCGGTCACCGGCCTTGCCGCGATGCTTGCCCATGAGATCAAGAACCCGCTATCCGGCATTCGTGGTGCCGCGCAGCTGCTTGAACTGTCGGCGTCCGACGAGGATCGCGCACTGACCAGGCTGATCACCGACGAGACCGACCGCATTGTCTCGCTGGTCGACCGCATGGAGGTGTTTTCGGACGAGCGGCCGATCGACCGCTACCCTGTCAACATCCATGTCGTGCTCGACCATGTCAAGGCAATCGCCAAGAACGGTTTTGCCAAGAGGATCAAGATATTAGAGGATTATGATCCATCATTGCCTCCGGTCTTTGCCAATCGCGACCAGCTCATCCAGGTGTTTCTCAATCTGGTAAAAAATGCCGCCGAGGCGATCGGCAGCGATCCGCAGGGCGAGATCATGCTGTCGACCGCCTTCCGTCCGGGCATCCGTGTTTCCGTACCCGGGACTCAGGACCGCGTATCGCTGCCGTTGGAATTCTGCGTGCGCGACAACGGTTCGGGTGTTTCCGAGGATATCCTGCCGATCCTGTTCGATCCCTTCATCACCACCAAGCCGAACGGCTCCGGTCTCGGTCTGGCGCTGGTCGCAAAGATCGTCGGCGAGCATGGCGGCATCATTGAATGCGAATCGACGCCGCGCGGGACCACCTTCCGCATCCTGATGCCGGCGTGGAAAGAAACCCAGTTTGGCACCGACGACGACGGTGAAGGAGACCGCAAATGACCGTTCGCGGCAATATTCTCGTCGCTGACGACGATGCGGCCATCCGCACGGTCCTCAACCAGGCGCTTTCGCGCGTCGGCCACGACGTGCGCGTCACCTCCAATGCCTCGACGCTGTGGCGCTGGGTGGCGGCGGGCGAGGGCGATCTGGTCATCACCGACGTTGTCATGCCTGACGAGAACGCCTTCGACATGCTGCCGCGCATCAAGAAGGCGCGACCGGAACTGCCGGTCATCGTCATGAGTGCGCAGAACACGTTCATGACAGCAATTCGTGCCTCCGAAACCGGGGCCTACGAGTATCTGCCGAAACCGTTCGACCTGACCGAGTTGCTCAACATCGTCAACCGCGCTCTTTCCGAGCCGCGGCGGCCGAAGATCGATACGCGGGCCGACGAGCCGCCTGAAACGATGCCGCTGGTCGGCCGCTCGGCGGCCATGCAGGACATCTACCGCATGCTGGCGCGCATGATGCAGACCGACCTGACGGTGATGATCTCGGGCGAATCGGGTACCGGCAAGGAACTGGTGGCGCGCGCGCTGCATGAATATGGCCGTCGTCGTGGTGGCCCCTTCGTCGCCATCAACATGGCGGCGATCCCACGCGACCTGATCGAATCGGAACTATTCGGGCACGAGAAGGGCGCCTTTACTGGCGCACAGAACCGCTCCACTGGCCGTTTCGAGCAGGCCGAAGGCGGCACGCTCTTCCTCGACGAGATCGGCGACATGCCGATGGAAGCGCAGACGCGGCTGCTGCGTGTGCTGCAGCAGGGCGAATACACCACGGTCGGCGGCCGCACGCCGATCAAGACCGACGTGCGCATCGTGGCTGCCACCAACAAGGACCTGCGCACGCTGATCAATCAGGGGCTTTTCCGCGAGGACCTGTTCTACCGCTTGAACGTTGTGCCGCTCAGGCTGCCGGCGCTGCGCGAGCGCTCGGAGGACATTCCGGACCTCGTCCGCCACTTCTTCAAGCTCGGCGTCAGTGAAGGCTTGCAGACCAAGCGCATTTCCACCGGCGGCATCGAGCTGATGAAGCGCTACCCATGGCCCGGTAATGTGCGCGAACTCGAAAATCTCATCCGCAGGCTGGCCGCACTGTATTCGCAGGACGAGATCTCCGCGGAGATCATCGAGGCGGAGTTGAAGACCGGCGAAAGGCCTGTCGTTCCAGGTGGCGGCAACCTCATTCCCGACGACCTTTCCATCGGCCAGGCGGTGGAGCATTTCCTGCAACGCTATTTTGCCTCGTTTGCCGGCGACTTGCCCCCGGCCGGGCTCTATCAGCGAATCCTCTCCGAGGTCGAATATCCGCTGGTCCTCGCCTCGATGACCGCAACGCGCGGTAACCAGATCAAGGCTGCGGAATTGCTGGGGCTCAACCGCAACACGCTGCGCAAGAAGATTCGCGAACTCGGCGTCAACGTCTACAAGTCGTCCAGGCAGGTCTAGACGAATCCCTTTAAGAGCGCTTTCCAGGGGATCGATTGCCGAAAGATTTCCGTCTCGGCCACACTTGTTGCATAATCGCCACAATGCGTTGCATACATCCGACGCAATCACTGGCTCTAGACGGCGACATGGCCCTGCACGCACCGACACTGAGCAAATCGCTTTTCAGCAATACCGGCGCGCGAGACGGTCGCCGGCTGCTTGCGCTGCCGGGCGTGATCGCCGTTGCCGGTGCGCTGGTGACGGCGGCGATCTCCTTCGCCATTCTGGTCGGCGCGACGCCGATCACGCCCGACGCGAGGACGACGCTGGCGCTGATTGCGCTTAATGCGGCGTTCGTCCTGTTTCTGATCTTGCTGGTCGGCCGCGAGGTGCATCGCATCCTGATGGCACGCCGGCACGGCAAGGCTGCGTCGCGCCTGCATGTGCGCATTGTGGCGATGTTTGCGCTGGTCGCCGCCATCCCCGCGATCATGGTGGCGATCATCGCGTCGATCACGCTCGACATCGGCCTCGACCGCTGGTTCGAGATCCGCACCAAGACGATCGTCAATTCGTCGTTGTCGATCGCCGACGCCTATGTGCAGGAAAACGCGCGAAATCTTCAGGGCACGACGTTGTCGATGGCTTACGACCTCGACGCTTCGCGCACGCTCTACGGTCTCGATCGCACCGGGTTCCTCGATCTCATGAACAAGGAGGCGGTGGGACGCTCGCTGGCGCACGCAGCACTCATCAAGCCCGATGGTTCCTTCGTTATGAGCGCCAAGACCGACGCGGACTTTGCCATGCCGGAGCCGCCTGAGGGCGCCGTGGCAAGCGCTGCCGACGGCAAGCCGGTGCTGATAGAGCCGCGCACCCGCAACATCATGGGTGCGATCGTCAAGCTGCGTGAGATCGACGGGCTCTATCTCTACACCATCCGCCTCGTCGATCCCGAGGTGATCAAGGCACGGCAGATCGTCAAATCCAACACCGCCGAATATCGCGGTCTCGAAGACAATCGCCGCACCTCGCAAGTGGCTTTCGCGCTTCCCTATCTGTCGCTGACGCTGATCATCATCCTGTCTGCCATCTGGACCGGCATTGCGGTGGCCGACCGCCTGGTGCGGCCGATTCGTCAGCTCATCGGCGCGGCCGATGAGGTCGCCACCGGCAATCTCGACGTAGCCGTGCCTGTCCGCCCCTCCGACGGTGACGTCGCCTCGCTCGGCGACACCTTCAACAAGATGCTGATGGAGCTGAAATCGCAGCGCAACGAGATCCTGTCGGCCAAGGATTTGATCGACGAGCGGCGGCGCTTTTCGGAGGCGGTGCTTGCCGGCGTCACCGCCGGGGTCATCGGCGTCGATCCATATGGCATCGTCACCATCGTCAACCGTTCGGCCGAAACGATGCTGGCCATATCCGCCACGGCAGCGCTAGGGCAGAACCTTTCCGCCGTGCTGCCGCATGTCGGCCGCGTCTTCGAGATCGGCCGCAAATCGGGCAAGCCGGTCTATCGCGAACAGGTCACCTTCTATCGTGCCGGCACCGAACGGACCTTCAACGTGCAGATCACGATTGAAGCCGGCGACGACGGTTCGGAGGATAAATCCTACGTCGTGACAGTCGACGACATTACCGATTTGGTCCAGGCACAGCGTTCCTCTGCATGGGCCGACGTGGCGCGGCGCATAGCCCACGAGATCAAGAACCCGCTGACGCCGATCCAGCTTTCGGCCGAGCGCATCAAGCGCCGTTACGGCAAGGTCATCACCGAGGACCGTGAGGTTTTCGATCAATGCACCGACACCATCATCCGGCAAGTGGAGGACATCGGCCGCATGGTCGACGAGTTCTCGGCGTTCGCCCGCATGCCGAAACCGGAAATGAAGGCCATCGATCTGCGCGATTCGTTGCGCGAAGCCTCGTTCCTGGTCGAAGTGAGCCGGGCCGACATCACCTTCGAGCGCGTCTTCGGCAATGAGCCGCTCAAAGGCACGTTCGACAGCCGGCTGATGGCGCAGGCTTTCGGCAACGTCATCAAGAATGCTGCCGAAGCCATCGACGGACTTGATGCAGAGGATCGTCCGCACGGCATAATCCGGATTCAAGCCGGGCGTCAGAATGGCGCGATTCGAATCGACGTCATCGACAACGGCAGGGGCTTGCCGCGCGAGAACCGGCAGCGCTTGCTCGAGCCTTACATGACGACACGCGAGAAAGGCACCGGGCTTGGCCTCGCTATCGTCAAGAAGATCGTGGAGGACCATGGCGGGCGACTCGAATTGCACGATGCACCAGCGGACTTCCACGATGGGCGGGGTGCAATGATCAGCATCATCCTGCCGGTTGCCGCCACCGTTCCGGTACGCGGCGAGGGCAAGACGGAACACGAAAAAGAAACTGAAAAGGTCGGTAATGGCGTCTGATATTCTCATCGTCGATGACGAGGAAGACATCCGCGAACTCGTCGCCGGTATCCTGAGCGACGAAGGTCACGAAACACGCACGGCGTTTGATGCCGACAGCGCGCTGGCGGCGGTCGCCGACCGGGCACCCAGGCTGATCTTCCTCGACATCTGGCTGCAGGGCTCGCGGCTCGATGGCCTCGCCTTGCTGGACGAGATCAAGACGATGCACCCGAACCTGCCGGTGGTGATGATCTCGGGCCACGGCAACATCGAAACGGCAGTCTCGGCCATCCGCCGCGGCGCCTATGATTTCATCGAAAAGCCATTCAAGGCCGACAGGCTGATCCTCATTGCCGAACGGGCGCTCGAAACCTCCAAATTGAGACGCGAGGTTTCGGATCTCAAGCTGCGCAGCGGCGAGACTTTCGACCTCATCGGCATGTCGTCGGCAATGAGCCAATTGCGCCAGACCATCGAGCGCGTCGCGCCGACCAACAGCCGCGTCATGATTATCGGCCCCTCCGGCTCGGGCAAGGAACTGGCCGCGCGCGCCATCCACGCACTGTCGGCGCGCAAGAGTGCACCGTTTGTGACGCTGAGCGCCGCCAACATCACGCCTGAGCGTATGGAGATCGAGTTGTTCGGCACCGAATCGAACGGCGTCGAACGCAAGGTCGGCGCGCTGGAGGAAGCCCATCGCGGCATTCTCTACATCGATGAAGTGGCCGACATGCCGCGCGAGACGCAAAACAAGATCCTGCGCGTGCTGGTCGAACAGCAGTTCGAGCGGGTAGGGGGCACCAAGCGGGTCAAGGTCGACGTGCGCATCGTCTCGTCGACCTCGCAGAACCTGGAAGCCATGATCGCCGACGGCCGTTTCCGTGAGGACCTTTATCATCGCCTGGCCGTGGTTCCGGTCATGGTGCCGGGACTGGCCGAGCGTCGCGAGGACATTCCTTATCTGGTCGACAATTTCATGAAGCAGATCGCTCGCCAGGCCGGCATCAAGCCGCGCCGCATCGGCGACGACGCGCTGGCGGTGCTGCAGGCGCATAACTGGCCGGGCAACGTTCGCCAGTTGCGCAACAATGTCGAGCGGCTGATGATCCTGGCGCGCGGCGACGATGTCGATGCGCCGATCACCGCCGATCTCCTGCCTGCCGAGATCGGCGACGTCATGCCGCGCACTCCAAACAAATCCGATCAGCACATAATGGCGCTGCCGCTGCGGGAAGCGCGCGAACAATTCGAGAAGGACTATCTGATCGCCCAGATCAACCGTTTTGGCGGCAATATCTCGAAGACGGCAGAGTTTATCGGCATGGAACGCTCTGCATTGCACCGCAAGCTGAAGTCGCTGGGCGTCTGACAGCCAAACCAGTCGTGGCCCACGCAATTATCGGTTACGGCGATGTTGGAATCGCATAAGAAAGCTGGACTTCTCTCAGGGATTAGCCATGCCGCGCATTGCGTATGTGAACGGGCGCTACGTCGCTCACGCCGAAGCTTCCGTGCATATCGAGGACCGTGGCTATCAATTCGCCGACGGCGTCTACGAGGTCTGCGAGGTGGCACGAGGCTTCATCGTCGACATGCCGCGCCATCTCGCCCGATTGAACCGCTCGCTCACCGAACTCTCGATCGATTGGCCGGTCACGCGCAGCGTGCTGCCGCTCGTCATGCGCGAGGTGGTGCGCCGCAACCGTGTCGTCGACGGCCTGGTCTATGTCCAGGTGACACGCGGTGTCGCCAGCCGCGAGTTTTTCTTCCCGCCGGCGGGCACGAAGCCGTCGCTGGTGGTGACCGCCAGAAAAGCCGATCCTGCAGCTGCCGCGAAGCGGGCCGAGAGCGGGATCCGGATCATCACGGTGCCGGAGAACCGGTGGGATCGGGTCGATATCAAGTCGGTCGGCCTGTTGCCGAACGTGCTGGCCAAGCAGAAAGCCAAGGAAGCCGGCGCTCAGGAGGCCTGGTTCGTCGATGTCGACGGCACCGTCAAGGAAGGTGGATCGTCGAACGCCTGGATCATCACCGGGGACGGCGTGCTGGTGACGCGGCCGGCCGAGCACGGCATCCTGCGCGGCATCACCCGTACGACGCTGTTCGACGTGGCCGCCAAGCTCGGCCTGAAGATCGAGGAGCGCGGTTTTTCGGTGGCCGAAGCCAAGGCCGCGCGCGAGGTTTTCATCAGCTCCGCGACCACGATTGCCATGCCGGTGGTGGCGATCGATGGCGCTCCCGTCGCCAACGGCCACCCGGGCTCGATAACAGTTTCATTACGGCAGGCCTTTTTTGACGTTGCGGAAAAAAGTCCAGCCTGATAACCGCACAGATGGAATGAACATCAATATATCTCGTTCTGCTTGTCGTTACTGACGGCAAGATGGTGTTTGCGTGCTTGACATGTGCCGGCTAATTTGGCGCATTGGCCTGCAAACCGAAGGGGATCGGCGAAAGACAAGAACAATGGCGGAACGATCGCAAAATCTTCAGGACCTGTTCCTGAATTCAGTTCGCAAGAGCAAAAATCCACTCACCATCTTTCTCATCAACGGCGTGAAGCTGACCGGCGTGGTCACTTCGTTCGACAATTTCTGCGTTCTGCTGCGTCGCGACGGCCATTCCCAGCTTGTCTACAAGCACGCTATTTCCACGATCATGCCGAGCCAGCCGGTTCAGATGTTCGATGGTGAGGAAAGCCAGGGCGCCTGATTGGCACGTGAGAAAGACGCGGACCGCCGCGTTCGCGGAAAACCAGCACATCAGACCGGGACAGAGGCCAACGGCCCGACCCGGGCGGTGGTAATCGTGCCGGTGCTTACCCGGCAGCCGCGTGGCGACGACGACACCAACCGCCCCCGCCTGACCCGTTCCGCCGAGGCTCGTCGCGACGAGGCCGTCGGCCTCGCCAGCGCCATCGACCTCGACCTGGTCCACACGGCGGTGGTGACCGTCAACGATCCACGCCCGGCGACCTTGCTCGGCAGCGGCAAGGTGGCGGAGTTCGCTGAGATCGTCAAAGAGGGCCACGCGGAAGTGGTCATTGTCGATCATCCGCTGACCCCGGTACAGCAGCGCAACCTCGAAAAAGAGTTGAACGCCAAGGTGCTCGACCGCACCGGGCTGATCCTGGAGATTTTCGGCGAGCGCGCCCGCACCAAGGAAGGCACGCTGCAGGTCGATCTTGCCCATCTCAACTACCAGAAAGGCCGCCTTGTGCGGAGCTGGACCCACCTCGAGCGCCAGCGTGGCGGCGCCGGCTTTCTCGGCGGCCCTGGCGAGACCCAGATCGAGTCGGATCGGCGTGTGCTGCAGGACAAGATCACCAAGCTGAAGCACGAGCTCGAAACTGTGCGCCGCACCCGCGACCTGCACCGCGCCAAGCGCAAGAAGGTGCCATTTCCGGTAGTGGCAATCGTCGGCTACACCAATGCCGGCAAGTCGACTCTGTTCAACCGGCTGACCGGAGCAGGGGTGCTGGCCGAAGACATGCTGTTTGCCACGCTCGACCCGACGCTGCGCCGCGTGCGTCTGCCGCACGGCACGCCGATCATCCTTTCCGATACGGTCGGCTTCATTTCCGACCTGCCAACGCATCTGGTCGCGGCCTTCAGGGCGACGCTGGAGGAAGTGGTCGAGGCAGACCTCGTCATTCATCTGCGCGACATCTCCGATCCCGATACGGTCGCGCAGGCCGAAGATGTCGAGCGCATCCTTGCCGATCTCGGCGTCGATGCCCGCGATAGCAAGCGCGTCATCGAAGTATGGAACAAGATCGACCGGCTCGACGAGGGCAACCGGGCGCGGCTGCTTGCCGATGGTGCTGACGGCAAGAAGGCACCGCCGATCGCCATATCGGCGGTAACCAGCGAGGGCATCGATGCGCTGAAGGCGATCATCGAGACGATGATGTCGGGCGAACTGGAGACCTTCACCGTCACACTCAAGGCCGACCAACTCGGCGTCGTCGACTGGCTTTACCGCAACGGCGACATCATCTCGCGCGACGACAATGAGGATGGCAGCGTAACCGTCGCGCTTAAAGCTACACACAGCGCTCGGCAGGAGATCGAAAGCCGATTGCGCCGTCAAAACAACGGGTAGAGGCGGTTACTTCGCGCTTTTTGCCTGCTGCCAGAGCGCTTCCATCTCGTCCAGTGTCGCCTCTTCCAGGCTGTTTCCCGACGCTTGCAGCGTCCGCTCGACATAGTGGAAGCGCGACCGGAATTTTTCGTTGGTGCCGCTGAGTGCCGCTTCGGAATCAATTTTGAGGTGCCGGCCGAGATTGACGACCGCAAACAGCATGTCGCCGAACTCGTCCTTGATCGGCGCAGTGTCGCCTTTGGCCAGCGCCTCGCGTAGTTCGCCGATCTCCTCCTCGATCTTGTCGAGGATCGGCGCCGCCTCGCTCCAGTCGAAGCCGACGCGGGCGGCCTTTTCCTGCAGCTTGAGCGCCCGGGTCAGCGCGGGCAGGGCGACCGGCACGCTGTCGAGAAAGCCCTTGCCATGGTCTTCCGGGTCGAGCCCACGGGCGAGGCGCGCACTGCGCTTCTCCGCCTTTTCCTCTGCCTTGATCTTTTCCCACATGCCCTTGGCCATGCCGGCGCTGCGCGCCTTGTCGTCGCCGAAGACATGGGGGTGGCGGCGGATCATTTTTGTGGTGATGGCCAGGACCACATCGCCGAATGAAAATTCGCCGGCCTCCTCGGCCATTTGCGCGTGGTAGACCACTTGCAGCAGGAGATCGCCGAGTTCATCCCGCAGATCGTCCAGATCGCCACGCGCAATGGCGTCCGCCACTTCGTAGGCTTCCTCGATCGTGTACGGCGCGATTGTCGAAAAGTCCTGCTCGATATCCCACGGGCAGCCGGTTTCCGGCGCCCGCAGCGCTGCCATGATCTCGATCAGTCGGGAAATGTCTTTCGAGGGTTTCATCTGGGAAACGCTATCCTGTACACGGCTGTGCGGCCAACGGCTTCAGCCGGTGAGGGCGCCTTGTCCACAGACGGGCCGCCAGACCATGATACGAAAGTGGAAGCCGGTTTCCGGAAGATCCTAGTTAGCAAAAGCATCAGTCGAGCACGGAGACTATCGCCTTGGCGAGCGCATCCATGCCGTCCTCGGGCAGGCCGGCAACGTTGATGCGGCTGTCGCCGACCATATAGATGGCATGCTCGGCGCGCAGCCGCTCGACTTGCGCTTCCGACAGGCCAAGCCGGGAAAACATGCCGCGATGGCTGGCGACGAAATCGAAACGGTCGGAGTTGGACTGCCGCCGCAGCGCCTCGGCGAACTGGACGCGCAGCCGCAGCATGCGCAGCCGCATCTCTTCAAGCTCTGCCTCCCAGTCGGAACGCAATGCGGGGTCTTCAAGCACGATCCGCACCGCCGCCGCGCCGTGGTCCGGCGGCATCGAATACATGGCGCGCGCCGCCGACAGCATCTGGCCCATCGCCAAATCCGCCTGCGCGCCACCTTTCGCCATGATCAGCGCTGCACCGACTCGGTCGCGATAGACGGCAAAGTTCTTCGAGCAGCTGGAGGCAACGACCATTTCCGGAACTTTTGCCGCCAGAAGACGCAAGCCGGCGGCATCCGCATCAAGTCCCTCGCCAAAGCCCTGATAGGCGATGTCGACAAAGGGCAGCAGGCCGCGCTCAACGACAAGATCGGCAATGGCAGCCCATTGCGAGATGTCTAGATTGGCGCCTGTCGGGTTATGGCAGCAGCCATGCAACAATACGACGTCGCCAGGATTCGCGGTTCTCAATGCATTCAGCATGTCGTCGAAGCGAACCGCACCAGAAGCAGCGTCGAAATAGGGATATTCGCGTGTCTGCAGGCCAGCGGCGCGCATCACCGGCATGTGGTTCGGCCAGGTCGGATCCGACAGCCAGACCATCGCGTCGGTGCGGGTCCTTTTCAGCAGCTCTGCTACCAGCCGCAGCGCGCCGGAGCCGCCTGGCGCCTGCGCCGCACGAATGCGCGTCATGTCGGCGGCTGGGCCGAACACCAACCTGGCCATCGCCGCGTTGAAGGCGGTATCGCCGGCAAGGCCGAGATAGGTCTTGGTATCCTGGCCCTGCAGCAGCCGCTTTTCGGCTTCGCGCACCGCGCGCATCACCGGCGTCTTGCCGTCGCGATCCTTATAGACGCCGACCCCAAGATCGACCTTGTCGGGACGCGGGTCGGCGCGATAGAGGCCGATCAAGGCCAGGATCTTGTCGGCAGGCGCGGGCTGGAGATTTTCGAACATCGATAAGGTTCCGTTGGCGGCGGAGTGATACGCAAACCGGCCGTGCTTTGCCAGCAGTTTCATATGCGCCAACTCGGCGCCGGTTTGCCTCGAAGGCGGCCGATACTATCTGGCGGGCGACAGCGGGCCCGATATCTCCCAGGACGAGAACGCGGCGAGCCGTAAGAAAATTTCGGGGAGAGCGGGATTAACATCCCGACCTGCTCCGTAAACAGGACATGAAACGGCCGATGCCACGCTTCGATATTCTGGGACAGCTCGGTTCGCTGCGCCGCTATGCACGCTCGCTGACGCGCGACAGCGCCGATGCAGAGGATCTGGTGCATGATGCGCTGGTGCGTGCCTATGAGCGACGCGGCAGCTTCCGCTCCGGCGGAAATCTTCGCGTATGGCTGCTGTCGATCGTCCATAATGCATTCATCGACGGTCTGCGGTCCCGCAAATCCGAAGCAATGCGCATCGAACAGGCCGGCTATCTCGCCGAGGCGAATGTCCCGGCGCCGCAGGAACATTCGGTCCGTCTGGCGCAGGTGCGCGAAGCGTTTTTCGAATTGCCGGAGGAGCAGCGTTCGGCGTTGCATCTCGTCGCCATCGAGGGGCTTAGCTACAGCCAGGCCGCTGAGGTGAGTGGCGTGCCGCTTGGCACGCTGATGTCGCGCATCGGCAGGGCGCGTGCGGCCCTGCGCGAGATGGAGGACGCGGTGCCGGCACGCGCGAAAGGCCATCTGAAGATCGTCGGAGGTGGATCATGAACCAACTGCGCGATCCCGTCACCGACACTGATCTCGACGCCTATGTCGACGATCAGCTGGACGTGGCTCGTCGCATCGAGGTCGAGGCGTTCCTTTCGGCCCGCCCGGACGCGGCCGCGCGGGTGATGTCCGACTTACGGATGCGTGACGAATTGCGCGTGGCGCTTGCCGGATCGAAAGGCATGGCGCGGCCCGCGACGGCCGATGCTGCACGGCGGCTGGAGCGGGGATTGGCGCGCGGCCGCGTCCTTGGTGCTTTGCAGCGAGCTGCGGCAGTCGCTGTCTTCGTCGCTGCCGGCTGGCTTGCGAACGGGCTCATCGGACCGATATCGGTGACGGAAGTCGTCGCTTCGACCCATCCGCCGGCCTATGTGGAGGACGCGGTCCGGGCGCACCGCACGACGCTCGTGCGTGAGGCGATGTCGTCGCAACCCGAAGCACCCGGCTACAATGCCGACGAAATCCGCGCCGCGACGGCGATCGTGATGCCATCGCTGCCAGCGGACTGGACGGTCCGTGACGTGCAGATCTATCCATCGCAATTCGGACCGAGCATCGAGATGGCTGTCGAGACGAAAGAGATGGGGCTGGTCTCGTTGTTCGCGATCAGGCCCGGAACATTCGACGTCGTCAAGCCGACCGTCGTTCCCTCGGGCGAAGTTTCCTCGGCTTATTTCCAGATCGGCGAGGTCGCCTACGCGGTCGTCGGACGCAGCGATGTCGGCGGTCTCGATCGCACGGCCGAAGCGCTCGCCAAAACGCTTTACTGATCGACCTGCAAGAAGGAGAACCACATGAACAATCTCGGATATATCGGGGCCGGAGCCCGAGCCGGGGCCGTCTACGATGAAGGCCTGCGCCGGCACATGCTGCGCGTCTATAACTATATGGGCCTTGGCCTCGTCGTTACGGGCGTGATCGCGTTCGTGGTGGCTTCCACGCCCGCCCTTTACGTGCCGATCTTCTCCACACCGCTGAAATGGGTGGTGATGCTAGCCCCGCTGGCCTTTGTGCTCTTGTTCTCGTTTCGGATGCAGGGGATGTCGGCAGCCGGCGCCCAGGCGATGTTCTGGGCATTCTGCGCGGTCATGGGCCTGTCGCTGGCTTCCGTGTTCCTGGTCTTTACCGGCACCAGCATCGCACGCACCTTCTTCATCGCCGCCACCATGTTCGGCGCGACCAGCCTTTACGGGTACACGACCAAACGCGACCTGACGCAGTTTTCGTCGTTCCTGATCATGGGCCTGATAGGCGTGGTGATCGCCAGCATCGTCAATATCTTCCTGGGCTCGACCGCGCTCCAATTCGCGATCTCTGTGATCGGCATCGCCGTCTTCATCGGCCTCACCGCCTGGGATACCCAGACGATCAAGGAGCAGTACGCGGAAAACTTCGGCGCGGAATCACAGCAGAAACTCGCTGTCTTCGGTGCATTCTCGCTCTATCTGAACTTCATCAACATCTTCCAACTGCTGTTGAACTTCACCGGCGAGCGCGAATAGCCGGCGTTGAACCAAGACCGGAGTTGGACATCATGGACAGAAATGATCAGCAAGCGATCGGACAGCTCTTCGAGAAGTTGGCAAGCGCCGAGCGCCAGGCGCCGCCGCGCGATGCCGAAGCAGAGCGCTTCATCCAGGACCAGATCACCCAGCAGCCTGGGGCGCCATATTACATGGCCCAGACGATCGTGGTGCAGGAGCAGGCCCTGAACGCAGCTCAGGCGCGCATAGAAGAACTGGAGGAGCAGGCGCGGCAGCCGGCCGGCGGTGGACCGCTCAGCGGCTTCTTCGGCCGCAGCGACGGCAGGCGCTTAGGCTCGGTTCCGCGGGTAGGGCGCACCGCCTCCGTTGCAACTGAAGCGCCGCAGGACAGGCCACAGCGGGCAGGCGGCGGTTTTCTTGCCGGCGCCGCGCAGACCGCGATGGGCGTGGCGGGCGGCGTGCTGCTCGGCAACGCGATCGCCGGCGTGTTTGGCGGCAGCGAAGCGAAGGCAGCTGAACAGCCGTCGCCGCAGCCGGACGAAGCCGATCAGGCAGGCGATTCCAGCTCCGATAATGGCGGTGACTTCGGTGATATGGAGTTCTGACGAGCGACCCAGTCTGCCTGTGCTGGCGCTGGTGACGATTGCGGGTCAGCATAGGCGAGGTGGCGAGGGCAACATCCGGGAAGCGAGCCCTCGCCGGCGGCTAATAGCCCAGGCGCTTCAGTTCAGCCTTGACCGCCGCGATCGTCTTGAAGCGGAAGTGCTTCGTTGTGCCGTCGCGCCAATGACAGTCGCATGTGGCGTCGAACTTCCGGCTCGCTTTCAATTGAGTCAGCGCCTTCTGGCCTGGCTTGGGGTCATCGAAGATGCGAACTTCGTAGAGCGTCCCTTCGACATCGTAGTGCATCTGAGCCCAGGAAAGTACCACGATCAGTTCCTTTGCCGGATCGTGGTCGGCGTTGGCGAGGCCCAGCGCTATGTCCGGTGTGTCGCCCTCTTGTTCACCGAGCGTGACCTGGATTGCACGATACCTGTTGTCAGCTAGCCGTTGCAGCGCGACGAGCGGGCGTTCTGGATAGTCCTCAGCGGTCTGGTAATCGACAAAGAGTGTCTGGAGACCGTTCCAGGTCACGGCTGTGGTGTGCGGATCAGCATTGTCGGCGAACCCGACAACACGTTTGGCGAAAGCCAGGTCGTTCTCGCCTGGCTCACGATCAAAGTCCTGCGCTCGCGCGCCAGTGAGCGCGCAGGCGAGGGTGAGGGCAAGACTTGCAAGCAGCGGGAGTGTGTTCATGATTCCCAACCCTAGCATGCCCGTTGCCCCACAGCGCTGTTGCGAATGTCTAACAGTGACCGGCCTGATCTCGCCGCCAACGGATGCTATAGGCGTAGTCGCATAAGGCGTAGTCGCATAAGATAGATTATGGAACTGGCATGGCCGAGAAGCTAGCACCTCGCGAGATCCAACTCGGGAACCCAGGCCGTAAAAACTTAGTCTTTCACGCTGATTCGTAAGGGATTTCGATCGTCATGCCGTCATAAGCAGGCTCGACGTTGGCCGGCGTCTCGGCCATTACCGTAGCGTAGTCGAGTGGCACATGCATATGCGTCAGCACCGCGTTCTTCGGCGCCAGTCTTTCGATCCAGCCAAGCGCCTGGCCAAGCGACAGATGGCTCGGATGGACGGTGTATTGCAGCGCGTCGATGACCAGCATGTCCAGCCCGCGCAAACGCTTGGCGGTCGCCTCCGGAAAGTCGCTGACATCAGGGCAATAGGCCAGCCCGCCGATGCGGAAACCCAGCGAGGTGATGTCGCCATGGAGCTGCAGCAGCGGTTCGAGGGTGAGGGCGCCGCCCTCGCCTGCGATCACCACCGGCCTGTGGTGGTCGATGATATGGGCGTTGACGATCGGCGGATACGAACTGCCTTTCGGTGTTTCGAAACAGTAGCGGAACGCCTCGCGTAGGCGCAGCATGGTAGCCTGATCCGCATGGATGTCGATCCGGTGGCGCTGCTCGAGCACGAAGCCGCGCAAATCGTCGATGCCGTGGATATGGTCGGCATGCGGATGTGTATAGACCACCGCATCGATGCGCTTGACCGATGCCAGCAGCATCTGCTCGCGGAAATCCGGGCCGGTGTCGACGACGACCGTGGTCCGGGCGCCATTCGCCGCGATCCGCTCGACAAGCGCTGCGGTGCGCGTGCGCCGGTTCCGGGGATTTGCGGGATCGCAATTGCCCCAGTCGCCTGTGATGCGTGGCGTGCCCGGCGATGAGCCGCAGCCGAGGACGGTAAGACGTAACCGGTCGCTCATGCGTCAGGCGCCCGGCGCGCTCGGGCGCGGCATTTTCCTGAACAGCCGGAAGAAATTATCCGTGGTGATATTAGCGATCTCGGCCTCGCTGAAGCCGATCGTCTCGGCCAGCACCTTGGCTGTATGCGCGACATAGGCGGGCTCATTACGCTTGCCGCGAAACGGGATCGGCGCAAGGTATGGCGCGTCGGTTTCGACCAGCAGACGGTCGCGCGGCACATCGGCGGCGACGGCGCGCAGCTCGGCGGAGTTCTTGAAGGTCAGGATACCGGAAAACGAGACGTAGCCGCCGAGCGCCACGCCGATCTCGGCCAGCCGACGCCCCGACGAAAAACAGTGCAGGATGAAGGGGAAGGCGCCCTTCCCCGTTTCTTCTTCGAGGATATCAGCCATGTCGTCGTCGGCGTCGCGCGAATGGATGACCAGCGGCAGACCGGTCACGCGCGCCGCGGCGATGTGGGTGCGAAAGCCCTGCGCCTGTGCGTCGCGCGGCGCATGATCGTAGAAATAGTCGAGCCCGGCCTCGCCGATCGCCACCACTTTGCGATGAGCAGAGAGCCGCACCAGATCATCGACAGTGACATCAAGCTCTTCGGCCGCATTGTGCGGATGGGTGCCGACCGAGCAATAGACCTCATCGAAAGTCTCGGCAATCTCAAGCACTTGGTTAAATCGCCTCACCCTCGTCGAGATCGTCACCATTCGGCCGATGCCGGCCGTAAGGGCGCGGGCGACGATGGCCGCCCGCTCTTCGGCGAAATCCGGAAAGTCGAGATGGCAGTGACTGTCGACCAGCATCAGGCGCTTGTATCCGTTTGCTCGACATAGCGTGGAAATACCGGTTCCGGCGCCGGCAGCGGCTTACCGGATACCAGCGAATGGCCTTCCGCGACATGCTCGAAATTACGGCTGCCGGCCGGCACCGCCAAAAGGTCTAGCAGCTTTGCCGCCGACTGCGGAATGAAGGGCTGGCACAGCAACCCGACACGCCGGATCACCTCAGCGGTCGTCCACAGTACCGTTTCCATGCGCGCCGGATCGGTCTTCTTCAGTGCCCATGGCTCCTGCCCGGCGAAATAGCGGTTGGCTTCGGCCACCACGCCAAAGATCGCCGCCAGAGCAAAGTGGATGCCCTGGTCGGCCATCGTCCTGCGCGCCGTGACAAGGGCGGTATCTGCCTGATCGAGGATCGCTTTGTCGGCATTGCTCAATTCGCCGCGCTTAGGCACCACGCCGCCGCAGTTCTTGGCGATCATGGACAGCGAGCGCTGCGCCAGATTGCCGAGATCGTTGGCGAGGTCGGCATTGGTGCGGTTGACGATTGCATCATGGCTGTAGCTGCCGTCCTGGCCGAACGGCACTTCGCGCATGAAGAAATAGCGCACTTGGTCGAGGCCGTAGTGCTCGATCATCGCGAACGGGTCGACGACATTGCCGACCGACTTCGACATCTTCTCGCCACGGTTGAACAGAAAACCATGCGCAAACACGCGCTTCGGCAATTCGATGCCGGCCGACATCAGGAATGCCGGCCAGTAGACCGCGTGGAAGCGGATGATATCCTTGCCGATGACGTGGACGTTCGCCGGCCAGAAAGACCATCTCTCATTGGTCGGATCCGGATAACCGGCGGCGGTGATGTAATTGGTTAGGGCATCGACCCAGACATACATCACATGCTTCTCATCGCCGGGCACCGGCACGCCCCATTTGAATGTGGTGCGCGAGATCGACAGATCCTTCAGGCCGGATTTGACAAAGCTGATGATTTCATTGCGCCGCTCCGCCGGTCCGACGAACTCGGGGCTGTTCTCATAGAGCGCGAGCAGTCTGTCCTGATAGGCGGAAAGGCGGAAGAAATAGCTCTCTTCCTCGGTCCATTCGACAGGCGAGCCGAGCGGTTCGCGGCGCACGCCGTCGTCACCGACCTTGGTTTCGGCCTCGTCGAAATAGGCTTCCTGCCGCACCGAATACCAGCCACTGTAGCGGTCGAGGTAGATGTCGCCATTCTCAGCCATGCGCGTCCAGATCGCCTGGCAGGCCTTGTAATGACGCTCTTCGGTGGTGCGGATGAAAACGTCGTTCGAGCAACCGGTCGCTTCGAGCATCGAGCGGAAGATCGCCGAGTTGCGATCGGCAAGCGCTTTCGGCGTCAGGCCTTCGGCGTCCGCCGTCTGCTGCATCTTCAAACCGTGCTCGTCGGTTCCCGAGACGAAGAAGACGTCCTTGCCATCGAGCCGCTGGAAGCGGGCCAGCGTGTCGCTGGCGATGACATTGTAGGCATGGCCGATATGCGGCTTGCCGTTCGGATAGAAAATCGGCGTCGTGACGTAGTATTTTTCGCGTGCCATGGATGAGCCGTCATGAATGTCTGAATGAAAGATGTCGCGGTGAGATATCGCATCGAAACGGCAATTGCCATCCGACGCCAATGTGGTGGCTTCGAAGTTCCTGCGATTGATTGGGAATCAATACTCAGGGGCTTCAAAAGCCACGCCAGCGGCCGTCACATTCGCATTGCAGAATTCAGGCGGTCGATCATGGTCAGGGCGTGCTGCTTTTTGTCGAGGTTGTAGGTCTCGGTTTCAGATATAGCGTTCAAAGCCGCGTGCCAAGTATCCGACAGCGTTTTGGCTCGCGCGAGATCGCCGACGAGCGCGGCCTGGCTGGCGCCGGCCGACAGCAGATCAAGCGCACGGCGATTGAATATCTCGAACGGGATCGCCTGGTCGCGGCCGGCGACCGCCTCGGCAAGACGGTAGGCCGCCGCGACATCTAACTTCTTGGACATCACCAGAGCGTCGAGGGTGGCGGCGATTTCGAGCCCGCCATACTGCGTCAACAGGATCGCATTGCGCGCGCTGCCCCCTGACCGCTCCGCCAGCGCCGCGCGCGCCGCAGGATCCTCCGGTGGAGGCGGCTCGATGCCCTCCAGAACCGTCATCAAGCTCTCGGCATCGAGCGGCGCCAACCGCACCATCTGGCAGCGCGACCTGATCGTCGGCAGCAGACTGCCCGGCGCATGGACGATGAGGATGAATAAGGTGCGCGCGGGTGGCTCTTCAAGATTCTTCAGCAAGGCATTGGCAGCATTGGTGTTCATGTCGTCGGCGGGATCGACGATAACCACCCGGTAGCTGCCGTCGTGCGAGGTCAGCGACAGAAAACGGCTGACCTTGCGGATTTCGTCGACCGTGACCACTGTCTTGAAGCTCTTGGTCTTGTCGTTCGCCGGGCGTGTAAGATGCAGCACCGAAGGATGCGCGCCGGTGGCGATCTGTCGAAACAGCGACGAAGCCGGATCTGGAACGGCAAGGCTTTCCGGCGCCTGCTCGAAGGCCGGGTGCTTCAACAGATGATGCGCCAGGTGAAAGGCCAGCGTCGCCTTGCCGATGCCAACCGGTCCGGCAAAGATCAGTGCGTGCGGCAGCTTTCCCGAGCGGTAGGCGGTGGCGAGCATGTTGGCCGCCTGCAGGTGACCGACAAGACGCGGCGTCTCGGATGGCTCGGGCACCCCGTCCAGCGTGTCGTGCTGTTCGGGCGCGATGCGTTCGAAAATCATGCTGGCGCCGCCTGCTTTCTTTGCGCCGGCATCATCCTCTCGAGAGCCGCGAAGACCGCGGCGGTAACAACATCCTCCACCGCATCTAGGTCGGCTGAGGCATCGACGACAACGCAGCGTTCGGGTTCAGCTGAGGCGATCGCGAGAAACGCCTCGCGCCGGCGTTGGTGGATGGCCAATGTTTCTTTCTCGAAGCGGTCCGGTCCGTCACTGCTGCCCCGCCGGGCGGTAGCGCGCCTTAGGCCCTCGGCGGGGTCGATGTCGAAGATCAGTGTCATGTCCGGCACCATGCCGTTGATGGCGACCTTCTCCAATGCGTCCATGAATGCCGGGTCGAGGCCGCCGGTGACGCCCTGGTAGACGCGCGAGGAATCCATGAAACGATCGCAAAGTACGACCGAACCGCGCTCGACTGCCGGCCGGATGACCTGTTCGACATGGTCGGAACGCGCAGCGGCGAAAAGCAGAGCTTCCATCTTGGGGCCGAACGGCTCGGCTGCGCCTGAAAGCAGGACATGCCTGACCGCCTCCGCGCCCGGCGAGCCACCCGGCTCACGTGTCACCAGCACATCGTATTTCTTGGCGCGCATCTTCTTTGCCAGCCGCTCGATCTGCGTCGACTTGCCTGCTCCTTCGCCGCCTTCAAAAGTGATGAAAAATCCGCGCGCCAAAGCCTTTGTCCATACTTCGGGGACCGTATAGTCCCGGCGGAAAAAAAGGTCCACCGCGACGGTGCTAACGCAGCCAGCCGACGGCCAGTTCCTTGGCGGCGTCGAGCGCGCGCTGCGGAAGCGAACCGACACCGATCGACTCGGCGGCAAACAGCGGCGTCTCCTGGCTCAGCGTATCGCCGATCCAGACGCGCAGCGTACCCACCGGCTGCCCCTCCTCCACCGGCGCTGCCACCGGTCCGTCATAGACGATCCTGGCGGTGAGCTTGTCGCGGTTGGTGATCGGCAGGAAGATCTGCACCGGTCCTTTTGCCTTTAACGCGACACCGGACTTGGCACCGCCAAAGACCTGGGCTTCGCCAACCACTTCGTCCTTGGCGAATACTTCAGTCTTCTCGAAGGAGCGAACGCCCCAGTCGAGCAGCTTTCGCGCTTCCTCAGCCCGCTCACGGTCGTTTGCCAGACCGCTCATCGCCGCGATCACCCTTGTGCCGTTGTGGCTGACCGAGCCGACAATGCCGAACCCGGATTGCTCGCTGGCACCGACCGCGAGCCCGTCGGCGCCTATGTCCATGGCCAGTAGCGGATTGCGGTTCCTCTGGGAAATCTTGTTCCAGGTAAAATCCTTCTGGCCGTAATAGCGGTAGAGATCCGGGTAGTTGCGCCAGATATGCAGCGCCAGAAGCGCGAGTTCGCGAACGCTCGTTTGCTGCCCATCGGCCGGCAGACCGGTGGAATTGACGAAAGTCGATTTCTGCAAGCCGATCTGGCGGGCACGCCCGGTCATCTGCGCCGCGAAATTTGCTTCGGACCCGGCCATCCCTTCAGCGATGACGATACAGCCGTCATTGGCCGCCTGCACGGTCACGCCCTGGATCAGGTCTTCCAGCCGGATCGTCGACTTGAGCTTGGCGAACATGGTCGATGTCCCCGAAGGAGCGCCGCCTTTGCGCCAGGCGTTCTCGCTCACCACGAAGGTGTCATCGAGCGTCATGCGCCCTGATTTGATGGCGTCGAAAGCCACTTCCATCGTCATCAGCTTGGCCAGCGAGGCCGGAGGGATCAACCTGTCGGCGTCCTTGGAAAACAGCACGGTTCCGGTTTCGGCATCGATCATGAAGGCCTGGGCGGCCTTGGTCTCGAAAAGCTGAGCTGAGGCCTGCGCAAGCGAGAGCAGCAGCAGGCCGAGCGCCACAAGCCCGGTGAAAGGGTGAAAAGATTTCATCAGGTTCGACCAATGAGCCGGCGCTTTTGCAAGTTGGCAGAAGCTATCAGGCTTTTGCCTGGCGGATCAATCGCGCGCGAAAAAACCAGGCAGCCCCAAGCTCAGTTGCGTACAGCAAGCGCATCCGGCGCACCATGCGACCACGCTGCCTGCAGCATCTCGTCCAGGCTGCCACGACCGTCGGCAAAGAGGTTGACCGAGTACCAGTCCTTGCCTTCAAGTTCCGAGCGCTGGATTTCGGTCTTGCCGAAGCTGGAAAGCTGGGCCGCCACACGCTCCGCTTCGGCGGCATTCTCGAATGAACCCGCCGCGACATAGGCGGTGGGCGACCCGGCTGGAGGGGCTTGCCGCTTCCACGGTTGAAGAAGCTCGGCGGACGACATGCCGGTGCGATCCAGCCCGGCAAACGCGTTAGAGGCGCGCTGCACGCGCTCGTCGGCGTAAGACAGCGACGCCATGGTGAACGGCGATTGCGCCGGCAGGTTGATCTCCGGACGCTCCGGCACGATCGGGCCGAAATCGGGCAGTACAATGTCTCCCGAAGCAGATGCTTGCACCGCCATGACAGGCCGTGCATCGGATCCCTGCCCGGAATTCGTCAGCTGACCGGGGAACGGCAAGGCAGCAGCGCTCACCGGCAGGCTTGGCGACGGCCCATTCATCGCGACCATGACGCCGCTGGGCAGAGCGTCCGACGGATCCGGCGCCCTGTTGCCTGGACGATACGAAGCCACCAGATACTGCCCGTCATTGCCTTCGAGCGGCGCACGGCCGACATATTCAACCTTCACCTCGGCCGTACCGACATTGGCATAATCGAGCATTTCAGCAGCGCGCTTCGACACATCGATGATGCGTCCATCATGATAGGGCCCGCGGTCGTTGACGCGCACGATCACCGAGCTGCCGGTCTTCATGTTGGTGACCCGCGCATAGCTCGGCAGCGGCATGGTCGGATGCGCCGCCGTCAGATCTGCCATGTCGTAGACTTCGCCGTTGGCCGTCAACCGGCCGTGGAAGGCCTCACCGTACCAGGATGCGAGGCCAACCTTGGCGTAACGTTTGTCTTCCTTCGGATAATACCACTTGCCGCGCACCTGATAGGGCTTGCCGAGCTGGTCGCGTCCGCGAGACGTCTTGAACATGACGCGCGGGCTGGCTTTCACGCCGTATTCGGCTTCGGAAAAATATTCCTTGGAGCGAGGTTTCTTGTTGACCATCGCCTTTTGCTGCGGCCCGGCACATGCTGCAAGAAAGGCTGCCGACAAGGCCAACAGCGCGAAAGCGGAAGCGCGACGAAGACGCGGGCGCGCCGTGGTCTGCATATTTTGATTGTCCCCTATAGCATCGACGAAGGCACCGCAGCATGAACGTCAGCGATGCCAAAGCACCCACTCCAGAAACGCCGGCGACGCCCTACCCCAATCCTTTTTGTGCGCAGGAATTGTTTATCACCGTATTAACCGATTGTGGTCGGAACCGGGCGAGATTGTGGCACGGACCGCTTCGCTGATCGGTATGAAAATCATCGCTTATCGATCAGAAACGCTCGTTGGTGGCGCACTTTGCCCCTGGCTTGGCGTATCTGCGAGCGCAGATTCAGGGACCGAAGATCACAAGTTCGGTGAACGTCAGATCTCCAGGTGCGGGTGGTCTGGGACCTTTGAAGTATTTCAGCCCCTTGTTGGGGCGGTACCATCCCACCAAACCTGGAATCGGCTCCTTGGCGTCGACAAAGCAAACCAGGATTCCGCTTCGCAAGAGAAAGCGCCCCATCGCGCCGGCGCAGCGGCTCAAATCCGCAAGCGAGCGGCAATAGATGACCTGATGGCACTGGATAACACCGTGCAACATTCGGCGCGGCATCAATACCAGGGGGAACGCTGCTCCGTCGCAAATGCAGATCAACGACAGGCAGCCCAGCGCGGCGTGTTCCGAGAGTATGTATCTCTCACTCTCGGGCAGCATCGCCAATTCCGGAAGATCGGGACGCACTTCGACCACGCGACATGACCGCTGCGCCGAACTCAAAGCCGGCAAGAAGGTAAATTGTCCGCTGGAGAAGAGCCGAAAGCCGAGCGCCCGGTTGGCTTTCAATGTCGCTTGTGCAGGCGAAATGTTCGTGTAGGTCACGTCCTTCCGCTTGAGAACCGCCGCAACCAACATGGCGCCATAGGGACGGAAATCTGCATCGACTGACCAGCTTGAAAGATTGCAGCGAATTTCCTCGCTCTCCGACCCCTGATAGCGAGCATAAAGGGTGAGCACAACACCGACGATCCGACCGGCATGCTCCAAAGCAAAGCCATATTGTGGGAACTCGGCAACCACAGGCCGCTGCGACAAGCGGGTCAGAGCGTGTATCCAGTAACTCCGGTTACGCGCCGGAAAGCCCCTGCACAGGCAATCAACCACTCCCTCCCCGTCGGTTTCGCGGATTGGTCTACAGCGAAGACCGGGCGGGAGAGCGCCAAGTACGGCCAAAATCAACTCCAGAATACGATTTACTTACATGTGCCTAATGCGCTCCACATATCAGCGCTCAACGATTAATAGTCCGTGCGGGTTTTAAAAACGATTTTCCACACTCAGCACAAACACAGCTCGCCATGACGCTGCTCACCGCCCTAGATCGCGCCGAAAGGTGCGGCCGCCACGGTTGACTTGGCGTTGAATGCGGCTTTACAGGAATGGAGCGCGAACCGGTCGGGGAACGTCCTGGTGCCAATCCGGTACCGACAGCTCGAACCCGCTCCTCTCGCGATATCCTAAGTGATTGAAAAATCACCTTGGAGGGATGGCCGAGCGGTTTAAGGCACCGGTCTTGAAAACCGGCGTGGGTGCAAGCCCACCGTGGGTTCGAATCCCACTCCCTCCGCCATATCCGTCTTCAATCCTGCAGGCATGATGTCGAGTTTTCCGCTCGTCGGATTCTTTGACTGCCTGGGTTTAACAGGCCGGCCCGCTTCGGGGAGAACCGCCGCTCTGCCCCATGCAGCGCACCACCTCTCGCGTCGCTGAGATGCGACAGGTGCTGATCGTGGCAACGATACCAAAGTACCGGTGACACCATTGCGTAATCAACAACCTGCCACAAAGCGAAGACTGTCGCCCGCCGCGCAGCCGCGCTTCGTCGGGTTGCTTTCTCCGCGCGAATATGGTGCTTCTCCCGCCTATGAATAAACTATTTTCTGCGGTCCTCGCATGGATGATACTGGCTTGGCCGGCCAGCGCGATGGACAGCGCATTGCGCGCCGGCCTGCTGAAACTCGACCCGCAAACCCGGCTGGAGCAGCGATGCGACGCCGAAATTCTCGACCGGATTACCCGCGACGACCACAAATACAAAGCCGATCGTGTCGTCGCCTACGCTTTTGCGACGCCCGAAATGGGCGCCGATGCGATCAAGAGCCCGGGTGCTGCGTTTCGCAGCAAGGGACAGTGGTACCGGCTGAAATTCAAATGCGAAACAGCGCCGGACCATATGGAAGTCCTGCAGCTCCGCTACCGGATCGGTGATGAAATTCCGGAAAGCGACTGGCCCAAATACAATCTCTATAACTAGGCATTCACGACCTGTGGCCGCATTTTGTCGGTGTTCGGGCCGATCGTCGCAAACTCTGTATATTGCCGCAATAACGGGCGGTTTGCCGACCTTGTTCCAACCAGTCCCTTGACGCGCAGGAACCATACACGTTAGGCCCTCCAGGCATTCGACGCGAACGGTCGGCCAACCAGCAAGGGACTTCCAGTCGATGGAAATTTTCACTGCCGCGGGCTTCTCTGCCCTGCTCCAGGTCATCGCCATCGACCTCGTGCTTGCAGGCGATAACGCCATCGTCATCGGCTTGGCCGCGGCGGGCTTGCCGGTCGAGCAGCGCAAGAGAGCGATTCTCATCGGCGTGGTGGCGGCGACGGTGCTGCGTATCGGTTTTGCTGCGATCACCGTCACCCTGTTACAGATTGTCGGCCTGCTGCTGGCCGGCGGCATCTTGCTGCTGTGGGTGTGCTGGAAAATGTATCGCGAGCTGCGCACGTCGTATGCCGACGAGGTGGAGGCGACCGAAGCGCTGTCCAATTCCGATATCAACAGCGATGATATGGTGGCCGGCAAGGCGCGCAAGAAGACCTTGGGTCAGGCGGCATTGCAGATCGTCATCGCCGACGTGTCGATGTCGCTCGACAACGTACTGGCGGTCGCCGGCGCGGCGCGCGATCACTTCCAGGTGCTGGTGATAGGCCTCGTCCTGTCGATCGCGCTGATGGGCCTTGCCGCGAGCTTCATCGCCAAGCTGCTGCACCGCCATCGCTGGATCGCCTATATCGGCCTTTTGATCATCTTTTATGTCGCACTCGATATGATCTACCGGGGCGCGGTGGAAGTCTTGCCGCATGTCAGCAGTGCGGTGAGCTGACACGCCGACTCGAATTCTCATCGGCCGGCCTTTCAGCTTCGGCGAGCCTTCGGCGACGCTGGCGGTTGCGTTTCGCCGCAGCCGCTGCCCATACCAATGCCGCGACAAGTGTGATACTGCGCCGCCAATCCTGAAAATCCGGAAAAGCTTAGATGTCCGCCCCTCGCGTCAGTTTCGTCAGCCTTGGATGCCCGAAAGCCCTTGTGGATTCCGAGCGCATTATCACCCGCCTGCGCGCCGAAGGCTACGAGATCGCCCGCAAGCACGACGGCGCCGACCTGGTCGTCGTCAACACCTGTGGCTTCCTCGATTCGGCTCGCGACGAATCGCTCAACGCCATCGGCTCCGCACTTTCGGAGAATGGCAAAGTTATCGTCACCGGCTGCCTCGGCGCCGAGCCGGACGTCATCCGTGAAAGACATCCGAACGTCCTCGCCATCACCGGACCACAAGCTTATGAAAGCGTGATGGCGGCGGTGCATGAGGCTGCCCCCCCGAGCCATGATCCCCACATCGACCTTTTGCCGCCGCAAGGGGTCAAGCTCACGCCGCGCCACTATGCGTATCTCAAGATTTCGGAAGGCTGCAACAACCGCTGCACCTTCTGCATCATCCCGGCGCTGCGTGGCGACCTGGTATCGCGGCCGGCCGCCGACGTGTTGCGCGAAGCCGAGAAGCTGGCCAAGGCCGGGGTCAAGGAGATCCTCGTCATCTCGCAGGATACCAGCGCCTACGGCATCGACATCAAATACCAGACCAGCATGTTCGGCGATCGCGAAGTGCGGGCGAAATTCCTCGATCTATCGGAAGAACTGGGTAAGCTCGGTGTCTGGGTGCGCATGCACTATGTCTATCCCTACCCGCATGTCGCGGACGTCATTCCACTGATGGCCGAGGGCAAGATTCTTCCCTATCTCGATATCCCATTCCAGCACGCCTCGCCGCAGGTGCTGAAGAACATGCGCCGGCCCGCTCATGGCGAAAAGACGCTCGAGCGCATTCGCGGCTGGCGCGACGTCTGCCCGGACCTTGCCATCCGCTCCACCTTCATCGTCGGCTTCCCCGGCGAGACGGACGACGATTTCGAGATGCTGCTCGACTGGCTGGACGAGGCCAAGATCGACCGCGCCGGCTGTTTCAAATACGAGCCGGTCAGAGGCGCCCGCTCCAACGAGCTCGGCCTCGAGCAAGTGCCGCAGGAGATCAAGGAAGCCCGCTGGCACCGCTTCATGCAGCGCCAACAGAAGATTTCGGCAACGCAGCTAACCAAGAAAATTGGCAAGCGCCTGCCGGTCCTGATCGACGAGGCGCATGGCAATTCGGCCAAGGGCCGGACCAAATACGACGCGCCCGAAATCGACGGCTCGGTCCATATCCAGTCGCGGCGGCCACTGCGCGCCGGCGACATCGTCACGGTCAAGATCGAGCGCGCCGACGCTTACGACCTTTACGGCTCAGCAGTCTGATATTCCGTCCAAAATGAAAAAGGGCGCCACGTGGCGCCCTTTCGTTCGATATGTTTCCGACCGCCTACTGCGGCAGCTTGTCGTCGACGCCCTTCACGTAGAAATTCATGCCGAGCAACGTGGCGTCGTCGGCGACCTCGCCCTCCTTCAGCCAAGGTGTGCCGTCCTGCTTGGCGATCGGCCCGGTGAAGGGGTTCCAGCCGTCGGCGATCTTCTTGGTGGTGGCTTCGGCCATCGCCTTGACGTCGTCGGGCATGTTGGTGAACGGCGCCAGCTTGACGGCGCCGTCCTTAATGCCGAGCCAGACATTGTCTGGCTTCCAGGTGCCGTCGAGCGCCGCCTGGACCCGGCTGATGTAGTAGGGACCCCACTCGTCGGTCAGCGCGGTCAGCTGCGCGTGCGGCGCGAACTTGATCATGTCGGAGGACTGCCCGAAGCCGTGCAGCTTGCGCTCCTCCGCCACCTGCAAGGCAGCGGTCGAGTCGGTGTGCTGGACGACGATATCGGCGCCCTGGTCGAACAATGCCTTGGCAGCATCGGCCTCCTTGCCCGGATCGAACCAGGAGTTCACCCACACGATCTTCGCCTTGAAGTTCGGGTTGATCGACTGTGCGCCGAGCATAAAGGAATTTATGCCCATCACCACTTCCGGGATCGGGAAGGAAACGATGTAGCCGGCGACGCCCGACTTCGATTGCTTGGCGGCGATCTGGCCAAGCACGTAGCGGCCTTCGTAGAAACGCGCATTGTAGATGCCGAGATTTTCGGCCGTCTTGTAGCCGGTGGCGTGCTCGAACATCACCTTGGGGAATTTCTTGGCGATCTTCACTTCCGGGTCCATGAAGCCGAAGGACGTGCCGAAAATGATCTTGCATCCCTCGCGCGCCAGGCGCTCGAAGGCGCGGTCGGCATCGGGGCCTTCGGAGACGTTTTCGAGATAGGCGGTCTCGACTTTGTCGCCGAGTGCCTTTTCCACCTCGAGGCGGCCTTGGTCGTGCTGGTAGGAGTAGCCGAAATCGCCGATCGGGCCGGTGTAGACCCAGCACGCCTTCAGCTTGTCCGCCGCCTCGGCTGATGCCGCCAGCGACAATGCGGCCGTCGCCGCCATCAGGGCAATAAGCAGTTTTTTCATTGTGTTACCTCTCTGAGTTAAGCCTTGGAGCTTCCGTCTTTTTGTTGTCAACGATCCGGAACGAATGGCTGGCCCAAGGAGGCCGGCGTGTTCATCATCGTCAAACGCTTGTTGCGCGAGATTAGAACGAGAACCACGACGGTTGCCAGATAGGGCAGCGAAGAAAGCAGTTGCGAGGGAAACGATTTTAAGAACGCAATTAACTTGTAGAGCAACCAGGGCGCATCGACGAAGTCCTGCAGATTTATGGCTTGGACGTGAAGCTGGCCAACCCAGATCGCGCCGAAAATATAGGCGCCGGCCAGCACCCGCCATGGCCGCCAGGAGGCGAAGACGACCAGAGCCAGCGCGATCCAGCCGCGGCCGGCGGTCATGTTCTCCACCCATTGCGGTGTGTAGACCAGCGATAGGTGACCGCCGGCGAGGCCGGCACAAGCGCCGCCGAAAATCACTGAGAGATAGCGGTAGCGGATGACATGGATGCCAAGCGCATGGGCGGATGCATGGCTGTCGCCGATCGAGCGCAGCGTGAGCCCGGTGCGGGTCTTGAACAGGAACCACATGACGGCGGCGGTCAGCGCGATCGAGATGTAGAAGATTGGATCCTGGCCGAACAGCAGCCTGCCAACGACCGGGATTGCGGTCAGGCCGGGAATATCGAGGTTTGGCAGCCTTTCGCCGGGCTGGCCGACAAAATTCGTTCCCATCATGCCGGAAAGGCCGAGGCCGAGCAGTGTCAGCGACAGGCCGGTGGCCACCTGATTGGTGGCCAGCGACAGCGTCATGACGGCGAACAGCAGCGAGAACACTGCTCCCATGGTGATTGCCGCCAATAGCCCTATCCAAGGCGAGCCGGTGAGATAGCCGGCGCCGAAACCACCGACGGCACCCATGATCATCATTCCTTCGACGCCGAGATTGAGCACACCCGAACGTTCGACCACTAGTTCGCCGATCGCCGCGATCAGCAGCGGCGTCGCCGCCGTAGCGATGGTCAAGAGGATGTTGACGGTGATGTCCATCAGCGGGCTTCCTCCAGCTTCGGCCCTGCCTCAAGCTTCGGCGCGGAAAAGCCGGTCAGGCGAATGCGGTAATGGATGAGCGTGTCGCAGCCGAGCACGAAGAACAAAAGCATGCCCTGGAACACGCGCGCCACCTTGTCGGAGATGCCGAGCGCGCTTTGCACTGCCTCGCCGCCCAGATAGGTCAGCGCCAGCACAAGGCCTGCGGCGACGATGCCGAGCGGATTGAGCCGGCCGAGAAATGCCACGATGATAGCGGTAAATCCGTAGCCGGGCGAGATCACCGGCTGCAATTGTCCGATGGCTCCCGAGACCTCCGAAATCCCTGCAAGTCCGGCCAGTGCGCCCGACAGCAGGAAGGCGAAGAAGACCATGCGGTTAAGGCCAAACCCGGCGAAGCGCCCTGCCCTCGGGCTTGAGCCGAGCACGCGGACCTCGAAGCCTTTCAGCATACGACTCATCAGGATCCAGATCAGTATCGCCGCGATCAGCGCGAAGACAAATCCCCAGTTTGCCCGGCCGGATTCCGGGAGGAGTTCCGGCAGTATCGCCGAATCGTTGAACTGGATGGTCTGCGGGAAACCATGACCCTGCGGATCGCGCCACGGCCCGCGTACGAGCCAATCGAGGAAGAGCTGGGCGACATAGACCAGCATCAGGCTGGTCAGGATCTCGTTGGTGTTGAAGCGCGTCTTCAGCAGTGCCGGGATTGCAGCATAGGCGGCCCCACCGACCATGCCGAGCAGAAGCATCAGCGGCAGCACCAATGGGCCTTCGAACTGCGGAAACAGCACGGGGATGATCGAGCCGACAATGCCGCCCAGGATGAACTGGCCTTCGGCGCCGATGTTCCAGATGTTGGCCTTGTAGCAGACTGACAGTCCGACCGCGATCAGGATCAGGGGGGCGGCCTTGATCGCCAGCTCATGCAATTGCCAGACCTGGCTGATCGGTTCGATGAAGTAGATGCGGAACGCGGTCAACGGGTTGACGCCGAGCAGCGCGAACATGATGGCACCGGCAATGATCGTCAAAACGAAAGCGATGAAAGGCGAGAGTGCCGAAAACAGCATCGAGCGCTGCGGGCGTTTTACAAGTTCGAGGCGCATCAGGCCGTCTCCAGCTTATGTTCGGCATGACCGGGTTCGGCGCCGCCCATCAGCAGCCCGATTTTCTCGAATGTCGCTTCAGCTATCGGCAGCGGCTTCGACAGTTCGCCATTGTGCATGACCGTGATCGCATCGGAAATCTCGAACAGCTCGTCGAGGTCCTGGCTGATCACCAGCACCGCCGAGCCGCTGCGCGCCAGTTCGATCAGGGCCTGGCGGATGTGGGCCGCCGCACCCGCGTCGACCCCCCAGGTCGGCTGATTGACCACCAAGACGCTGGGCCGGCGGTCGAGTTCGCGGCCAACGAT
This sequence comes from Mesorhizobium sp. M0854, assembly GCF_040319815.1. Taxonomy (NCBI): domain Bacteria; kingdom Pseudomonadati; phylum Pseudomonadota; class Alphaproteobacteria; order Hyphomicrobiales; family Phyllobacteriaceae; genus Mesorhizobium; species Mesorhizobium sp. M0854. The sequence continues at coordinate 201,974 of NZ_JAMYOL010000005.1, forward strand.
GAATTTCTGCAGATTGCCGCCCGAAAGAGCCGCAGCCTCCGGATCCGGCGCGCTCTTGCGCACGTCCATTGCCTTTATGATGCGCTGGGCAGCGGTATAGATCGCATCGCCCTTGACCATTCCACCGGCGCCGACAAACATCTTGCCATCGGTGGCGTGGCGCGACAGAAGCAGGTTCTCCGAAAGCTTCATGCGCGGTGCTGCGCCATGGCCGAGCCGCTCTTCCGGGACGAAGGCAGCGCCCATCAGACGCCTGCCGGTGATGGTGAGGCCGCCGGCATCCTTGCCGCGGATGCGGACCGAGCCGGCATCCGCCTGCAGCACCTCGCCGGAAACGGATTCGAAGAATTCGCCCTGGCCGTTGCCGGCGACACCGGCAATGCCGATCACCTCGCCGGCGCGGACTTCAAGATTGATGTTCCTGAGCGGGATCGAGAACGGGGTCGCCGGCTTGCGGGTGAGTTCGCGGATTTGAAGCAGCACCGGCGCGGTCTCGATACCCTCGGCCGGCGCCCGCACCACGGCCAGCACCTCGTTGCCGACCATCATCCGCGCCAACGAAGACGCGGTTTCCTGGCGCGGATTGCAATGGCCGACCACCTTGCCGTGACGCAGCACGGTGGCGCGGTCGCAGATCCGTTTGACCTCTTCCAGCCGGTGCGAAATGTAGAGGATGGACTTTCCTTCCGAACGCAGCCGTTCGAGCGTCTCGAACAACTTATCGGCCTCCTGCGGCGTCAGCACCGAAGTTGGTTCGTCGAGGATGATAAGTTGCGGCGTCTGCAGCAGGCAGCGGATGATTTCGATGCGCTGACGCTCGCCGACCGACAGATCACCGACCAGCGATAGCGGATCGAGAGGCAGGCCGTAACTGTAGGAGAGCGCCCTCGCCTTGGCCGCGATCGTACTGATCGGCGAGCCGTCATCCAGCGACAGCGCGATGTTCTCCGCCGCCGTCAGCGCTTCGAACAGGGAAAAATGCTGGAAAACCATGCCGATGCCGAGCTTTTTTGCGGTCCCGGGGCTGGTGATCCTGACCGCCTGGCCATTCCAGAAAATCTCGCCGGAATTCGGTTCCAGCGATCCAAACAGCATTTTCACCAAGGTCGACTTGCCGGCGCCGTTCTCGCCAAGCAACGCATGGATCTCGCCCTTGGCGATGTTGAGATCGACATGGTCGCACGCCGTCAACGTGCCGAATATCTTTGTGAGGCCGCGAACCTCAAGCAGGTTTGCGCCGTCCTGATCTGCACTCACGGTGCCTCCATCTGGTTTGCCAGACATGTTCTGTGTTCCCGCAAGCATCGTATGCGCGGGCTGCTCTCTACGGTAAGCGCCTCACGACTTGAAAGAGCTTCAAGAATTTCAGCGGAAACTCAAGCGGTAAAAAGCAGTTCGCAAGAACGGCGGCGTCGGCGGCCCGAAACGGCGGGCACCTAAGGGATAAGTATTGTTGTCCCGGTGGTCCGGCGCCCTTCGAGATCGGAATGCGCTTTGCCGGCCTCGCTGAGCGCGTAACGCTGGTTGATCTTGATCTTGACGGCGCCGCTGAGCACCACGTCGAACAAGGCGGCGGCGGAAGCCTCGAGGTCCTCGCGCCTGGCATTATAGACGAACAGCGTCGGCCGCGTTGCGAACAGCGAGCCCTTCTGCGCCAGCAACGAGATGCTGAAGGGCGGAATCGGCCCAGACGATTGACCGAAGCTGACGAAAGTGCCGAGCGGCCGCAGGCAATCGAGCGAGGCTGGAAATGTGTCGTTGCCGACTGAATCGTAGACAACGTCGCATTTCTTGCCACCGGTGATAGCGGCAACGCCGGCCACGAAATCCTGTTCGCGATAGTTGATCACGTGGTCGAAGCCATGCGCCTCGGCGAGCTCGATCTTGTCGGTGGAACTCGCCGTGCCGATCACTGTCGCGCCAAGATGCTTGGCCCATTGGCCGAGGATCAGCCCGACACCGCCGGCCGCCGCATGAAACAGGATCGTGTCGCCGGCTTTCACCTTGAATGTACGGCGCAACAGATATTCGGCGGTCATGCCCTTTAGCATCATGGCTGCGGCCTGTTCGTCACTGATGCCGTCCGGCACCTTCACCACGCGGTCGGCGGCGATCACGCGCTGCCCGGCATAGGCGCCGGTCGTCACGGCGTAGGCGATGCGATCGCCGGGTTTGAGCCAGTCGACATCCGAGCCGACATCCAAGACCACGCCGGCCGCCTCGCCGCCGGGGATCAGCGGAAATCCGCCCTGCGGCGGATAAAGGCCAGAGCGATAATAGACGTCGATGAAATTGAGACCGATCGCGGTATGCTTGACCAGGATCTGTCCCGAGCCCGGCTGCCCGGGATCGGCATCCTCATAGGTCAGGACCTCCGGGCCGCCATGGGCATGGATGCGGATCGCTTTGGACATTTTCTGGCTCTCTTGGGATCAGGCATTCTTATCCGGCTTGGCGCCGAGATTTGTGAAGAACTGCATGATAGCGCCGATGCAAGCGAGGTAAAGCCCGGTGACCGTAATCCCGATCTTGATGAAATCGCTGACCTGCTCGCCCAGCACGCCGATCTGGTCGTAGAAGGAGGCAAGTGCGGCCTGCGCCAGCGCCAGCGCGCCGAAAGCGCACCAAAGCAGCGTCATGCCGAGATTGATTGGCCGCAGCCGCTTCACCCGCACCGGATGGATGAAATTGATCGGCACGAAGGTGAGAATGCCGGCCACCACGACCACGGCGAAAGAAACCCATTGTCCGGGCTCGATGACGAACAGCGTGAACACCACCATGTTCCAGACGACCGGAAAGCCCTTGAAGAAATTCTCCTTCGTCTTCATGCCGGTATCGGCATAGTAGATTGCGCTCGACACCACGATGATTGCCGCCGACAGGAACGACAGGCGCTCGCCCATGAAGCCGCGCTGATAGAGCGCGAAGGCCGGAATCAACACGTAGGTCACGTAGTCGATGATGTTGTCGAGCAGTTCGCCCGACCAAGTCGGCAGGATTTCCTTGACATCGAGCTTCCTGGCGATCGGCCCGTCGATGCCGTCGACGAAGAGCGCCAGCCCCAGCCACCAGAACATCGCCGTCCAGCGCTGCTCGCTTGCTGCCACCAGCGACAGAAACGCCAGGAATGAGCCCGACGCGGTCAAGAGATGGACCGAGAACGCCCGCGCCTGAGGCCATGTGACTTTCTTCTTCGGCCGCGGAATCCGGTCGGCGATTTTCCTGGCCGTCGTCTTCTTGCTCACGGGCCCCGCCAGTCCAGCTTGCAGATTTCGGCCGAACGGCCAGCAAAGTTCCAGTTGCGGCCAAAGGCCCGCATTTTGCTCTTGTCGGATTTGGCGACGATGATTTCCGGCGCAATCCAGTATTCCGAATTGCTGATGACCGTATCCTTGTCGCGATCCTTGCTGGTGATTGGCGTCACCGCACCATCGATGATCTTCGGTATCTGAAAGATGCGTGTTTTCTCACGCGTCTCGTAGGTGATCGGCACCTGCTCGGCACCGAGGAACTGTCCGACCAGGATGGAGAGCAGCGATGTGGTTCCACCGGCCTTGCCGGTGAATATCTTCGTCAGTCCCTTCATAGCGTAAACCGAGGCGCGCTTGTCGATGAACAGGCCCGCCGTCCAGTTGCCGCGGCTCATATAACCGGGGATTTCCATGACCAGCCCAAGATTGAGGCCGGACAGGTCGACCTCGCCGAAATGGCCGGCATCGATCCGGAACCCCGCCCAGGTTTGGCAATAGCCTTCCGTAGGCGGATGATTGCCGAGCGACAGAACGCAAGGGCAAAAAACCGTGCAATTGCAGGAAAGGATGAGCTCTCCCTTCATTGCCCAGTTTTGATCTGTCATCGAATTCTCCCCCCTCATGCCGAGACTACTAGTAGCGCGGCTGCCCAGACAAGCAGTATCGCACCGCCCAACCGCGTCGGCAGATTGCCTGCCGTCTGTTTTTCGACCAGGCTGAACAAGCCGATCAGCGCCATCCAGAACACGTTCATCACACCGACGGCAAACATTACCAGCATCAGCGCCCAGCAGCATCCAAGGCACCACAGGCCCTGCCCCATACCGAGCCGGAAAATGCGAATGGGCCTGGCGCTCCAGTTGGCGAACAGGACCGAGAACGGATTTCTGCACTTCTCCAGACAGGCTTCCTTCAGCCAGCTGAACTGATAGAGACCAGCGATCGACAGCGCGGCTGCTCCGGCAATTCCAAGCAGCGGATCGAGCATCTGCCCGGATGACACGAATGCATGGACTGCGAGCGTCAGGGCAGCGAATATTGCCGAGGCGGCAAGCCAGACACTCAAATATCCAGCGATAAGGATCAGCGGATGGGCAACGGGTTCCCCCTTGATCCTGGCGGTATCTGCGATCTCGCAATAGGTGCGGATCATCGGCGCCGCGGAGGGCAGCATGGTCGCGATGGCCATCAACAGCCACATCGCGGTGAGTGCCCCGCCTTGCGCGCCTACGCTTGCGCGAAGCGGCGCCGGCGCAAGGCAAAGGGCGAAGAAACGCGCAAGGAAATCCGGCAGCGGCAGTTGCGGCAGGTTCCCCAGCATCGTGTCGCCGGGTGCATCGGTGCCCGGGAGCCGGCTTACGGCACCACGAACTGCCATTGCGCCGAGAAGGAGCCAGGCAAGGGCGATGCCCATGCCGGCAACGACGCTCACCGTCAGTCGAGGGCTGCGCGCAACGCTCGCCATCGCGCGGCCGGTGCCGTCGAGGTGGCTGAAATCGTCTTGTTGGCCGGTCATGGCAACCGAATGGGCCGAATCGCCGCGTTGATCAAGCCGCATCACCTGACCTATATGGACCAGCAGGTCGGACGGGCCTCACTTCGCAATCCGGAAGCCGAATTTGAACCATCGGGAAACAGCACGGATACTGGTCGCCGGCAGCGGCCCTGCGGGGCTGATCGCGGCGCTTGGCTTTGCCGAGGCGGGCTTTCCCGTGACGCTCGTCGGACCCGATGCAGCCGGCCCCGACGGCCGGACGACAGCCTTGATGAACCCTGCCCTGAAGATGTTCGAACGGCTAGGGATCTTCGACGGAATCAGGCCGCACGCAGCGCCGCTCAAGGTGATGCGTATCGTTGACGCAACCAACCGGCTGATCCGCAGCCCGACAGTGACCTTTCGCGCCAGCGAGATCAACGAAGAGCAATTCGGGCTGAACTTGCCCAACAGCGTTCTCAACCGCACGCTAGCCGAGGCTGTCGCGCATTCGGGCATCGAATGGCGAAAGTCGATGGTGGAGGCATGGCGCCTCGATGCCGACCATGCCCATGCCGTTCTCGCCGACGGCAGCGAGGTTGAGGCATCGTTGGCAGTTGCCGCCGATGGCCGTCAGTCGCAGGCCCGCGAGGCAGCCGGCATCCGCACCTCGATCCGATCCTATCCGCAGGCGGCGTTGGTGCTCAATTTCGGTCACCGCAGCGACCATGCCTTCACTTCGACCGAATTCCACACCGAGACCGGTCCGTTCACACAGGTTCCCCTGCCCGGCAACCGGTCCAGCCTTGTCTGGGTGCTCGAACCCGATATCGCCAAGGACCTTGCAGCACTCGACGACGCCGAGCTTTCGACGCGGGTCGAACAGCGAATGCAATCGATGTTGGGCCGCGTGTCGGTTGAGCCCGGCCGGCAGGTCTACCCACTTTCAGCGGTGAGCCCGTGGCGGTTTGCGCATCGCCGCGTGGCACTTGTCGGTGAAGCCGCCCACGTGTTTCCCCCAATTGGCGCGCAAGGCCTCAATCTCGGCATCCGGGACATCGACGACCTGATTGGTGCCGCAAGCAGAAACCGCTCGGACCCGGGCGCCGCCAAGGCGCTTGCAGCCTATGATTTCAAGCGGCGGCCGGACATTCTGGCGCGCAGCAGCGCGGTCAACCTGCTCAACATGTCGCTGCTTTCCGACATGCTGCCGGCCCAGCTGGTGCGCAGCGCTGGCCTGGGCGCGCTTGAGGGGTTTGCGCCGTTACGGGCGTTTTTCATGCGCGAGGGTCTTCGACCCGGCAGCGGTTTTGCGGCGTTTTTTGGCGGATTTCGAAAACCGGCTGAGCGATAGCGATCTTGGCCACCGCCCTTGATCCGCATCTCGCGATGCTCAACCCGGCATCAAGGGGATCGGGATTGAATTGACGCCGCGTCTGCGCCAAATAATGACGATGTCGACCTTAAGGTCTGGGCCAATCTTTGCCGGACCGGTGCGTAAGAATCTAAAGTCCTGGAGCGTTCCTTGCGTGTTCCGAGATGCGTGGCGTTCAAGAAGTTCAAGTGGTGAGTGCGATGAAGACAGCCAAATTCTCGATCGGACAGGTGGTTCGGCACCGGCTGTTTCCGTTCCGCGGCGTCATTTTCGACGTCGATCCGCAATTCGCCAATACTGACGAATGGTACGAGGCGATCCCCGCTGACGTGCGGCCGCGCAAGGACCAGCCTTTCTATCATCTGCTCGCCGAGAATTCCGAAACGGAATACATCGCCTATGTGTCCGAGCAGAATTTACTCGAGGACCGGTCGGGCGAACCGGTCCGGCATCCGCAGATTGGTGAAATGTTCGACAAGAAGCCGGACGGGCGCTACGAGCCGAAGCACCAATTGAGACATTGACTTAGCCGGGATCTGGCTGGGCTGGGACTGGTTTGAGACTTGGCTGAACGCGACAAACGGCCGGTCCAAACGAAAAAAGCGGGGTATGAGCCCCCGCTTTTTTGTTGGTTCGAAAACCCGTCGATCAGTTGGCGGCCTTCGCCTTTTCCTGCTCTTCCTTGAGCTTCTTGGCAAAGTCCTGATTGTTCTTGGCGACGAACTCCTGGAGCTTCTTCTGCCGGTCCTCGATGTCCGACTGCTGCAGCGGCGGGCCGTCGAAGGCGCCGCTGAAGCCGGTCAGCGCAATCTTGATCGGGTTCGGCTGGTTCTGGAAATTGACCGAGGTGAGCGTCAGCGCCGATCCCTTCTTGAAGGATGCGACAAGCTGATCGCTCAGCGGCACTTCCGCCACGCAGCGATCCGGAAAACAAATCACATAGTCGAGCTTCTGCGCCTTGCCGCCGTCGATCTGGAGGCCGATGCCGGGAGGAACGAGACGGCCGGTCGGAACCGTCACCTGGAACACCTTGCGGTTCACCTTGCCCTTCAATTCGATCAGGCTGACGCCGGTGATGAGCTGGCCGTTGCCGGCGGTGGTGATGTTCTGGACATTGCAGATGTCGACGTCTTCCTGCTTGGTGCAGGCCTTGAACCAGCCTTGCGGAATCTGCTGTTGCTGCTGCGCGGAAGCAGCGGGAATCCCGGCGCCCAGAATGCCGACCACGCCAGCGGCCATGACCGACAGGCGGTACGCGTTGCTGTTCAGGCTCGTCATGTCGTGCATTCCTCTCAAATGATCCCGGAACCGGCTTTTTTCATGCCGTGTGGTCCAGCTACCTGTTGCCGAAATGAGGCAACAGAATGACTTCGGACGGCGTGTTACACTGCAAGCGGTGCCGAATCCAGCCCGGGTCTCGCGAATCTTGGCCGAAGGATAGGCTCAAGGGGTTGGCCGGTGCACGACCGGCTCATGTATGCTGCGCATCGAATCGGGAAGGAGACGGTCATGGGCCGCGTTGTCGTTTGGCTGATCGCCGCAATGTTGTTTGTCGGCCTTTCCCTGCAGCCGGCCCTGTCGGAACCGAAGCACGCGCTTGCCATGCAGGGCGAGCCGGCGCTGCCGGCCGACTATAAGCATTTCAACTACGTCAACCCCGACGCGCCGAAAGGCGGCAGCATTACCTATTGCGTGGTCGGCAGCTTCGACAATCTCAATCCGTTCATCCTGAGAAGCCTGCGCACCACCGCGCGCGGCATGATGGATCAAGCCTTTGGCAATCTTGTCTTCGAGCCGTTGATGCAGCGCAACTACGACGAGGCCTTCAGTCTCTACGGCCTGCTCGCCGATACCGCCGACATGGATCCCGAGCGCAAGAGCATCGAATTCCACCTCGATCCCAACGCCAAATGGTCGGACGGCGAGCCGGTGACGCCGGAAGACGTGTTGTTTACCTATGACGTCTTCACCGAGAAGGGCCGCCCACCTTACAGCCAGCGAATGAAAGCGATTGCCAAGCTCGAAAAGACCGGCGACCGCAGTGTGCGCTTCACCTTCAACGACAAGGCCGACCGCGAATTTCCTTTGATCATTGCGCTGACGCCGATCATCCCGAAACACGCCTTCAACAAGGACACCTTCGACAGGACGACGCTAAAGCCGGTGATCGGCAGCGGGCCTTACACGGTGGCGCAAGTCGTGCCCGGTCAGCGCATCGTGTTCAAGCACAATCCGGACTATTGGGGCAAGGACGTGCCGTCCAAGCGCGGCTTCGACAATTACGACCAGATCACCATCGAATATTTCCTCAACGCCAACGCCAAACAGGAAGCGTTCAAGAAAGGCATCTGCGCCATTGACGACGACAGCGACCCGGTCAAACGCGAGCGCGATCTCGATTTTCCGGCCTTCCACAGGGGCGAGGTCATCGCCGAAACTTTCGATACCGGCATTCCGCCGGTGGTCAACGGTTTCCTGTTCAACACGCGGCTGCCGAAATTTTCCAATCCGGTCGTGCGGCGCGCGCTCGGCATGCTCTACGATTTCGAATGGGCCAACAAGAATCTGTTCGGCGGCAAATACACGCGCACGATGAGCTTTTGGCAGAATTCCGAGCTGTCCGCGCTCGGCCACCCGGCCAGCGAAAAGGAAAAGGCCCTGCTGGCCCCCTACCCCGGCCGCGTGCCCGCAGATGTCATGGACGGCACCTACAGGCCGCCCGTTACCGACGGCTCCGGCCAGGATCGCAAGGTGCTGAAGGCGGCATTCGAGCTGCTGAAGAGCGCGGGCTATACGGTGCAGGACGGCGCAATGCTCGATCCCGAGGGAAAGCCGTTCGGTTTCGAGATCCTGACCGCCTCGCAGGACGAAGAGCGACTTGCCGCTATCTATCAGCGCACCCTTGAGAAGCTCGGCATCGATGTCGGCATCCGCAGCCTCGACGGTGATCAGATCCAGTCGCGCAAGCAGCGTTTCGATTTCGAGGTGCTGGTCGGCTCGACCGGTTTCAACAACTCGCTGTCGCCCGGTATCGAGCAAACCGGGCGGTGGGGATCCGCTGCTGCCAAGGCCGAAGGCTCGTTCAACCTGGCGGGTGTCGCCGACCCCGCAGTGGATGCGGCGATCGAGGCGATGCTGAGAGCTCGTTCGAAGGAGGACTATGTAGCGGCCGTCCGCGTTCTCGACCGGCTGCTGATCTCCGGCAATTACATGGTGCCGACGCAGCACAACAACCAGCAATGGCTCGCTTATTGGAACTATCTGGAACATCCGCAAAAGACGCCCATATACGGTTATCAGTTGCCGACCTGGTGGCGCAAACCGAAGTGACCTCTTCACAACAGGAGATCAAGATGAACGACGAGAGCTCGATTACCGTCGATGTGGTCTCCGACGTCGTGTGTCCCTGGTGCTTTATCGGCCAGAAACGGCTCGACAAGGCGATTGCCGCCGTCGATATCGACGTTCACATACGCTGGCGGCCCTTCCAACTCGACCCAACAATCCCGCTCGAAGGCAAGAACCGCCGCGACTATATGGTGGCGAAATTCGGCAGCGAGCAACGCATCCGCGAAATCCATGCCCGGATCGAACCGCTGGGCGAGGCTGAAGGCATCTCCTTCGCATTCGACGCCATCAAGGTCGCGCCCAATACGCTGGATGCGCACCGTCTCATTCGCTGGGCCGGCACGGCCGGCGAGGCCATTCAGAACCGGCTGGTGCGCCGGCTGTTCCAGCTGAATTTCGAGGAAGGCGCCAATCTCGGCGATCATGCCGTGCTGATCGAAGCCGCCCGCGAGGCCGGCATGGATGCGTCCGTGGTCGAAACGCTTCTGCCGACCGACGCCGATGTAGAGGCCGTGCGCACCGAAATCGCCACCGCTTCGCGCATGGGCATATCGGGTGTGCCGTGCTTTCTGCTTGAAGGCAAATATGCGGTGATGGGTGCCCAGGACGCCGATACGCTCGCCGATGCACTCCGCCAGGTCGCCGCGGCCAAGGCACGCGGCGAACTGGAAACAGCGAACTGAGTCGGACTATTTCACGGTCACCTTGGCCTTGCTGACGAAAAAGCCATGGCCATGCTTGCCGGTGCAGGTCAATCCCTTGGTGGATGACTGGCAGGAAAATGGCCCCTTGCTCCACCTGTTGCCGTAGGCCAGCCTGGTGACGCCGCCGCAGCAGCCTTGCTCGCCCGGATTCTTGATCAGCGTCGCCGGGCCTTTCGGGCCGAGGATGATCGTGACGTAGCTGGGCTCGACGCGCGAACAACTCAGTTCCGGTCCGCCATCCTGCGGCTCGTAGGTGCTGGTGCCGCCCTTCGGCGTGTAGATGCAGCCAATATTGCCGGACGGCGTGTTGAACTCGATCTGTCCCTCGGCGTTTGCGGGAACGGCCTGGCTGCCGGCATATGTTTGCGGCAGCCAGGCGAACGTTGCGAGCATCGCCGCAAACAATGTCCGTGCAAGCATGAAGAACTTCCCCCCGGTTCAAACCTGGATGCGTCCGGCAGGTTCGATCCGCAGCGCATCATTGTCAAACGCAGTTTTGTTCGTACTCTAATAAAGCACGGTCTAATGGATGTTGGTCCGCATCCTGGACAGTGCCAGCGAAGTCATTGCTTGGCAGATTACGGGTTCCTGACATTGCGACTTCAACCACGAATCATACGGTCACTTTCTGGTCGCCGACGAGGTCGGAGCTGGCCGTGAAGGCGGTTCAGGCTGTGAAGATCGGCCGCTGGAAGGCGCTTCTATGTTCACAAAGCTGTGTGAAGACCTTCCCTTGGGGAAGATCTCTACTTGCTCGGGCGCAGGCAAGTAACTATTTGAAATTGCGTTGGTATTCCGCCCCTCGAAACGTGACGGCACAGCGCCGTGATTATTCATTCTGTTGCTCCACTGCAACGGCCGGCAAGCTAAGCCACCTGCGACTGGTGAAAAGCTAATGGAAAATGATCAATTGGTGTTACTGTCCGTAACAAAAGAAAAATCGTTTGGGCGGGATAGTGATTCGGGTCGATAGACCAACGCGACATTCAATATCGGAAAAATGGCTCCGCGGTGCCGCAAGGCCGTCGCCCCTGACGCCCGTATCGTCGATGCGCAGCTTCTGGGGACTGATGCGGGCCTACTGGTTCTCGGACCGGTGGGTGGAAGCCTGGACGCTCACCTTGGTAATAGGCTTGCTGACAGGGCTCTCCAGCAAAGCCGACGTCTGGTTTACCGTGGCGGCGGCTGAACTATATACCTCAATCGCTTTTTTTCACGACGCCGCGAATACCACGCCGCTCAAAACGCTGCTGACCAATGCCGGCCTGCTCGTGCTGCTGGTTGTGCTCAAGGACATGGGCATTACCAGTACATGCAAGTTTGTATCGGCGACATTGCATCGCAAATGGCGCGGCTGGCTAGATAGCCGCTTCAATGCGGCGCTACTCGACCCCAACCATTCACACTACCACGCCCAGCATGGCTCGTCCGGCACGGCAGCGCCCGACAACATCGACCAGCGCGTGCAGGAATCGATCAAGGACATGACAGGCGGCGCTATTGGGCTTGCCATGGGCGTATTCAGTGTCTTTACCTCGCTCTACTTTGTCGGTGGAGCTTTGTTGGCAAATTCTGTGGAGGTAAAAGGACTCGAGTTCCTCGGCAGCTACGGGAGTGTCGTGCTTGCTCTGCTGGCGGTCGCTCTCTACGTGCCGTTCAACACCTGGATCGCAGTCAAAATCGGCGGAATGCTGGAGTGGCTCAACATCAGGATGCAGAAGGCTGAAGGCAGCTATCGGGGCGAACTGATCACGTTATTGCGCCGCAGCTTTCATGTGGCGGCCTCGCAAGGCGAAGTCGTGCAGAAGACGATACATAGCCGGCTCTATCTCGACATCGATAGGACTTGGTCGAAGTTCAACATCGTCAACACCATCTATTCGGGATTCGAATCGGTCTATAACTTTGTCGGTGCCAAAATTGTCGCCTTCGGGCCTGGCCTTGTGCCGTTTATCCATAACGGCCTCGACCTCAAGGGTTACATAACAGGTTCCGAGCAGGTCAACGCGCTGATCAGCAAATGTTCGTGGTTCATCCATGTCATGCCAAGTCTTGCCACCTTGCGCGCCAACAGCTTGCGCGTCATTGAATTGGCGCAGGCGATCGAAAACGTCCAGCACCCGCAGGAATTCTATCAGCAGACCGGCCGCTCCGACTTCCGCTACGACCGCCAGAACCCGGTCTTCGGCCTGACCATCCAGAAGCTTGAACTGGCGCATCAGGGTGAGGATGCAACGCCCTTCCTGAGTGCCGCGAACTTGCGCTTCCGGCGTGGCGAGTGGACGTTCCTCAAGGGCGAATCCGGCTGTGGCAAGACCTCGCTGGTCAAGGCGATCAACGGCCTGTGGCCTTATGGCCGCGGCACCATCGTCTTCCCGGAAGGGGTCAAGAGTTTCTACGCCGCCCAGGAGGTGAAGCTGCAGCAGGTCTCGCTGAAGCAACTGGTCTGCCTGCCAGGTTCCGAGCATGATTACGTCGACATCCAGGTCGCCTCCGCCCTGCACAAGGCCGGTCTCGGCGACTTCATCGAGCATCTGGCCGATGAGAGCCGTGAAGGAAAGATCTGGGATCAGGTTCTCTCGGGTGGGCAGAAGCAGAAGCTGGTTGTCGCCCGCATCGTGCTGCAGCAGCCGGGATTGCTGTTCCTCGATGAAGCCACCGGCGCGCTCGACCCCGATGGACGGATCGCCTTCCACCAGGCGATCAAGGACAATTGCCCTGATGCAACCGTGATCTCGATCATGCATGAGGCGACGCCGCCGAGATCGCGCGCGGGCACCGAATTCTACCACAGCGTGGTTGCGATCGCCGACGGCGTCGCCACCAAGAAGCCGCTGGTTCCGAGCTTGCCGGTAGAGCTCACCACCATCCTCACGCAGCCGACGCGGCCGGCCGAGGACAAGTGGCTGCGCTTTCCCCGCCGGCTGAAGCAGAGATAGCTGCGGCACCATTGCCAGCGTCCAGCCAGCCAGCCACGTAGCCCGATCACAGTCTCGCGATCCAGTCGGTTTGCCGCCGTTTTAACCCGCTCTCGCGATTGACTCGGCAAGGCGCGCTCCTATGTTGCGCCGGCTTGCAGAATCTCAACTCGAACCCGCGAGCAGAAAGGTCACCGCGCCATGCCTGGCGACAGTCACAGTCGAACGCAACCGCCGTCCGCTTGACGTGACCTGACAGGCTCACGTCCTGCCGGACGGCAAGGAGTGAGCCATGAACGAGTTTTCCCCTGTCGCGGGCGGCGATGCCATCGCCATCGCTCGCGTACTTGCCAACGAACACGTCGCCGACATCGTCGAGGCCTTGAACCAGGAGCCCCGCGAGACGGCATCGGAGCTGCTTTGCGAAGTGCCGTTCGGGCGGCTGGTGGAGATCTTCGACCAGCCTGAACTCGACGGCGCATCCGAACTGGTCGAGGCGCTGCCCCGCATCAAGGCAGGCAGACTGCTTGCCGCCATGTCGGTCGATCGCGCCGCCGACATACTGCGCGATCTGAACGAGCCGGCTCGTTCCGAACTGCTTGGTGGCCTGGCGCCACCGCTGCGCGCGACGCTGCTTGCCATTCTCGGCTATCCCGAAGGCAGCGCCGCCTCGCTCATGACGACCGAATATGTCAGCGTGCCGCCGGACTGGAGCGTGGCCCGCACGCTGGATTATATCCGCAAGGTGGAGCGGACGCGCGAAACCGTCTACGCGATCTACATCGTCGATCCGCAAACGCATGTCCTGTTGCGCTCGACCAGCCTGCGTCGACTGATCGCTGGCGGGCCCGACGAGCTGATCATGGCAATCGCGCCGGATCGTGCGCCTATCACCGTTTCACCGCTGACCGATAGTGAAAAGGTTGCTCAGTTGATCTCGAAATATGATCTGCTCGCCGTTCCGGTCGTGGACAACGGCAAACTGCTCGGCATCGTTACCATCGACGATATTATCGACACGATGATCGACGAAACGACGGAGGATGTGCATCGTTTCGGCGGCATGGAGGCTCTCGACGAGCCCTATATGAAGATGGGCTTTCTGGCGATGATCCAGAAACGCGCCGGCTGGCTGTGCGCGCTGTTTATCAGCGAGATGCTGACCGCCAACGCGATGCAAAGTTACGAGGGCGAGCTGGAAAAGGCGATCGTGCTGACGCTATTTATTCCATTGATCATGAGCTCCGGCGGCAATTCCGGCTCGCAGGCGACCTCGCTGGTCATCCGGGCGCTAGCGCTGCGCGAGATCGGCCTTGGCGACTGGTGGCGGGTGGCATTGCGCGAGCTGCCCACCGGCCTGGTGCTTGGCTCGATTCTTGGCGTGGTGGGCGTCTGCCGCATCGCGCTCTGGCAGTATCTCGGCTTCTACGACTACGGCCCGCACTGGCCGCTGATCGCAATGACGATCGGCGCCACGCTGGTTGGTATCGTCACCTTCGGCTCGCTGTCTGGATCGATGCTGCCCTTCGCCCTGAAGCGCATCGGCTTCGACCCGGCCAGCGCATCGGCTCCGTTCGTCGCCACGCTGGTCGACGTCACCGGCTTGGTGATTTATTTTTCGGTTGCGCTGGTGATCCTGCGCGGAACGCTGCTGTAAGAAAACGCACGCACTTCCATCGCGGCAATTTCGTTGCCGCGATGGGTTGTTATCGCGTCAGACGCGCTCACCATCTCTCACCCGGTAAGTCGGCTTGTACATGGTGACGAGTTCTTCCGCGGCGGTCGGATGCACCGCCATGGTGCGATCGAAATCATCCTTGGTCAGGCCGGCCTTCAGCGGTATGCCGAGAAGCTGCGCCATTTCGCCGGCATCCGGCCCGAGAATGTGGGCGCCGAGGACCTTTTTCGAGGCGCCGTCGACGACCAGCTTCATCAGCATCTTTTCGTCGCGGCCGGAAAGTGTGTGCCGCATCGGCCGGAAGGTGGCGCGGTAGATTTCAACATCCGAAAAGCGCTTTACCGCCTCATCCTCCGACAGGCCGACCGTACCGATCTCGGGCTGCGAAAAGACGGCGGTAGCGATCGTGTCATGGTCGGGCGCCGTCGGCTTGTCCTTGAAGGCGGTCTCGACGAAGCACATCGCCTCGTGGATTGCCACCGGCGTCAATTGCACGCGATGCGTGACGTCACCGATTGCCCAGATGTTGTCGATGTTGGTGCGGGAGTATTCGTCGACGTGGATTGCCCCGGTTTTGGTCATCTCGATGCCGACGCCTTCCAGGCCCATGTTCTCGGTATTGGGAATGCGGCCGATGGCGAGCATGACCTGGTCGACCGTCAGCACCGTGCCGCCGGTGACAAGCGCGTCGAGCCGGCCGTCAGGCCGCTTCCTGACCCACTCGGACACGGCGTGGCAGAGGATTTTTATCCCCTTCTTTTCCATCGTTTCGTGCAGCACACGTCTGAGGTCCATGTCGAAACGGCTGAGGATCTCCTTGCCGCGGTAGACCAGCGTCGTGTCGACGCCGAGGCCGTGAAAGATGTTGGCGAATTCGACGGCGATATAGCCGCCGCCCTCGATCATGATTGCCTTCGGCAGTTCCTTGAGGTCGAAGGCCTCGTTGGAAAAGATGCAGTGCTCATGGCCGGGCAATGCCGGATGCGGCGCCGGTCGCCCGCCGGTAGCGATCAGGATCTGGTCGGCGGTAACGGTGCGATCCTCACCAAGAAGATGCACCACATGCCGATCGACCAGGATGGCGCGCGAATGAAAGACCTCGCCGCCGGCGCCCTGCACGTTCTTCTTGTAGATGGCCTCCAGCCTGCTGATTTCGCGGTCCTTGTTGGCGACCAGCGTCTGCCAGTCGAAACGCGCCTCAGGCACCGTCCAGCCATAACCGGCGGCGTCGGCGAAATGCTCGGGGAATTGCGAGGCGTAGACATAGAGCTTCTTCGGCACGCAGCCACGGATCACGCATGTGCCGCCATAGCGGTATTCCTCGGCAATGCCGACACGCTTGCCGAGTGCGGCCGCGACGCGCGCCGCCCTCACCCCGCCGGAGCCGCCGCCGATGACGAAAAGATCGTAGTCGTAACCGGCCATGCCTGAACTCCTTGCCCCTCAAACCCCGAGACAGGTAGGCTGCCGACTATCAAAAGAAAAGCCCGGATTTGCCGGGCTTTTGGTCCAGTGGCGTTCAGGCGGCTCGGAAGTCCGCAATCAATTCGGTGTAGCTTCCGCGGGAGCTGCGCCATCGGCCGGAGCGGTACCGTCGGCAGGTGCAGCCGGCGCCTTGGCATTCGCCGCTGCACCCAGGGTCTCGCCGACCTGCTGGGCGAGATCGCGAGCCAGGCCGTTCTGCCAGATCTCGGCAGCCTTCACCAGTTCGCGCGTCACGATCGGGCCGTTGTCGAGCAGCTTCTTGCCGGAATCGGAATTGTAGAAGGCGGCGATTTCATTGAGTTCCTTTTCCGAGAACACCTTTGCATAGGCGAGCGCCGCTTCCTTTTCCAGGTCGGCGCGGCGCGATGCCAAGGCCATCGCCTTCTCGTTGATCGTCTTGGCGATCAGTTCCTGCATGTCCGGGTTCTTCTGGATCATCTGCTGCTCCAGTGCCGCGGCTGCTTGCGGCAGGATGCTGTCGAACGTATCCGTCGCATGGATCGCCGCGACGGCGGCGCGCGCCGCCTTCAAATGCGCATCGGTGACGTCCTGCGAAAACGCAGGCGACGAAAACGCGAAAACGGCCGAGGCCGCCAGAATGGCAAAAAAGCGGCCAACCCGGTTATGCAACATCATGATCGGTAAAACTCCCTGATTTTCGGGCGGCATGGACGGTTTGAATGCCGTCGCCGCCGGCTATGATGGCCGTTGATGCCAGCCCGATGAAAAGACCATGCTCGACCACGCCCGGAATGGCGTGGAGAGCATTCGAAAGCGCTCTTGTATCCGGAATGCGGCCAAAAGATGCATCGAGGATAAAATGGCCGCCGTCTGTAACAAATGGCTGGCTCCCCGTCATCCTCAATGTAACAGGGCCGGAAAGGCCAAGGTTTGCAGCCGCCGCGCCGACCGCAATTTCGGTGGCGCGCAGGCCAAACCGGTTGACTTCGATGGGCAGCGGAAAACGGCCGATCATCTCGACCATCTTGGAGCTGTCGGCGATGACGATCATGCGGGCGGAGGCCGCCGCGACGATCTTTTCGCGCAGCAGCGCACCGCCGCCGCCCTTGACCAACGTCAGCGCCGGATCGATCTCGTCGGCGCCGTCGATGGTGAGGTCGAGCTCGGGGGTTTGCTCGAGGGTGGACAGCGGCACACCAAGCTCGGTGCAAAGGACGGCGGTGCGCTCCGAGGTCGGCACGCCGATGACAGTCAGGCCGGTGGCGACCTTGTCTGCGAGCAGCCGCACGAACTCGTCCGCCGTCGTGCCGGTGCCGATGCCGAGCCGCATGCCATCCGTGACATGGGCAAGCGCTGCCCGCGCGGCCTCAACCTTCAATTGCCTCGCATCCATGCTGGGTCCCGAGATTTGTTTCGGCGCTCGTAGCATTTTTGCCGGGCTGGTCAAAGGACCTTGCCCGCGGTGGATAAGCCGTCTTGCCTGAACGGGCCGCAGCGGTTATCGCCTGCCGGCAATCAAATCGTCACAGGACAGGCCATGACCCGACCGATCATCGTGTTCGACCTCGACGGGACGCTGATCGACACGGCGCCGGACCTGCTCGACAGTCTCAACCACAGCCTTGCCGCCAGCCAGCTCGCGGCCGTCGACGAAGCCGGCTTCAAGCGCTTCGTCGGCCATGGCGGCCGGGTGATGATCGAGCGTGCTCACGCAGCGCAGCACAGGTCGCTGGCAGTGGAGGAGCACGACCGCCTGCTCAAGCTGTTTCTGGACCATTACACCGTTAACATCCCCGGCAAATCGCGCCCCTACCCTGGCGTCCCCGAGGCGATCGCACGGTTCGAGGCAGCCGGTTACCTGCTGGCCATCTGCACTAATAAATACGAGGCCAATTCGGTGGCGCTGATCGAGGCGCTCGGTATGACCGGGCATTTCGCGGCGATCTGCGGTCAGGATAGTTTTCCGTTCCGCAAGCCCGACCCGCGCCATCTCACGCAGACCATCGCGCGCGCCGGTGGCGACCCGCACCGTGCACTGATGGTCGGTGATTCGC
The DNA here is from genome assembly GCF_040319815.1 of Mesorhizobium sp. M0854. NCBI lineage: Bacteria > Pseudomonadati > Pseudomonadota > Alphaproteobacteria > Hyphomicrobiales > Phyllobacteriaceae > Mesorhizobium > Mesorhizobium sp. M0854. Next base: position 220,225 of record NZ_JAMYOL010000005.1, read on the forward strand.
AGACCGACATCGACACGGCGAAAGCCGCCGGGATTCCGGTGGTGGCAGTCGATTTCGGCTACACAGACCGCCATGTGCGAGAGTTCGAGCCGTCGGCGGTAATCTCGCATTTCGATTCGCTGACGCTCGATCTGGCACAAAGACTGATGGCCGCGGCAGAGGGCTGAAAGCCGGTCATCGGGCGGACCGCCAAATGCCGACCGACAAGTGGTTGACTTAGCTGGCCGGCCTCCCTTATATCGCGGCGCGCTTGGCCCTCGGGCAACGAGCGGGCGATTAGCTCAGCGGGAGAGCACACCCTTCACACGGGTGGGGTCGCAGGTTCAATCCCTGCATCGCCCACCATCTGCTTTCCTGAATCAATTCCAAGCCGGAGCGGCTAGCAGCTGCAGGTCGCCCCCTCGCCGCCAAAATTCTTTTGGGCGAAATTCAAAGCGCTGCTGTAGCTCGTATAGCTCTGGAACTGGCAAACGTTGGAGCCGGCCCGCACCTTCATCTGCTCGATATCCCAGAACGAAACCTCGATGCGGTCGTCGGCGCAATAGACCGTATAGCGTTCAGGTTCCAGCGCCTCGGCTTTCTGGACAGGCATCGAAATGGCCGGAATGGAAAATATGAAAAGTACAAATATGATGGCATGATGCATTTGCATGTAGCCCCCCCGAATGACCGCCGGCACTATTATGGCCGCGATGTTGAGGCGACGCATCATGATTTTAAGCGACCTGCCTTTCTTTCGGCGGCCATAAATCAGGTACGGCCGGCGCCTCCTTGTAGCGCAACGCTCCGCGATCCCGGAACAAACCTGCATGGAAACGAGTTTCTGCTCATCGAAATGTGAGGGAAAGCCATGTCCAGACTTGTTTTGGCGGCCGCCGTGCTGCTTGTCGGCGGATCGGCCTTTGCCGCGGACGAAAATCCGGTGCCGCCGCAGAATGCCAAGAAGCTGTCGGAAATCATCGCCAAGGTCGAGCAGCGCGACGACTTCCGCTACATCAAGGAAATCGATTGGGACAGCGATGGCTACACCGTCATTTATTACACGAGCGACAAGGCCAAAGTTGAAATCACCTATGATCCGGTGACAGCCGCGCCGAAATGAAGCTGGCCGCCAACGGTCCAGATTCTAAAAAATGGCGCGCCTCGAAGGCCCCCGGCCTTCGGCACACGCTTGCGTAGACATGACTTTGATGGCTGACTGGGTGCTATCATTGCGCGCGGGGGTGGGCATGGCGACGGTAAAGCACGTATTGAAACGCTTTCTGATGATGCTCGCGGGTTATTTCATAGCGGTACTGGTTGGGCTGATCGCGGTGGCGGCGATCTATGGCGGGCTGAGTTCGCTGCCAAATGCGCCGAATTATTTCGACGTCATGGGTGTCACCCCCATTGCGGTGCTGCTGTTGCCGCCGCTCGGCATGTTCATCTATTTTCTGACGATCGTGCTGACCGGCCTGCAGACGCTGATCTTCGCACTGATTGCCGAGTTTTTCTCGCTGCGCAGTTTTTGGCTGCACATGGTCTTCGGCGCGGCGGCCGCTGTTGGCGGCTTCGCCTTGATCTGGCCCAGTGTACCGGATGACACGAACCCGGAGCGCTGGGCCGATATCGGCATCATTGCCGCCGCAGGCATTGTCGCGGGCCTGGTCTATTGGCTCATCGCCGGACGCGATGCCGGTTTCCGGCGCCCACTGTTTCAGCGCTAGAACCGCATTCGTCAGCTTGCCGGCGAACGCACCGCTTCCGTGCTGTCGAGCGCCTGCTGCAGCCTTGTATCGCGGCCGTAGACGTCGTTGAAATATTCGACCTTGCCGGACAGGTCCGGCCACGCGGTGAAATAGGCGACATAGACCGGGATCTTGCGTGTCACGTCCTCGGTCGAATGTCCGTGTTTCAGTTTGTCCTCGATGTAGTCGATCGAGGTGCCGAGCACGGCAGCGGCCATGCCGCGCGGATCCTGCAAGCGAACGCAGCCATGGCTGAGCGCACGCATGTCGCGCTGGAAAAACGACTTCTGCGGCGTATCGTGCATGTAGATTGCATGCTTGTTGGGGAACAGTATCTTCAGCTCGCCCAGCGCATTGGCCTCGCTTGGCAGCTGGCGCACGCCGTAGGGTATCTTTGCGCCGTAGGCGCCCCAATTGACCGAGGACGAGGGAATGCGCTTGCCGCGGGCATCGACCACCTCGTAGCCGGCGCGGTCGAGATAGCCAGGATCCCGGCGCAGCCGCGGCAGCATCTCGTTGACCAGGATCGACTGCGGCACGCCCCAATAGGGATGGAAGTCGACCTGCTCTATCTGGTCATAGAAGAAAGCAGTCTGGTTGGTGGGCCTGCCAACCACGGCGCGGGTCTTCAGCTTCTCCTCGCCATCATCGATATAGCTCGCGGTGAAAGCCGGCTGGTTGATGAAGACGCGCGGGCTGCCAAGGTCGGAAGGCAACCATCGCAACTCTTCGAGCGCAACCCGAACCTTCTGAACTTTGTCGGCCTTGGACGTTCCGGCCAACGATGCAACGGTACGCGGGCCGATGACGCCGTCGCCTTTCATGCCGGCCCGTTTCTGCACCGCCTTGATCACCGGCACCAGCTCCGGATCGTAGACCTCGCTGGTAGCGAGCCTCGCCAGGACCTCGCCATAGGCGCCGCCCATCTCGTCATCGAGATTGCGCGCGATCTTTGTCAAAAGCTTCGGCAGCTCGGGGCTGGTCTGCCCCGGCTTCAACAGCAGATCGGGATCGATGGTGATTTCGTCTTCGGCGCTGGCCTGGAGCGCTTCCAGTTCGACGCGCAGCGCCTGATACTCGGAATTCTGTGGATGCCGTGACTCGAGATAAGTGCGCACTTGCTGGGTATGGGCCAGCGTCTTCAGCACCCCTTCCATGTCGAGCGGCTTCGGCGGAAAATCGTAGTAGCCGGTCATGCGGTTGGGATCGACGCGGCCGCTTTGTGCGTCACGAGCGTAGCGCAGGACACGCGCCGACAGCGCCATCTCGAAGCGGACCAGCTCTTTCAGGCGTTCATCGACATTGCCCGCCGATGTGCCTGCTGCCGGAACTTCGACGGTGTAGTCGGCGGGCGTCAGGCCGTAGCTCGCGGCCTCGCCCAGCACCCGCACGGCATCCTGGGCACGGCTGCTGGGACTGGTTCCCGCCACCCAGATGAAATCCGGATTGGCCGAGTAATAGGCGATCAGCGCCTTGGCGATGTCCTTCTCGGCGTAGAGGTCATAGCCGTCGAGGCCGGCAATGGCTTCGCGGAATGCAGCCCCGGTGGCCGCCGGCTCGAAAGCAGCGTCCTGAGGCGTTGCTGGTTCAGGCGCTGCCGACAGTGCCGAAAAATCGACGCGCACCAGCGGATCGCTCTTGTAGGTATAATAGGACGGGCTGCTGATTTGCGCACCACCACCGGAAGCGGCCGGCGCCTTGGGCTTCGGCTTGTATTTTGACGGTGGCGGCGGAAAGTCACTTTTCGGCGGTGCGTGTTTGACGCCGCCGCCGAAAAGCATGTCGAAGAACCCTTGCGCTTCAGCCTTCGGCGCCCCGAAGGCCAGCATTGCCGCGGCCACCGCAAACGGCAGCACGGTTGCTTTGTTTCCAAGGACTTTCATGGATCACCCGCTCCGGTTGAACCGGATCCCGTTCCGCACCGCTTTCACGGTCTCGCCCACCCCATGGCGGATGTAAGGCGTGACTACACTGATTCATACTGATTTCGTTAAGCTTTCATAAATTTCGGAACGTCTGTTGCAGAACGGTTTCACAACGTCGTGACGGGGGGAGCGAATCCGCCGTCGCTCCCGACCAATGGTAGTGCCCGTGAGCCAAACCTCAAGCGTTGGCGCCGCCGTCGATGGTCAATGCAGCGCCTGTCACGAAGCGCCCTTCGGGGCCGGCAAGCCAGGCGACCATGCCGGCGATCTCGTCGGCCGTGCCGAAGCGAGGCATCGCCATCTTCTGACGCTGATGCTCGGCGTGCGGGCCGGCTGCCGGATTCATGTCGGTATCCGTCGACCCCGGATGGACGACATTGGCGGTGATGCCGCGCGGACCGAGATCGCGTGCAAAGGCCTTGGTCAGGCCAACCAAGGCAGCCTTGCTGGCCGAATAGGCGCTCAGGCCGGCGTCCGTGGCACGCTCGGCCAGATTGCTGCCGATCGAGATGATCCGGCCACCCTCGCCCATATGCGCTGCTGCCGCCTTGGCGGCGACGAACGGGGCTCTGAGGTTGACCTCCATCGTCTCGTCGAAATCGGCAAGCGACAGGGCATCGATCGGCGCAGCGCGCCAGATGCCGGCGCTGTTGACCAGGATGTCGAGCCGTCCGAAGGCTGTTGCTGCCTCATCGACTGCCGCCTCGATCGCCCCAGCATCGCGATTGTCGGCCTTGATGGCAAAGGCCCGGCCGCCGGCCGCCTCGATTTCCCTGACCACCGCACACGCCCCTTCCTCGCCATTCACATAGGTGATCGCCACGCCTGCCCCGTCGGCCGCGAGCCTTCTTGCGATCGCCGCACCAATGCCGCGGCTGCCGCCGGTGACGAGGGCGGCCTTGCCGTTCAAGCTTCTGGATGACATCTGCTTCTCCATTTTGTAGTGATTGATACATAAATATCTGCCAGCCTTGCTGAACCACGTCAACGGAATTATGTATCGATCAATACAGAAAGAATGCCATGCCGGAACGAGGCCGCCCCCGCACCTTCGATCGAGCCGCCGCCTTGCGGCGCGCAATGGAAGTGTTTTGGGCCAAGGGTTATGAGGCTGCGTCGATAAGTGACCTGACCGCTGCAATGGGCATCAACTCACCCAGCCTCTATGCCGCCTTCGCCAGCAAGGAAGCGCTGTTTCTCGAGGCAACCGAGCTTTACACGCGGGTCGAGGGAACCGAGATCTGGTCCGCGCTGGAAAAGGCGCCGACCGCGCGCGAGGCCGTCGAGCGGTTCCTGCGGCAGACTGCCAGGGCCTATTCACAGACCGGTCGTCCGCAAGGCTGCCTTATCACGCTCGGCGCATTGCACCAGGATTCAAGCCGCGGCGCCATCTGCGATGATCTGCGCCGTCGCCGCGCCGAAAACCGCGAAGCCTTGCTGAGACGCCTCGAGCGTGGCGTCGCCGAGGGAGAGTTGCCGGCCGATTTCGACTGCGGTACGGCCGCGACCTTCTACGCGACCGTGCAGCACGGCATGTCGATCCAGGCGCGCGACGGCGCGTCGCGCTCGGCTCTTCTGGCGACGGTGGCCGGGGCAATGGCGGCTTGGATAGCGATGGCCAGCACCGGGGCAGCGTGACGTCGAACCCGGCTGACAAGAACGATATTCAGGTCACTGCAGAGACGGCTCGAGCCTGCCGGCAACGAAGCCAACGGCACGCTCCGCCACACCCCTGTCGGCGAGAATGCGGCGGTGGCCGAGCCCGTCGGCCCAGTAGAGCCGCACATGGTCGCCGGCGCGCGTGTAGAGCCTTGCATGCTCGGCGGACACTTCGCGGTCGTCCGGCGCGTGGATCACCAGCGTCGGCAGCGGCGTGCTTGCGAGCTGGCGGTCACCGGTGAACTCGTGCAACGGCCGGCCGGCGATGCGCTCGACCCGGTCGGCCATGGCGGCCTGCGAGCGCGAGCCGACATTCAGCATGCGGCTGAAATCAGCGAAGATCGCCGGCAGCGAGCTCGGCGCGGCGATAAGCACCAGCCGCCCGGCCGCCAATCGCGGGATGTTCCTGATCGAACCGGCGACGGCGTTGGCGGCAACGGCACCACCGAAGGAATGGCCGACAATGGCGGCAAACGGCCCGAACCATTCGCCGGCAACCCGTGCCGCATCGACCGCGCTGACCAGGGTAAGCCGGCGGCCCTGCGACTGGCCGTGGCCCGGCAGGTCGAGCGAGACCACCTTGTAGCCGGCATCGCGATAGGCTTCGATCAGCGTGCGCATGTATTCGGTGCGCGAACGCCAACCATGGATGACGAGCACGGTGCCGGCAGCCGCCCTGCCCGGCTCGGGCCGGAACTCATGCACCATGACGCAGCCGGTTCTGGTCTTTAGCCGATGATGGCGTGCCTGGGTCATGAAATCGGCGGCGCGGTCGATTGCGCGGCGCTCGCCTTCGCTCAGGCTTTTCTCGTGCGGCGTGCGGCAGAACAGCTCGAATGCAGCACGCCCGGTGAGTCGCGGTGCCACATGCTCAGCCACGCCGAACGTGCCGCGGATGACCTTCAGTCCAAATGATGCCATAGTGGCGATCCATTCATTGGTTCAAGCATGAACATAATAGTTCAAACATGAACATTAAGCAAGACCTGCCCTGGGACAACCCGCGTTTTCGCAACTGGGTCGCGGTGGCGCGCGCCTGCCATGTGCTGGAACGCACCCTGGCGGTGAAGCTTGCACCGCTCGACCTGAAGCCGGCGCAGCTCGACGTGCTGATGAACCTCTACCGTCATCCCGGCATGTCGCAGCACGACCTCGCTCGCCGGCTGCTGGTCGGCCGCTCCAACATCACCATGCTTTTGCCGCAGCTGGAGACGCGCGGCCTGCTGCGCCGCGAGGGCGATGAGAAGGACAAGCGCGTGCTGCGGCTGACGTTGACCGAGGCCGGCGAGGCACTGCTGATGCAGGCACTGAAGGTCCATATGGCGCTTATCGAGAAGGCGATGAGCCAGTCGACACCGGAACAATGCGACATGATCGGCGAACAGATGCGTAGGGTTGCCGAGGTTTTGAAGACCGCCTGACAGCCCAGTGCTCCACCACCAAATGCTTCACCACATCGATTTTTTCGCGCGCTCGGGCCATTCCTTGTCGTAGACCTCGCCGTCAATGTTCTTGCGGCTGGTGATTTCCAGGATTTGGCCGGGAGTCGGCATCGTTCTCGGGTCGACATGCCTTGCCGGATTCCACAGTTCCGATCGGTGGATGGCGCGGGCGCACTGGAAATAAACCGCATCGATCTCGATGATCGTTACCGAGCGCGCCGGCTTGCCCTCGACCGCGAACGAGGCGCAGAGCGCGGTATCGGTGGTGATGTGGGCGCGGCCATTGACGCGCAGTGTCGTGCCGGAACCCGGCACGAGGAACAGAAGCGCGACGCGCGGATCGCGAAGGATGTTCCTTAGCGAATCGGCCCGGTTGTTGCCGCGCCGGTCCGGCATCATCAGCGTTTTCGGATCGTGGATGCGGACGAAGCCGGCGAGATCGCCGCGCGGCGAGCAGTCCAGCCCTTCTGGCCCGCAGGTTGCGAGCGCGGCAAACGGCGAAGCCTCGATGATAGCTGCGTATTCGCGAATCAGCTGGTCGAGTTCCTTGACCACCGACGCCTCGCCGGGCAGGCCATAGAGCGCTTCAAGCTGTTCGATGCTGGTGATCATGGACATGTTTTCGTCTCCAAAGCTTTGCCGGCGCTACTCCAGATGGATGACGTTTTCACGACAAGTGCCCGTTTGCCGGTCATCAGGAAACGGGTGTCGAGGCAACGCAAACAAGGGCAAACCGCTTTACCTGCATGATCGTGCCAACGGATACGGAGGTCAAAAATGGATAAACCGCTCGACCGGCGACGCACCGCCATGGAACTTATTGAAAACATGTTCAATGTTGAAATGCGTTTCCTGCAATCAGGGTCGGAGAGCCTCGATGTGCTTGCCGGCGCATTTCATGCCGAGATTGTCGTGCATGAGCCGCGCTCCCTGCCCTATGCCGGTGACTGGAACGGCCTCGACGGCGTTGGCGCCCTTTTCCGCAAAATGCGGGAAATCTGGAGCGACATGGCGGTGGAGGACCTTCAGGTCGCCCAAAACGATGACACGGTGTTCATGAGCTGCTCGCTTTCGCTGACGTCGCGGGCCAATGGTGCAACCATCAAACAGCCGTTTGCCGAAGTCTTGCGCTTCAAGGATGACCGGCTGATCGAAGGCACGCCGTTTTATTACGACACCAGCGAGATACTGGCGATCTTGCGTTGACCTGACAGTCCTGCGGGATCCATTTCAGCGGTCGCGGCTCAGCCCCTTCTCTTCCAGCTCGGCGAGATAGGCGGCCCAGCGTGCATGCTTCTCATGACCCAGCGTATGCAGGTAATTCCAGGTGAAGATGCCGGTGTCGTGGAAATCGTCGAAGGTGATGCGCACGGCATAATTGCCGACTGGCTCGATCTTCAGGATCGCCACGTTGCGCTTGCCGGGAACGGTGACGCGCTGTTCGGGCGAATGGCCCTGCACCTCGGCCGATGGCGAGGCGACGCGCAGCAGCTCGGCCGGCAATTCGAACGGCTGATGTCCCGGAAAGGTGACGGAAAGCAGCTTGCGGTCCTTCGAGACCCTGAGTTCCTTTGGCGCTGTCATGGTGGTGGATCCTGCGGAGAACCGCCCTTCCCTACGCCGCTTCGCGTCGAGGGAAAAGGCCGCATGGAAAGTTCCGACATGATCTGTCGGCGTCGGAATGTTACCGATGATCGCGAGCTTCTATCTTGAATGGCAAGTTGGCTCGTATCACATAGCCATATATAACGAAGCCGTTCACGGCCACGGAAAGCGCATACGCATGGATATGATCGATCCTTTCGGTCGCACGATTACCTACCTGCGCGTGTCGGTTACCGACCGCTGCGATTTCCGCTGCACCTATTGCATGGCCGAGGACATGACGTTCCTGCCCAAGAAGGACCTGCTGTCGCTGGAAGAGCTCGACCGGCTCTGCACGGTCTTCATCGAAAAGGGTGTGCGCAAGCTCCGCCTCACCGGCGGTGAGCCGCTTGTGCGCAAGAACATCATGCACCTGGTGCGCCAGCTTTCGCGGCATCTCGAGAGTGGTGCACTGGAAGAGCTGACGCTGACCACCAACGGATCGCAGCTTTCCCGCTTTGCCGCCGAGCTCGCCGACTGCGGCGTCAAGCGCATTAACGTCTCGCTCGATACCCTCGATGCCGACAAATTCCGCCAGATCACCCGCTGGGGCAATCTGGACAAGGTCATGGACGGCATCGACGCCGCGCAGGCGGCCGGGCTAAAGGTAAAGCTCAATGCCGTGGCGTTGAAGGACTTCAATGACGCCGAATTGCCTGAAATGCTGCGCTGGGCGCATGGCCGCGGCATGGATCTGACGGTCATCGAAACCATGCCGATGGGCGAGATCGATGCCGACCGCACCGACCAGTATTTGCCGCTGTCGCTGCTGCGCGCGGCTCTCGAACGCCAGTTCACGCTAAGCGACATTCCCTACAAGACCGGTGGCCCGGCCCGCTATGTCCAAGTCGCCGAGACCGGCGGGCGGCTGGGCTTCATCACACCGATGACGCATAATTTCTGCGAAAGCTGCAACCGGGTCCGGCTGACCTGCACCGGCACCCTTTACATGTGCCTCGGCCAGGAAGATGCGGCCGACCTGCGCGCGCCGCTGCGTGCGTCGGAAGGCAACGAGCTGGTCGCCGGTGCCATCGACGAAGCAATCGGCCGCAAGCCCAAAGGCCACGACTTCATCATCGATCGCCGCACCAACCGTCCGTCGGTGTCGCGGCATATGAGCGTCACCGGCGGCTGATTTTTGGCCGATTTCGTGCAAGAATAATCGCCTTGGCACCGGCTTCGAGGCAAGGCGTGCAGCGGTTTTTTGCAATCCCGACGTTTTTCGGAGTGATGGCGGCCACCATGGCATTTGCCGCGCCATTTACCTACACGAACGAGCGCTTCGGCACCGTCTGCACCTTTCCGGATGAAATCTTCACTCTTCGCCAGCCTGAGCCGGACAATGGCGATGGACAACAATGGCTCACTGCCGATGGCGCCAGCCTGATCTGTTCGGGTATCCTCAACATCGATGACGACACACCGACAGCCTTCGTCTCCGCCGAGAGGGCCAGCAAGGAACCTGGCTACAGGATCACCTACAGCAAGACCGGCAAGGACTGGGCGGTGCTGTCGGGCATCAAAGGCGAGAACATCTTCTACGAACGCCGCCTGTTCGGAAAAGACGGTGTCATCCATACGGTCTGGATCGAATATCCGCCTACCCTGAAATCGAAATACGACCCGTTCGTCGGAGCCATCGCCGGCAGCCTCAAAGGACCATGAGCATTCGGTCACATCTGGAGCATTCGCAGCCTGATAATCAAGGCTGGCGCGTGTAGTCATACCGCACGGCAAGCCATTTCTTGCCGCTGCCATTGGCCTGCAGGAAATGCTGCTCGGCCACCTCGTGATTATCGCCATCCCTGGAAATGGTGAAATCGGAGGCCGTGAACCGCCCTTCGACCTCGGGCCCGAAGCCTACGAAACCAAGCGGCTCGAACAGGAGTGAAATCTTGCCGTCCTCCTCGCCACCAAAACTCCAGGCGGGCATGATCCCTGCCGGGAAACGGGTGTCCATGGAGACATACTTCCAGCGGCCCTCCACCCGGTCATAGCTCAAATAGGCTATCCGCTGGAAGTCCGGCATTTTCGACCCGGGCGCCGGGCGCATCACCTCCTGCATGAAGGGACCGATCATCGTGCGCTCGGCCACCAGCCCGGTCATGACGATCGGCTGCGCACCGGGCGTTGGCCAGATCGTGTTGACGACGGACCATTTCCCGACGCGGCGAGCGAGCTCATCCGCTTCGTGACCCGGCGTGGACATCCGTTCGACTGCCGACGCCGAAGCGCCGTTCTCGGCGAACGCAGGCGCTATCGCCATGAGGATGACCGCCAGGGCAGAAGAGAACCGGAAAGCCGACGAAACATGCCGCCTGCTGCCTGTGCCAAGCCAGTCCGCATTGCCTCGTGCATTCATCATGGACCATCTCCCAACACGATCAGAAGCTTACAATGACCAATTTGGTGAATCTTGCCGAGCAAATTTGATCTCGTCGAAAAATTTTCCTCGAGCCGCAGTGTGATAAATTTGCCCTCCGAACCCATCCTTTAGAACGGCACCTTTTTTGGGGTCACACCCAGAAAAGGTCTTGTCCGCAAACGGTCACCGGATTTACCGCAAGCCCATTCGGGCCTAGCCTCTGCTCTGGAGCGGTTCTTCGCCCAGTGGGGGAATACGATATGCGCAAACTCATTCTTTCTCTTGCATTGCTCAGCCTCGCGGCCCTGCCCGCGGCGGCTCAGTCGATCGGCGGCACCTATGCCGTGGCCGGCACCAATTTCGATGGGTCGTCCTATGGTGGCGACGCGACGATCACTCTGACCAGCGGGACGACCTGCACGATCCATTGGGAGACAGGCGGCTCGTCCTCGGACGGTATCTGCATGCGCAATGATGATGCCTTCTCCGCCGGTTATGTCATGGGCAAGGCGGTCGGTCTTGTCGTCTACAAGGTGCAGGACGACGGCTCGCTGCGTGGCCTGTGGACGATTGCCGCCAAGGAAGGCAACGGCACCGAGGTACTGACGCCCAAATAAGCCCTGCCGCTCTTGCGCGACAGACGTTACGGGCCATAGAAAGGCTGTGGCCCAGCCCTTTGACGTTGCTGTTTTGCGGGTGCCTGCTAGACGCTTGCTGCAGGACTCACCCGGTAATCGCCTTGCCTCTTTCGCCAAACCTGCGCGGCGCGTTGTTCATGATGGTGGCCATGGCTGGTTTCACCCTCAACGACGCTATCACCAAATTCTCGTCGGAATCGATGAACATGGCGCAGGTCATGCTGATCCGCGGCGCCTTTGCTTCGCTTTTCGTTGGCCTGCTTGCGTGGCAACGCGGCGCGCTTGCCCGGCCAGGTTCGATGCTGCAGCCGACCGTTGCGCTGCGCGTCGCCGGCGAGGCCGGCGCCACGGTGTCCTTCCTGGTTGCTCTGGCGCATCTTCCGATCGCCAATGTCTCCGCCGTGCTGCAGGCGCTGCCGCTGGCGGTGACGATGGGCGCAGCGCTTGTGTTCAACGAGGGCGTCGGCTGGCGGCGCTGGCTGGCTATTGCCGTCGGTTTTGCCGGCGTGCTGATCATCGTACGGCCGGGCTTCGAAGGGTTCAGCGTCTTTTCTCTGCTGGCGCTGGCCAGCGTGGCATGCTGTGCAGTGCGCGATCTCGCCACGAAGCGGATACCGCAGGCAATTCCGACATTGCTGGTGTCGAGCGCCACCGCCCTTGCCATGACGTTTCTGGGCGCGGCATTGCTTTCACCGATGGGCGGTTGGACACCGATGACAGGACAAAGCACGGCGTTCCTGGCGCTGGCGGCGGTGCTCGTGCTCATCGGCTACCACTTCATCATCACGGCGATGCGGGTGGGCGATATCTCCTTCATCGCGCCGTTCCGCTACACCGCCCTGCTCTGGTCGATCCTGCTTGGCTTCACGATCTTCGGCGATGTCCCGGATCTGCCGATGATCCTCGGTGCCACGATCATCATCGGCTCAGGCCTCTATGCACTCTACCGCGAACGGATCGTCGGCCGGCGAAAAACAGCCGCCGAAAGCACTGGACCGGACATGGCGCCGGACGGCATATAGAGTGACTGTCGACGACTGTCTGATTTGAAAACTGGATTTTGGGTCTGGGCAGCAAACGATGGGCCGACATATCGCAGGGATCATTCTGGCCGGCGGCCGGTCGAGCCGGATGGGCGGCGGCGACAAGACGCTGCTTGCGCTTGGCGACGGTACCCTGCTCGACCGTGTCGTTTCGCGCCTTGGCCCGCAGGTCGGTCCGCTTGCGCTCAACGCCAATGGCGATCCGACACGGTTTGCCGCGACGGGGCTTCCGGTGCTTGCCGACACCGTCAAAGGTTATGCCGGGCCGCTTGCCGGGATACTGACCGGCCTCGAATGGGCTTCCGACACGACTTGTCAGGCGCTGGTCACGGCTGCCGGCGATACGCCTTTCCTGCCCAAGGATATGGTCGAGCGGCTGCTCGCGGCAGCCTATGCGCGCCCGGGCTCTATCGCGGTCTCCTGTTCCGGCGGCAAACGGCATCCGACCTTTGCACTCTGGCCGCCAGGGTTAGATCAGGCCTTGCGACAATTTCTCGTCGAGGAAGACAACCGGCGCGTTGCGGCGTTCATCGACCGGCACGGTTTTGTCGAGGTAGAATTTCCCATCCTGAAATCCGGCGGGGCCGAGATCGATCCGTTCTTCAACATCAACACCCCCGACGACCTTGCCCAGGCCGCGCATCTGTTGCGGAGCATCGAGCCATGAAAAGACGTGTCTTCGGCATCACCGGCTGGAAGAACTCCGGCAAGACGACATTGACCGAAAAGCTGGTGGCCGAGTTCGTCCGGCGCGGCTGGAAAGTGTCGACGGTAAAACACGCCCATCATGATTTCGACATCGACAAACCCGGAGCGGACAGCTTTCGCCACCGGCAGGCGGGAGCAGTGGAGGTCGCGGTCGTGTCGGGCAGGCGCTGGGCGCTGATGCACGAATTGCGCGGCGAGGACGAGCCGACGCTGGACGCGATCCTGTCACGGCTGGCACCCTCCGATATCGTGCTGGTCGAGGGTTACAAGCGCGAGGCGCACAAGAAAATCGAGACGCGACGGCTCGAGGCCAAGGACCGGACACCGCTCTCGGCAGGCGATCCACACATTGTCGCCATCGCGTCCGACTTCCACATTGTCGGCGAAGACCTGCCGGCCTTCGATCTCGACGACACGAATTCGATAGCTGACTTCATCGAGCGCGCCACCGGCCTGACGCGCTGAGATCGCGGCCGCAGGGGGCTTCCGGCCACTTTCTCTCCATTCAGGCGTTTGACCCAGCGTCACCGTTTTCTGAACATGACCTTCCCTCAAGCGACGGTTTTGCAGTTGCTTTTTCTTGGGAAAGAATGGGAGTATCGCGCCAGCGGGCGGTCAAAAGCACCGCCCACAGAGCCGTTCGGGAACGACGGCCGGGACCAACAGAGAGGACCATTATGCGTATTGCACTGCGTATCGCGCTCGCCGCTTCGGCTGCGCTGCTGACGCTTGGCGTTGCCCAGGCGCAGGAAAAAACCTTGAGGATCGGCACCGAGGGAGCGTATCCGCCATTCAACAACCTCACCGCCGACGGCCAACTCGTGGGCTTCGATATCGACATCGCCAAGGCGCTTTGCGACGAGATGAAGGTGAAGTGCACCTTCGTCGCGCAGGACTGGGACGGCATCATTCCAGCCCTTCAGGCAGGCAAGTTCGACGCCATCGTCGCGTCGATGTCGATCACGCCGGAACGCGCCGAGAAGGTCGACTTCACCCACAAATATTACAATACGCCGCCGGCGATCGCCGCGCCCAAGGACACCGACATCAAGGGTGTCACCAAGGAAGATTTGGCCGGCAAGACGATCGGCGTGCAGGCGTCCACCACGCATTTCAACTATTCGACCAAGACTTATACCGACAGCACCGTCAAGCCGTACCCGACCGCACAGGAATACCAGCTCGATCTGGCCAATGGCCGGCTCGATGCCGCCAACGACGACGTCGTCGTGCTGCAGCAATGGCTGGATTCGCCGGACGGCGCCTGCTGCAAGCTGGTCGGCACAATCAAGCCGGTTATCGAAATCCACGGTCCGGGCGCCGGCATTGCCGTGCGCAAGGGCGAGACCGATCTGGTCAACCAGTTCAATGCGGCGATCGACGCCATCCGCGCAAACGGAAAGTACAAGGAAATCAACGACAAATACTTCAAATATGACGTTTATGGCGGCGAGTCCTGATCGACCGACATAGGAGGACGTGAACGGCGGGAGATTCCCGCCGTTCTTATAAGGACGCCGCGCACGAGGAGTGATGCGGTACGGGTCTCGAAGAGCCTCAAGGAGAACAGGCAGGCGGATGCAGAGCGCACTGACGCTTCTCAGTTGGGGACCCGAAGGCTGGCTCGACGACATCGCCGCGGGTGTATTTGTCACGGTATGTCTTGCGCTGGCCACTCTGCCCTTCGGGCTGACGCTCGGCTTTTTCGTGGCGCTGGCCAAACAATCGGAAGAGCCGTCGCTGAGACTGGCCGGGAACATCTACACCACGATTTTTCGCGGAATACCCGAGCTGCTCACCCTATTTCTCATCTTCTTCGGCATCCCATTGATCCTGCAGTACATTGTCCGGCTGGTGAGCCCTGGCACCTCCGCCGACGTCAACAGCTTCGTCGCCGGCATGATCGCGCTGTGCTTCATTTTCTCCTCTTATTCCAGCGAGGTGTTTTTATCCGCGTTCCGCGCCATTCCAAAAGGGCAATATGAGGGAGGCTATTCGGTTGGCCTGTCCAGCGGCCAGACGATGCGGCTGATCGTGTTGCCGCAGTTGATCCGCATCGCGTTGCCCGGACTTGCCAATCTCTGGCTTATCCTGCTCAAGGACACCGCGCTCGTCTCGGCCGTCGGGCTCAACGAGATCCTCCGGCAGAGCGGGGTTGCCGCTCGCGTCACCAAGCATGCCTTCCTGTTTTATGGCTTTGCCGGCCTGATCTATCTCCTGCTGGCGATCGTCTCCTCCTTCGGCATCAATGCGATCGAACGAGCGGTCGGCGGCAGCGAGGTCAAGAGATGAGCCTGGCCACCGACACGCTGAAGGTCGACCGGCCGCCGCCGCCCGCACGCGGCTGGTCGCGCCAACGCATCCTCGGCCATGTCCTGGTCGGCCTGTGGATCGCTCTCGGCATCGGCATGGTCGTCTACCTGGTCGCTGCGTGGAACCCGGAGTTCTTCCAGAAATATGCACCCGGCTACATATCCGGCCTCGGCATCACCCTGTTGCTGGTTGCCATCTCGATTGTGCTTGGCGCGATCCTGTCGGTGCCGATCGCCTATGCACGTATGTCGAAGAACCCGATCCTCTCGGGGTTTGCCTATGCCTATGTCTATTTTTTTCGCGGCACGCCGCTCTTGGCGCAGACCTTCCTGGTCTACTACGGATTGGGCTCCTTCCGGCCGGAACTCGAGATGGTCGGCCTGTGGGGTTTCTTCCGCGAGGCGTTCAACTGCGCGATCTTCGCCTTTTCGCTGAATACGGCCGCGTACCAGGCCGAGATTTTGCGTGGCGCGATCGAGAGCGTGCCGAGAGGCCAGTGGGAAGGTGCCGCCTCGCTCGGCCTGCATAAACTACAGACGATGTGGAAAATCATCCTGCCGCAGGCGCTGATTGTGGCGCTACGCCCCTATGGCAACGAGATCATCCTGATGATCAAGGGCTCGGCAATCGTCGCCATTATCACGGTCTACGATTTGATGGGCATCACCCGGCTCACCTATGCGCGCACCTTCGACTTTCAGTCGTATATCTGGGCGGCGATCATCTATCTGATCATCGTGGAAACATTGCGCCACGGCGTCGAGTGGATCGAACGGCGCATCACCATCCACCTGCACCGCTGACTCCCATCACCTTGCCTGATCCGGTAAGAAGACCGCAAAGCAGGCTTCTAAGGGATTCGAAAACATGGCTTCGGTGGCATTTCTTGGTCTTGGCGTCATGGGTTATCCGATGGCCGGACATCTCAAGAACAAGGGCGGTTACGATGTCACCGTCTACAATCGTACCAGCGCCAAGGCCGAGCAGTGGGTTGCCCAGCACGGCGGCAGCTTCGCTGCGACGCCAGCGGAGGCGGCGGAGGGCAAGGACTTCGTCTTTTCCTGCGTCGGCAATGACGACGATCTGCGCTCGGTGACGACCGGCGCCGGAGGCGCCTTCAATTCCATGAAGAAAGGCGCCATCTTCATCGACAATACCACCGCATCGGCGGAGGTCGCGCGCGAACTGGCGCAGCAGTCGCAAGCGCTCGGGTTTGCGTTCCTCGACGCCCCGGTCTCCGGCGGCCAGGCAGGCGCCGAGAACGGCATGCTGACCGTGATGGTCGGCGGCGAGCCCGACGCCTTCGACAGGGCCAAGCCAGTCATAGATGCTTATGCCCGCATGGTCGGATTGATGGGACCGGCCGGGGCTGGCCAGCTCACCAAGATGATCAACCAGATCTGCATCGCCGGCCTCGTTCAGGGCTTGGCCGAGGGCATCCATTTCGGCAAGACGGCAGGGCTCGACATCGAAAAGGTCATCGAGGTGATTTCCAAGGGTGCGGCCGGTTCCTGGCAGATGGAGAACCGGCACAAGACGATGAATGCCGGCAAATATGATTTCGGCTTCGCCGTCGACTGGATGCGCAAGGATCTTGGCATCTGCCTCGCCGAGGCCGACCGCAACGGCGCCAAACTGCCGGTGACGGCACTTGTCGACCAGTTCTACAAGGACGTGCAGGCGATGGGCGGCAAGCGCTGGGACACGTCCTCGCTGCTGGCGCGGCTGGAGAAATAGGACTTCACCGTGGCCGAGCTTTCGCCTCAATCCAGCGCCGATGAAATCGTTGCTCATCTGCGCTCGATCGCCTCGGAGGAAAATCGGCTTGGCATGCTGCGCTACGGCATCAAGATCGAACGTGCGCTCGGTATCTCGCATGGCGTGCAGCGGCATATTGCCAAGAAAATCAAGCGCAACCATGAGCGTGCCTTCGAGCTTTGGCAGACAGGCATCATGGAGGCGCAGTTCATCGCTTCCGTGACAGCCGATCCGGAGCGGTTCTCCGCCGCGGATGCAAGACGATGGGCGGCGACTTTCGATTCCTGGGATATTGTCGACGGGGTCTCCGATCTCTTTGTCGATACGGATTGCTGGAGGGAATTGATCGCCGAATTCGCGGTCGACGAACGGGAATTCGTTCGACGCACGGCTTTTGCGATGATGGCCTGGTCGGTGGTCCACCGAAAGAAGGAACCCGAGACGACCTTCCTCGAATTTCTGCCGATCATCGAAGCGCATGCGACCGACGCCCGCAATTTTGTGAAGAAGGCCGTGAACTGGGCGCTTCGTTCGATCGGCAAGCGATCGATGAATTTGCACGGCCCTGCCCTTGCCGTGGCGCTAAAACTGGCGGCCTCGACAGACAGGACCGCACGCTGGATCGGCAAGGACGCCGTGAAGGAACTTTCCGATGCCAAGACGCTCGAGCGGCTCGCCGCCAGAAAAGCTTGACCTGAGCGAAGTGCGCTTCACGGAGGTGAAGCAATCGACGCGCGCCGATTTCGAAAACCTGTTCGAGCAACCCGGCGGGCCGAAATACTGCTGGTGTATGGCTTGGCGCAATCTCGACCGCCGCGAGCTTGTCGAGAACGACGAGAAGAAACGCGCGATGATGACGCTGATCGATGCCGGCACGCCGGTCGGCATTGTCGCCCAGATCGATGGCCGGACCGTCGGCTGGTGCTCGATTGCGCCGCGCGAGACCTACCGCAAGCTGTCACGGCAGCAGGACGATAGCGAGATGGGCATCTGGTCGATCGTCTGCTTCTTTGTGCCGAGAGCGTTGCGCGGCGGCGGGCTGGCAAGCGCATTGCTCGACGCGGTCATCGATCACGCCTTTGCCAAAGGCGCCAGGACGATCGAAGCCTATCCCGTCGACCAGGCTTCGCCGAGCTACAGCTTCATGGGTTTTCGCGACGTGTTCGTCGCCCGCGGCTTTCGCGAGATCGGCATGACCGGCTCACGCCGGCATGTGATGCGGCTTGAGCGTTGACCTGTGAGGCAGCGGCAGCTTTACTCGATGTCCGCAGATCAAGGCTCAACGGCGGAGCAGCGATGAGCAACCGTTTTAAATCAGGCACGATCATGGCAACTGCCTTGTTGGCGTCCGCGATCGCGGCAAGCGCTTCCACTGGGACCACGCACATTTTCTGGAAGGATCTGCGCCCGGCTACCCAGGCAGCCGCCGAAAGCGTCGGACTGCCGATGATCGCGGCCAAAATGCCGGATCGTGGCGAGACGCTCTCACTCGACTTGCAGGACAAGACCGTGCAACTCGCAGGCTATGCGCTGCCGGTCGACCGCGATGGTGATCTCGTCTACCAATTCCTGCTGGTGCCGTGGACGGGAGCCTGCAGCCACATGCCGACGCCGCCGCCCAACCAGATCGTCCTCGTCACGCCTGCACAGCCTTACAGGATGTCCGAGGCCTACCAGCCGGTTTCGGTGACCGGCGCATTACGGCCGGGCATGGAGAAGAGCCAGCTTTTCATCCTCGACGGCGTCAGTGTCATCCAGTCGGGCTACACCGTGCGCAAGGCCGAGGTGGTTAACGTCGACGCCGTGCCGGACACGATCACGCTGCCGGTCAACTCGCCCTGGAGTTTCCTCAACAAAAAGAAGAACTAAACAGAAAAATCTCAGGCGGCGTTGGCGCCGGACTCCTTGTCGAGCATCATGTAATCCAGCGGCATCTCGGTCGTGTATTTGATCTGCTCCATGGCGAAGGAAGACGACACGTCGCGGATCTCGATCTTGGCGATCAGCCGCTTGTAGAAGGCGTCGTAGGCGGCGATATCGGGCACCACGACGCGCAAGAGATAGTCGACGTCGCCGCTCATGCGATAGAATTCGACCACTTCCGGGAATTCCTGGATGACCTCCGAAAAGCGCCGCAGCCATTCATGGCTGTGCGAATTGGTGCGGATCGAGACGAACACCGTTACCCGCACGTTGACCTTTTCATGATCGAGGATGGCGACGCGCCGCTTGATGACGCCCTCTTCCTCGAGCTTCTGGATGCGCCGCCAGCACGGCGTCGTCGACAGGCCGACCTTCTTGGCGACGTCGGCGACTGCAAGCGTCGCATCCTCCTGCAGGAGGCGGAGAATTTTTCTATCAAGGCGGTCCATTGGGTGCTCCCCTGATGCAAGTCGTCCAAGTGCGCAGCGGCCTTGGCACAACGACATGCATAAAAACAAGAATTTAACGCGCGTCCCCTCATGCGCGACGCGCTTCGAGGAATGGATTACCATAATCCCTCTTGCTCGAGCCTATTACAAGAAAGAAATTCTGCCGCATAGTGCGAAAGCGAGTGATTTCTTGCTGAATGCCTAGCCGAGGCGATAGCGGATTTCCGATCTCAGAAAGGGCAGCAAATCCATTTCAAACCATGGATTGCGCTTCAGCCAGCCGGTGTTGCGCCAGGACGGGTGCGGCAGCGGCAGGACTTTCGGGTCGGTTGCCGCCGCCCAGATGGCACGCCAATCCATGACCGTTTCCGTCAGCGAGGGACGGCGCGCCGCGCCCATATGCCAGCTTTGCGCGTAGATGCCGATCGTCAGCACCATATCGACTTGCGGCATCAGCGCCATCAGCGATGTGCGCCAGGCCGGCGCACATTCGCGGCGCGGCGGCAGGTCGGCGCCCCTGGCGTCCTGACCGGGAAAGCAAAAGCCCATCGGCACGATGGCGAATTTGTCCGTGTCGTAAAATTCCTCGCTGCCGACGCCCAGCCAGCTTCGCAGCCGGTCGCCGGAGGCGTCGGTGAACGGCATCCCTGTAATGTGAACCTTGGTACCCGGCGCCTGGCTGGCGATCAGGATACGCGCACTCGACGATGGCCTGAGCACCGGACGCGGCTGGTGCGGCAACGGCCTGCCGGCCGGGTTATCGACGCAGATGCGGCAGGCGCGTACCCTCGCCGCCAAGGCTTCCAGCTCTTCGCTCATTCGGAACTCGTTGTCAGGCGGCGGCACTCGGCCGGCTGGAGATGTCCCGATGCCAGCGCAGCACGTTCGTGCACTCTTCGGGTACCTTGATGCGAGCCGGCTTCATGAAGTCGATGGCGACCAGCCCGGTGATGTCGGCGATCGAATAGGCATCGCCGGCGACGAATTCCCTGCCGGCGAGCTCAGTGTCCAGAAATCTCAGGAATTCGATCGCCTTCGGCTTGTTGGCCTCGCCCCATTCGGGGATTTGCGGGATCTCCCATTCCCTCATTGCGGGGTGGATGTGCCGGAACGCCGCAGCGACGCAGCCGAACAGATTGAACTCCACACGTCTTTGCCACATCTCGACGATCGCCTTGCCGAGCGCGCCACGCCCGAACAAAGCCGGCTCGGGGTGCAGTTCCTCGAAGTAACGACAGATTGCGACGGATTCGGTGATGACTGTGCCGTCGTCGAGCTCGAGCACCGGCAGACGCTTCAGCGGATTGCGCGAGCTGACCGGCTGCTCTTTGTGCTCCAGCGCGCCCATGTCGACGGGCACCAGCGGAACCTGAAGTCCCTTTTCGGCCAGAAAAATCCGAACCCGGCGTGGATTGGGCGCGCGCCCGCCGTCGAACAGCTTCATCTCTATCCTCCTCGTCCGTCTCGACGAACTATAGGCACAGCTCACCAGAAGCGAAAAATTTCGCGCAAGGCGTCGCCGATCGACGCCAAGGTACCGTGCTTTCTTTCAACCAGCTCATGGCCGTGGCTCTCGCGCCAGTTCTTCGGCTCGTCGAAAGTTCCGGCCCAGATGCCGGCTTTGCCCGCGCGCGCAGCAGCTTCCTCGGTCTCGAAATCGCCAAAGGCGACCGCCCAGCCGGCCTCGACCTGCGCGCGGTTGAGATCCTTGCCGCCGGCCTTGCAGTCGCCGAGCAGCCTGCCGTAGCGGTCGCGCTGCCAGCCGCTGCAGGAGACGGCTTTGCCGGCGATCAACCGCACCAGGGACTGCCGCGCGAGCTTGCCGCAAGGATAGTCGGCACCGTCCTTGCGGCAGATTTGCGAATATTCCGGCGCGTCGATGCCACGCATGCGGATACGCTCGCCGCCGAGCGTGATGCTATCGCCGTCATTGACAGTGGCCGCGCCCTCCGTCTTGCGCGTCTCGATCCGGTCGAGTCGCGCCGCCAGGAGGATCGCCAGGCCGAGCACGATGAGTGTCAGCCCATAGTCCATCAGTCGGCGCCACAGGCTTCGCGGACGCGGCGCATAGTATCGCTGGCGCGGCCATCGCGACCACGAACGGCTCATATGGCAAACCGTTGGTTAATCATTCGAACGTAGCTTAACGATTTGAAATTGCTGCCCGCGTAAATTGAAGACTTCATGCCCCTGCAACGCTCGACCATGGCAGACAAGTTTATTGTGGACCGCAGAAAACGCCATCGCAACAGCGATGTCGCGCGCGCGGTGCGCAAGACGCGCGACCGTCTTTCGCAGCAAGCCGGAAATCCCGACTTCGATCGCGAGCTGTTGAAGCTCCACGCGCTTTCGATGACCGGCGGCGTGATCGTCATTCCGCTGCTCATCCTGGCAACGGCCGCGGCAGGCTTGTTCGCGGGCGTCGGCAAGGAGATCGGCGTCTGGGCGCTGTTCACATTCATCTGCTATACCATCGTTGCATTCATGGCCAGACGCGTCACTCAAGCGTCCGAGCTCAACCCGCTGGAAACGCATAGGGATTTCCTGATCGGCCATTTTCTGTGCGGGCTTGGCTGGGCCTGGTTCGCATGGCTCGGCTGCGAAGCTTGCCAAATGGATCAGTTCCAGGTCGCCAAGGCGGTGGTGCTGCTGCTCGCCATGTCGGCAACTGCGATCCTGGCCTCGTCCCTGCGCGGTGCGCTGTTGGCGACCTTCGCCCTCCCGGTCGCCATCTATGCTTATGCCAGTGCGAAATTATGGATGCCGGTCGAGGCGATCATGGCAGGCTTGCTGATCGCCTCGTTGCCTTTCTTCGCCTATGTAGCGCGCCAGCTCAACCGTTCCTCGCTGATGCTGCTGTCGTTCCGCTCCGAAAAGGATGCGCTGATTGCCGAACTGGAGACGGCGAAATCGATGTCGGACGAGGCACGGCGGCGGGCGGAAGACGCCAATCTGGCGAAATCGCGTTTCCTGGCCTCGATGAGCCACGAACTGCGCACACCGCTCAACGCCATTCTCGGCTTTTCTGAAGTGATGGCCAACGAGGTGCTCGGCCCGATGAGCAACCCGACCTATCGCGACTATGCCCGTGACGTGCACGACTCCGGACAGCATCTGCTCGACCTGATCAACGAAATCCTCGATTTGTCGCGCATCGAAGCGGGCCGCTACCAGCTCAACGAGGAGCCGATGATGCTGCTCTCAGTCGTCGAGGATTGCTGCCACATGATGGAGCTGAAGGCGCGCAACAAGGACATCCGCATCGTCCAGGATTTCGAAAACGCCTTGCCGCGCTTGTTCGCCGACGAACGCGCGGTGCGGCAGATTGCGCTCAACCTGTTGTCCAATGCCATAAAGTTCACCGCCACCGGCGGCGAAATCCGTGTGCGCGTCGGCTGGACGGCGGGCGGCGGGCAATATCTCTCCGTCAAGGACAATGGGCCGGGCATACCAGAAGACGAGATTCCGATCGTGCTTTCGGCCTTCGGCCAGGGCTCGATCGCCATCAAGAGCGCCGAACAGGGCACCGGGCTTGGCCTGCCGATCGTGCAAGGCTTGCTGGCCATGCATGGCGGCGAATTCCAGCTCCATTCCAGGCTGCGCGAAGGCACCGAGGCGATCGCCATCTTCCCGCTGAGCCGGGTGATGGAGGAACTGCCGGCGCTGCCGACCAAGGCGGTTGCCTCGCGCCGGCGCTGAATGCTTAACCGCGGACCGCCGCTGCCATGCCGGAGCTGGTCAGCGCGGCCGCCTTGACCAGGCCGGCGGCAAGAGCCGCCCCTACCGCCTCGCCTTGACTGACGCCCAGATCGAGCAGCGGGCGAAGGCCGAGGCGCTCGGCGGCCTTGGCGTGACCAGGCTCCGGCGACAGGCTTGCGAGGAGACAATGATCGAGCGCGGCGGGGTTGGCGGCATGTAGGACACCAGCGGCGGCAGTCACCGCAAACCCATCGAGCAGCACCGGAATCTTCTGCATCCGCGCCGCCAGAATGGCGCCGCAGATCGCGGCGAATTCCCGCCCGCCGACCCGGCGCAGCGCTTCCAGCGGGTCCTTGAGGCTCGCGCCGTGAAACGCGACCGCGGCATCGACCACCTCCGCCTTGCGCCTCTGCATCGCCGCGTCTGCCCCTGATCCAGGGCCGATCCAGTCGGCGCCGGTGCCGCCGAACAGTGCCGTGCAAAGGGCCGCGGCGACAGTCGAATTGCCGACGCCGAGGTCGCCAAGGCAAAGCAGGTCGGTGCCGCCGGCAATCGCTTCCATGCCGAAGGCCATGGTAGCGGCACAACCGCGCTCGTCCAGTGCCGCATCCTCGGTAATGTCGGTTGTCGGGATGTGCAGAGCCAGATCGAACACCTTCAAGCCGAGATCGTTGGCGATGCAGATCTGGTTGATTGCTGCACCGCCGGCGGCGCAGAGCTCGACTGCATTTGCCGTGGCGGCGGCGGGGCGCGGCGAAATGCCGTGGCGGGTGACGCCATGATTGCCGGCAAAGATCGCCACCAATGGCCGCGTCACCGCCGGCGGCGCGCGGCCGCTCCACCCGGCGAGCCAGGCGGCAATGTCCTCGATGCGGCCAAGCGAGCCTTCGGGCTTGTCTGCCTTGGCAAACAACTGGCGCACGCGGGCCTTGGCCGCCATATCTCCCGGCGGCAGGCTCACCAGGAGGTCGCGAAAATCGTCGGAAGGCAGCGTGCTGGTCATGTCGATGGCGATCGTCCGTGTGAATTGGTGAGCGGCATAGCCGCCTTGGCCAGCCGGCACAACCTCAAGCCGGCACAAGCTCCAGGCCTGGTACAACTTCGAGGTATTGACGCGAAAGCACCCGTTGGCGGCGCTTCCCGGAGGGCTTGTATTGACTTTGTCGTTGCACCATGTGGAGGCTAGCCAAGGAAATCCTTATGACGGCCATTGAATCCCCGTGCATCCTGGTCTGCTCGATCGATATGAAAACCGGCTTCTGTTTCGGTTGCGGGCGCACGCGCGCGGAAATCGCTGCCTGGATCGACATGACCCCGCAAACCCGCCGCAGCGTCATGGCCGAGCTGCCGGCAAGGCTGGAAACGGTCGAGCGACGCCCCCGCCGGGAAACCCGTCGCAGCCGCATGGCACGCGAACGCGACGCCCTCTCGTGAACCGGCCGCAGAGATGAACCGACTGCTGTGGATTCTGATCGTCGCGATCGGGGCAGGTGTACTCCTGCTCATGCTCAACGATTCCGCCGGCAGTACATTCGGCATTGAGAATTACGATTTCAGCCAGCTGATCTGGCTTAGCGCTTTAGCGGCGCTCGTCGGCGCCGGCCTGCTCAGATCGGGCAGGCCGTTAGGCACCATGGCCCGCAGCCTCGGCGCCTGGGGCGCAATCGTGCTGGCGCTGATCGCCGGCTATCAGTACCGCTATGAGTTGCAGGATTTCGCCAGCCGCGTCACCGCCGGCCTTGTTCCCGGCAGTCCGCTGGCGCTGGGCGTGGAAGAAGGCCATGCCACCGTCACCCTGGACAAGGCCGGCAGCGGCCATTTCGAAGCGCGCGTCACGATCAACGGCACGCCGATCCTGACGGTTGTCGATACCGGCGCGACCAGCACCGTTCTGACCGCCGAGGACGCGCTGGTGGTCGGGTTCAATTCGGCGGCTCTCCGCTTCACCATACCGATCTCTACCGCCAACGGCATGACACGCGCGGCGGCGGTGCGAACCGACGAACTGTCGATCGGCGGCATCGTGCGCAAGGACATGCCCATCATGATCGCCGCACCCGGCACGCTCGGCCAGAGCCTGCTCGGCATGAATTTCATCGGCTCGCTATCGGGCTTCGACGTACGTGGCGATCGCATGATTTTGCGGGATTGAGTTTTTCCTCAGGCCGCCTCTGCGGTCCGGCCGAAATCGACCTCTGCAAAAGCCGCCTTGAGCACCTGCGGTCCGGCACCCGGCCTTGTCGCATCGGTGGACAGGATCTGCCGATAGCGGCGTGCACCGGGCAGGCCGTGAAACAGCCCGACCATGTGCCGGGTGACATGCCCGAGGCGTCCGCCCTGCTCGATATGGCGTGACGCGTAATCCGCCATGGCATCGATCAGTGCGACAAAATCGAACGACTCAGCTGTGCTGCCGTAAAACGCGGCATCGATGCCGGTGAGTATCCCTGGCGTGTGATAGGCGGCGCGGCCGAGCATGGCGCCATCGACATGGTCGAGATGCGTCAGCGCCTCTGCGAGAGATTGAATACCGCCATTGATGCCGATGAATTTGTTTTGTTTTCTGGCTTTCAGCCGATAGACGCGGCCATAGTCGAGCGGCGGGATGTCGCGATTTTCCTTTGGGCTCAGTCCTTCCAGCCAGGCCTTGCGGGCGTGCACCCACA
Source organism: Mesorhizobium sp. M0854 (assembly GCF_040319815.1). NCBI lineage: Bacteria > Pseudomonadati > Pseudomonadota > Alphaproteobacteria > Hyphomicrobiales > Phyllobacteriaceae > Mesorhizobium > Mesorhizobium sp. M0854. The sequence continues at coordinate 246,184 of NZ_JAMYOL010000005.1, forward strand.
GCGCGTCGGCGCCGGCCGCGAAAACACCATCGGCCAACGCATCGAGTGCCGGTTCCGGATCCTGCTCATCGACGCCGATACGGCACTTGACGGTGACCGGTATTTTCACCGCCGCCTTCATTGCCGCGACGCAATCCGCGACGAGCACGGGCGTCTTCATCAGGCACGCGCCGAAGGTGCCCGACTGGACGCGGTCGGACGGGCAGCCGACATTGAGGTTGATTTCATCATAGCCGAAGGCTTCGCCGATGCGCGCCGCCTCGGCCAGCTTTCCCGGATCGGCGCCGCCGAGTTGCAGCGCCAACGGATGTTCGCTGTCGTCGAAGCCAAGCAGCCGCTCGCGTGCGCCGTGGATGACCGCATCGGCCACCACCATCTCGGTATAGAGCAGCGCCTCGCGCGTCAGCTGGCGATGGAAGAACCGGCAGTGCCGGTCCGTCCAATCCATCATCGGCGCCACCGCAACTTTGTGGCGTAACATGTTCATTTTACTACTTTTCTGTCTCAGTCCGTTCGAATGACAGAGCAATTTGGCAAAAGATGCACACCTAACTGACCCGATATACGATTTTGCCGCCGCAACTGAAAGCAAATTGGCATGTCACACATGTCACTGTACGCACCAGTTAGATGCCTGCCGTGGAACGATGGACCGCCGGCGGCATACCAGTCAGCCAAGGCGAAGCGTGTTGCGGGCGATCTGCCACGCGGATTCGACATGCCGCCGCGCCGCCTCCTCCGCCTCGTCCGGCTTGCGCGAGCGGATTGCATCCATGATTTCGGTCATTTCGGCGATCGCCGGCTCGCGGCGGTTCTCCGACGCGATCGTCATTGAGCGGAGCTGGTTGATGCGGACATTCAGCCCCGTCACGATTTCCCAGGCAATGCGCTTGTCCGCCGCCTCGAACAGCGTTTCGTAGAACTTGGTCGTTGCCCGCATCACCTCGACAGGCGCACCGGACGCCCACGCCTCAAGCAGGTTAGTCAAGGCGGCATCGAGCGAGGCGATCTGCGCGTCCGTGGCTGTCAGGGCGCAAGCCCGCGCCGCGATGCCCTCGAGCAGCGCCCGCAATTCATAGATTTCGTCGGTGCGGCCGAGATCCGGCTTGGCCACGGCGGGTCCGTGGCCCGGTATCATCTGCACCAGGCCTTCCGCCTCCAGCTGCCGCAGCACCTCGCGCACGACGGAACGGCTTACCCCGAGCTGATCGCATAGCGGCCGCTCGACTAGCCTTTCGCCAGGCTGGAAATGGAAGCCCATGATCGCCTCACGCATGCGCTCCAGCGCCAGCGTCCTCAGCGTCTTGGCAGAGCGGTCGATCCGCAGCGTATCGCCTGACATTTTCTCTCCCTACCCCGATCCGGCCACAAAACAGATTCCATAGCCGATTGACAAGGCTTCTGGTGCTCCATAGTATGGTATACCATAAGATAATGTAAAGGTTTCGGCGTTGCACAGCGCCGCGGCGACCGAGGACTTTCATGAAACCAGCCATTCGAAAGATCGTCACCTGCATCGAGAACACGCTAATCGAGGGCGGCAAGGAAGCCCCAAAACCGCTGCGTCTGATCGGTGTCGCCGCTGTGCTGACAAATCCTTGGGCCGGCCGCGGTTTCACCGACGACCTGTCGCCGGAGATCCGCGCCATTGCTCCCGTCCTCGGTGAACTGCTGACCCGCGAGATTATCGCCGTTGCCGGTTCCGGCGAGGCGATAGAGGGCTACGGCAAGGCCGCGGTCTGCGGCACGGCGGGCGAGATCGAGCATGCATCGGCGCTGATCCATACGCTGCATTTCGGCAACCATTACCGTCGCGCGGTCGGCGCCAAGACCTATCTCGCCTTCACCAATCTGCGCGGAGGGCCGAACACCCCGATCGTGATCCCGCTGATGGACAAGAACGACGAAGGCCGCCGCTCCCACTATCTGACCGTACATTTCCAGATCGGCGACGCGCCCGCGCCCGACGAGCTGGTGGTGGCGCTTGGCGCTTCGATTGGCGGCCGCCCGCACCATCGTATCGGCGACCGCTATCAGGACCTCAAGGAGGTCGGAGACCTGCATGGCTGACGTCGCTGCCACCGCATGGGTCCGGGACACGGCTCCGGACGGCACCGGCTTCATCCGCGCCGGCTCCGGCGCGCCGGTTCTGCTCATTCACGGTGTCGGCATGAACGCCGCGATCTGGCACGATCAGATCGCGGCGATGAAACATCATCATGACCTGATCGCCATCGACATGCTCGGCCACGGCGTTTCACCGCTGCCGCCGGAAGAAGCCAGCCTGTCGGATTTCGCCGATCAGGCGGTTCGCCTTCTCGACCATCTCGGCGTGGCGTCGGTATCGATCGTTGGCCATTCGATGGGCGCGCTGGTCGCTCTGGAGATCGCCCTTCGCACCCCATCGCGCGTTCGCTCGATCGTCTGTCTCAATGCGGTATTCCGCCGCCCCGCGGCCTTGGCGCAGGCCGTACGCGAGCGTGCGGCCGCGCTCGGCACCCATGGCAACCCTTCCGCCATTGCGGCTACGCTTGCCCGCTGGTTCGGCGACCCGCTGCCGGCGAATCTTATCGGGGCGGCCTCTACCGCGCGCGCCGCCCTTGAAAGGGTCGACCCCGAAGGCTACGCGCGCACCTATCGCCTCTTTGCCCATGCCGACGCCGAGCATGCCGATGCCCTCCCCGGTCTTGCCGCGGCGGCCCTGTTCATGACCGGGTCGCAGGACAGCAATTCGACCCCGGCCATGTCGGCGGCGATGGCGAGGCTTGCGCCGCACGGTCAATGCCTCGTGCTCAATGGAGAAAGGCACATGATGGCAATGGCTTCACCTGAAAAAGTGACCAAACACATCATGGAATTTCTCGACACGGCAGGAGACGCTGGCGTGAAGCCGGAGACGGATGCAGTCTTTGACAGCGGCGAATTCCGGCGCGCGCTCGGCTCGTTCCTGACCGGTGTCACCATCGTCACAACGATCGGAGCGGAAGGCGAACCGCGCGGCTTCACCGCCAACTCCTTCACCTCGGTCTCGCTTGAGCCGCCGCTGGTGCTTGTCTGCATCGCCAAGAGGGCCCTGGGGCACAGTGCTTTTTCGACATCGAGAGGTTTCGCCATCAACATCCTGTCGGAGGACCAGAAGGCCCATTCCGGCATCTTCGCTTCCAAAGCAGCGGACAAGTTCGCGGCCGTGGCCTGGCAGCCGGGCCGAACCGGCAATCCGCTGATCGACGGCTCCGTTGCGGTGTTCGATTGCGGCATGGAGCAGCTGGTCGATGCTGGCGATCACTCGATCCTCATCGGCCGCGTCCGCGACTTCAGCCACAACGGAGCCCAGCCCCTCGGTTATTGCAGAGGCACCTACGTCACGCCCGGCCTCAGCCAGGAGGCGCTGGCGGCGGCGCCCCCCGATACGGAGGTCGGCGCCATTCTCGAGAACGAGGGCCGTGTGCTGTTCTTCGCAACGGCCGACGGGTTTCACGAATTGCCTGCGGGGCGCGGACTGGGCACGCCCAACGATGCGCGCAGCCTCAAGGGGCGCCTTGCCGCCAGGGCCATAGACGCGCAGCTCGGCTTCCTGTTCGCGGTGTGGGACGATGCCGCCGAACCCTGGCGCACGCATGTTTATTATCGCGGAACGGCCGAGGGGTCCTATTCCGACGATCGCCAGATGCGGCTTGTCGACATCGAGCAGATCGCCGATCTGGAGATCGCCGATCCCGCGGTGCGTTCGATGCTTGCCCGCTATGCGCGCGAACGCACGGAAGATGCATTCGGCGTCTATGTCGGCAACGAGGTCGAAGGCGAAGTCCGGCCGCTCGCCAAGTCCTCGCCTTCTCAAATTTCTCTTTCCGGCCGCGGATGAAGCCGATGAAATTTTCGCTTTTCGTCCACATGGAGCGATCGGATCCGGCCAAGCCGCATTCCGAGCTTGTCGGCGAGCTGGAGGACCTGGTTGTCCAGGCCGAAGAGGCAGGGTTCGAGACTGCCTGGATCGGCGAGCATCACGGGATGGAATTCACCATCTCGCCGAACCCGTTCATCAACATCGCCTGGCTCGCCGCCAAAACCAGGCGCATCCGGCTCGGCACCGGAACCATCGTCGCGCCGTTCTGGCACCCGATCAAGCTTGCCGGCGAAGCAGCGATGGCCGACGTCGTCACCGGCGGCCGTCTCGACATCGGCATTGCGCGCGGCGCCTACGCTTACGAATACCAGCGACTTTTCCCAGGCCTCGAGGCCTGGGGTGCCGGCCAGCGTATGCGCGAGATGGTGCCGGCGCTCCGCGGCCTGTGGGATGGAGATTTCGAACTCGCCGGCGAGTTCTGGTCGTTTCCTTCAACCACCTCGTCGCCCAAGCCGCTGCAAAAGCCTTATCCGCCGATCTGGGTGGCCGCACGCGATCCGAACTCGCACGACTTTGCGGTTTCCAGCAAATGCAACGTCCAGGTGACGCCGCTTGCCTCCGGCGATGGCGAAGTGGCCAGCCTGATGGAGCGTTTCAACGCGGCGTGCAATGCCCACCCCGACGTACCAAGGCCGGAGATTATGCTGCTGATGCATACTTTCGTCGCCGAGGATGCAGCGGAGGCTGACCGGCTCGCGCAGGATCTGTCGCAGTTCTACTGCCAGTTCGGCGCCTGGTTCCAGAACAAGAAGCCGGTGCACCAGGGCATAATGGAAGCGCTGACCGAAGACGAGATCGCGGCCATGCCGCAATATGCGCCTGACAAGATCAGGCAGAACCTGGTCATTGGCGAAGCCGACGAGGTGATCGCCAGGCTGAAGGCCTACGAAGCGCTCGGCTACGATCAGTATTCGATCTGGATCGACAGCGGCCTTTCCCATCGGCGCAAGAAGAAATCGCTGCAGCTCTTCATCGACAGGGTGATGCCGGCCTTTTCCGAACCGAAAGCCGGATTGCGATGAGCACCACTCAATTCAGGAACTATATTGACGGCAGCTTCGTCGAAGTGGCGGCGACCTTCGACAGCATCGATCCCTCGACGGGCGCGCCATGGGCGAAGATGCCCGCTGCATCGTCTGATGACGTCGACCGCGCCGTCGAAGCTGCTCACCGGGCGCTTGGCTCCGGCACGTGGCCGGCAATGACGGCAACGGCACGCGGCAAGCTTCTGGTGCGGCTCGGCGATCTGGTGGTCGCCAATGCCGACCGGCTGGCGGAACTCGAGACGCGCGATACCGGCAAGATCATCCGCGAGACCCGCGCCCAGATCGCCTATGTCGGCGACTATTACCGCTATTATGGCGGGCTGGCCGACAAGAACGAGGGCTCGTTTGTTGCCATCGACAAGGCCGACATGGAAGTGACCATCCGGCCGGAGCCAATCGGCGTCGTAGCCGCCATTGTGCCGTGGAACTCGCAGCTCTTCCTGTCCGCCGTCAAGCTCGGGCCGGCGCTGGCGGCCGGCTGCACCATCGTTCTGAAAGCATCGGAAGACGGCCCTGCCCCGTTGCTGGCCTTCGCTGAACTCGTCCATGAGGCGGGATTTCCCGCCGGGACCGTGAACATCCTGACCGGCTTCGGCCACGATTGCGGTCACCGGCTGACCAGTCATCCGCTCGTCGCCCGCGTCGCCTTCACCGGCGGTCCCTCGACCGCTCGGCAGATCGTCAGGAATACGGCGGAAAACCTCGCCTTCACGACGCTCGAGCTCGGCGGCAAAAGCCCGGTCGTGGTGTTTGCCGATGCCGATCTGGACAGCGCCGCCAACGCGGTCGTTGCCGGCATCTTCGCTGCCACCGGCCAGAGCTGCGTCGCCGGCTCGCGGCTGCTGGTCCAGCGCTCCGTGAAGGACGAATTCCTCGACCGGCTCAAGCGCAAGGCCGAGGCGATCAGGATTGGCGATCCGCAGGATCCCGCGATCGAAATGGGACCGCTCGCCACCTCGCGCCAGCGCGAATGGATAGAGAAGATCATTGCTGAAAGCCTGGCCGCGGGCGGGCAACTGGTCACCGGCGGCATCCGCCCCGCGGGCATGGCGGACGGCTTCTATTACGCGCCGACGATTATCGACGCGCCTGATCAGACGCTTGCCTGCGTGCGCGAAGAGCTCTTCGGCCCGGTGCTCTGTGTGCTAGCCTTCGACAGCGAAGCTGAAGCGCTTTCGCTCGCCAACGACACGAAGTTCGGCCTGGCGTCCGGCGTGTTCACCACCAATCTGGCAAAAGCCCACCGCATGGCGCGCGGCATCCATGCCGGCGTTGTCTGGATCAACACCTATCGGGCGGTCTCGCCGCTGGTTCCGTTTGGCGGCTACGGCCAATCCGGGCTCGGCCGCGAGGGCGGCCTCGATGCGATCCGCGACTACACGCGTTCGAAATCGGTGTGGATACGCACCTCCGACGACCCGATTCCCGATCCTTTTGTCATGCGGTAGCCGCCGCTGGCCGGAGATGCGCGATCAAGGCGAAAACGACCGATCGCGAACAGACACCAACGAAAACAACAGAGGAGAACGACATGAAACTGATCATCACCGGCTTCCTTGCCGGATTTATTGCAACGACAGTTCTGGCAACGACAGCCGCAAAGGCCGAGGACATGGTCTTCACCAGCTGGGGCGGGACGACCCAGGAAGCGCAGACCAAATCCTGGGCCGAGCCGTTCACCGCTGCATCCGGCATCAAGGTCATGCAGGACGGCCCGACCGACTACGGCAAGCTGAAGGCGATGGTCGACAGCGGCAGTGTCAACTGGGACGTCGTCGACGTCGAGATGGATTTCGCCATCAAGGCGGCCAAGGACGGTCTGCTCGAGCCGATCGACTTCAAGGCCGTGCCGAAGGCCGACCTCGATCCGCGCTTCACCACCGATCATGCCGTCGGCAGTTTCTACTATTCCTTCGTGCTCGCCTGGAACAAGGGCGCCGTTTCGGGTGAACCGGCCGGCTGGGCCGACATGTTCGACCTGACGAAGTTCCCGGGCAAGCGGACCTTCTACAAATGGTCGGCGCCCGGTGTCATCGAGATCGCGCTGCTGGCCGATGGTGTTCCGGCGGACAAGCTCTATCCGCTGGATCTCGATCGCGCCTTCAAGAAACTCGACACCATCAAGTCGGACATCGTCTGGTGGGGCGGCGGGGCGGAGTCGCAGCAATTGATCGCATCCGGCGAAGCAACGTTCGGCCAGCTGTGGAACGGCCGCGTCTTCGCACTGGACAAGGAAGGCGCCGATGTCGGCGTCTCCTGGAACCAGAACCTGACCGCAGCCGACGTTCTGGTGGTACCGAAGGGTGCCAAGAACAAGGATACGGCGATGAAATTCCTCGCCGCGGCGAGCAGCCCCGCCGGCCAGGCCAAATTTGCCGAAGCCAGCGGCTATGCGCCGATCAACACCAAGGCCAAGGCAGAGATGCCGGCCGATGCCGTGAAATCGCTGCCGGACGCTCATGTCGACGGACAGATCAATCTCGACATGAACTACTGGGCCGCCAATCGCGACACCATCGCCGCGCGCTGGTATGCCTGGCAGGCGAAATAAGCCCGCCCCTGAACCGCAATGGACGAGACGGTTCGCGCCGTCTCGTCCCGTAGCCGGGTCGCTGTCATGTCGGTCGAAACACGCCGGAACTTTGGAACGGTGCGGGTGCCGGCAGGTCTCAATGGCCTGCTGCCGGCCCTGATTCTGATTATGCTGTTCTTCGTCGTCCCCGTGCTGGCGCTGCTTTTGCGCAGTGTCACGGAGCCCGAGCCAGGCTTGCAGAACTATGCTGCCCTGCTCGGTGACGGCACCTATGCGCGGGTGTTCTTCAACACATTCCTGGTCGCGGCGTTGGTCACCATCGTCACGGTCCTTGTCGCCTTTCCGGTCGCCTGGATGCTGGCGATCATGCCTTCGGGACCGGCCTCGATCATCTTCGGCATCATCATTCTGTCGATGTGGACGAACCTGCTCACCCGCACCTATGCCTGGATGGTGCTCCTGCAGCGTACCGGGGTCATCAACCGGACGCTGATGACCATCGGCGTCATCGACCAGCCGCTGCCGCTCATCAACAATCTCACCGGCGTCACCATCGGCATGGTCTATATCATGCTGCCCTTCATGATCCTGCCGCTGGTCGGCACGTTACGGGCGATCGATCCGATGACGCTGCGTGCGGCGTCGCTGTGCGGCGCAAGCCCTTTCCAGGCGTTCCGCCGCATCCTCGTGCCGCTGTCGTTGCCCGGCGTCGCCGCCGGTGGCCTGATGGTCTTCGTCATGTCGCTCGGCTACTTCGTAACGCCGGCACTGCTCGGCGGCACGTCGAACATGATGCTTGCCGAAATGATCGCGCAGATGGTCCAGTCGCTGCTCAACTGGGGGCTCGGCAGCGCCGCTGCCTTCATCCTGCTTGTCGTCACCATGGCTCTCTACGCGCTGCAACTGCGCCTTGCCGGTGCCAGGCGCATGAGCGGAGGCATCTGAGATGCTGCTCGACTATGACCGCATGGGTGGACTGCGGGTTGCCCTGCTCGGCTTCACCGCGCTGGTCGCCGGCTTTCTTCTGTTGCCGGTGGTCTTCATTGTCCTGCTCTCTTTCGGCTCGTCGCGCTGGCTGGCCTTTCCGCCGCCCGGCTGGACGCTCAAATGGTACCAGGAGCTTTTTGCCGATCCGGCCTGGCTCGGCGCCGCACTGACCAGCGCCCGGATCGCCACCATGACGGCGATCCTGGCAGTGGCGATCGGCCTGCTCGCCTCCTTTGCCCTGGTTCGCGGACGGTTTGCCGGACGTGAGATCGTGCGTGGCCTGCTGCTGACGCCGATGGTGCTGCCCGTCGTTGTCTTCGCCATCGCCATCTACGCGTTCTTCCTTCGCCTTGGCCTCGGCGGCACCACCATCGGCTTCGTCATCGCCCACACCGTGCTGGCGCTGCCCTTCGCCATCATTCCGATCGCCACCGCGCTCGAAGGGTTCGACAAGTCGATCGAGGACGCGGCAATCGTCTGCGGGGCAAGCCCGCTCGAGGCCAGGCTCAGGATCACCTTGCCGTCAATCCGGATCGGCATCTTCTCCGCCGCGATCTTTTCCTTCCTCGCGTCGTGGGACGAAGTCGTGGTGGCGATCTTCATGGCCAGCCCGAGCTTGCAAACCTTGCCCGTCAAGATCTGGGGCAGTCTGCGGTCGGACCTCAGTCCGGTGATCGCCGCTGCCTCCAGCCTGCTGGTCGGGCTGACGCTTGCCCTGATGGTGATGACGGCGCTGCTGCAGCGAAAGTTCCGGACATGACCCACCCTTTCCTCTCCATCCGCAATCTGCGCAAGGCGTTCGGGGCGATCGTCGCCGTGCACGACGTCACGCTGGACATTCCCAGGGGCGAGTTCCTGACCTTCCTCGGGCCCTCCGGTTCGGGAAAATCGACGACGCTCTACGCGATCGCCGGCTTTCAGGACCCGACTTCCGGCGATGTCTTGCTGGAAGGAAAGTCGCTGCTTGCGGTGCCCCCGCACAAGCGCAACATCGGCATGGTCTTCCAGCGCTACACGCTGTTTCCGCATCTGACGGTGGCCGAAAACGTCGCTTTTCCGCTGCGGGTTCGCCGCCGGCCGGACGCCGAGGTGAAGAAAAAGGTCGCCGACATGCTGGCCCTGGTGCGGCTCGAAAGCTTTGCCGGACGCTTACCCGGTGCGCTGTCGGGCGGCCAGCAACAGCGCGTCGCGCTGGCCCGGGCGCTGGCCTACGATCCTCCGATCCTTTTGATGGACGAGCCATTGTCGGCGCTCGACAAGAAGCTGCGCGAGGAAATCCAGGGCGAAATCCGCCGCATCCATCGCCAGACCGGCGTCACCATTCTCTACGTTACCCACGATCAGGAAGAGGCGCTGCATCTGTCGGACCGAATCGCCCTGTTCAAGGATGGCCGCATCGAGCAGACCGGCACCGGCGAGGATCTCTATCTCAGGCCGGCGACCGATTTCGTCGCCGGCTTCATCGGCAATTCGAATTTCCTCGCCGCCGAACATCTCGGCACCACCAACGGCACGACAACGATCCGCATGACAGACGGTTCGGTCATATCCGGAGTCAGGGCCAACGGCACGTTCGGCAAAGGCCAGAAGACCAGGCTGATGATCCGGCCCGAAGCCTTTAGCATGGAGCGGAGCCCGGCGAGCGCGGAACTGAATGTCGAGATCGTCGACATCGCATTTTACGGCGAGCGCCGGCGGATCGTCGCGCGCATCGCCGCTGGACAGGAGGTTGACATCAGGCCGACCTCCGCCGCCATGCAATCGCAGGATGTGTGGCCCTGCAGCCGGCAGGTCTTTTTCGATCCCGCTGCTGCATTCCTGTTTCCGGCCTGACCAAGCCGCGGTGGATCGCCGCCCTTCAACGCTTCGCAGCTGATTGGATGGCGGGCGCAACTCCTGTATCCATTGACAGTCGTCATGCTCGGTTGGAAGATGAAGAAGGTCAGCGGCGATAGCCATACGGGAAGGCAATGGTCCAACCGCCAGATACCGGACACCATCCTGGCAGCGTCGTCGCGGTCATCGTCATTTGTTTGATCATCGTTGCTTTGTTCTTCATAGGCTTCAGATACTCAAGGCCAGGCCAGGGTACCCTCGTTATTCCCGGCGGTACGCTGCAGCAACCGTGAATCCGACCCATTGGCGCTGACGCGAAGCCGTTCTCAGGCTGCCAAACGTGCCCGGCGGGACTGGGGGACGCCGCAGAATGGGCCGACGGTTCGCAGCCGGTCTTTTGCTTCCCGCCGCGGCATTCCTTTCCCGCCTAAACTAAACAACCAAGCCTGACCGGTGTGAGGTCGACCATACCAGGAGACGACGAGCGCTCAGCCACCAGGCACTAGACGGCCCTGATCAGCCGGAGCAGAGAAAGCGCTTCGAAAAAGGTCCCCTTGCGAAAGGCAAGATAGGTCGGCTCTTCGACACCATGGAACCGGCGCTTGAAGGCCGCCTGCCCCTGCAGATTGAAGCGGGTGCGATTGACCCAGGGGGAGTCATAGGCACGCTGGAAGGCGTGCCGCCAGAAATCGCTTTCGGCAAACCCGCTAGGTCCGATTTCGACAAGCGGCGACAGGCCTAGGGTGACGACGGAAACACCTTCATCGCGAAAGCGGTCGACCGCGAATTTGGTCAGGCCGATCTCGGCATGCGCCGAGGCATCGATGTGCTTGCGCTTGAACGAGGTGGTGTAGCCGATGACCTTGCCGTCGCTGAACAGCGGATCGAAATCCAGCAAGGCCACGAGTTCCCCATCCGGACCGTGCAGGACGAAACGGCGCATATCGACGCCAAGGTGATCGGCAAAGGGCCTGTTGAGAAATCTCATCTCCCAGCGCTTGACAATGCGGTCGGCCCGCCAATTCTGGGAGAGCCTGGCAATCTCGTCGAGGAAGACAGTCCCGTTGTCCTCTGCGAAGGAAAAACCCTTCTTCAAGAGCCAGCGTTCGGAATAGCGCACTGTCTCATTGCGCTTTCCGGAAAAGTCGTGTCCGGGCAGGACAAGCCTGGTATCGACGCCGAGGCGGTTGACCTGATAGCCAAGCCCGGCAAGCACGCGCGCCGTCTGGTCGCCGATCTGCACAAACCACGGGCTGCCGGCAACCTCGATGAAACGTCTGATATAGTCGCGCCGATCGGCCGGGGCAGCCACTGGATCACCGAGCGCGAAATGATGTCGCGTTTTGCTGCCGTAAGCGATGTAGCCCTGGGCATCGCCGAAGTAGTGAAGCCCCCTCTGCACGGCGGTCGAATAGGCAAGGGAAAAATCACCATGGCGACGGACCAGCGCCAGGCGCTCGACATGGTTCAGCTGCAGCCGCGGTATTTTAGGCCCGCGGTTCTCCAGGAAACGATCGAGGCGTCTTCGCAGTGACGGCATGGTCGACTTTCGCGTGCCGGCTAGGCCGATGAAAGAGCTGACGGACTCCAAACCGATCATATTGGCGCGAGCTGAACCTTATCTCAGCGCGGCATGGTTACCCGGCCGGAGCCGCCAGGTGCAATCTGCCCGGTCCCGCCCCCCGGCGGCAACACGTTGTCGACGCCCAGCGCCTGACGGCTGGTTGCTGCGCCCTTGGCGACATGAAAATCAATGCCACTTTCGGAAGCGCCCAGGTCACCTGCCAAACACGATGTTCTTATCGAACGGCGCTCTGAGAAGATTCCGCTTGATCGGAAGCCAGGAACTCGTCGCGTTCTGCTATCCACAAATCGGCGTAGTCGACATTCTGCCATTCGGCAAACCACGGGCCGCCGCTGGTATAGTGGACCGCCTTAGGTGTGCCGACCGCAGGCTTTTCATTCCAACCTTCGAGCCAATTCCACTCTACCGGCAATGAGCCCAAATCTTTGTCGGCAACCCACTGCATTCGGTGAAGATAGGCGCCACTTTCCTGATTCACGACCTCTGGCGTGAGCGATCTGACCGAAGGATGCGCGCAATTGAACAGCATCAGCGACGACCAGTTTTTCCGAGGATAGGACGTCTGGACCACACCATCCATCTTGGTTGTGGCCTTCGGCGTATAGTCATGCTGGACGCAATAAACCGCCTTGTCCGAGTCCGTATATTTCAGCAGGCCTGCGACGTCACCAAGCCACAGGAAATCGCAATCGCAAAACAGGGCCCAACCCGTGTAGTCGGCGAGAAAGGGCGTGAGGAAGCGCGTGTAGGTGAACTCCGTTGAGGCGAGCGGATCTTTTTCCCGCCAATATAGCCCGCGGGCACGCATCTCGTCCTGTTTGATCGGAATGACGGAGACAGGCGCCGACGCATGTTTGAGCAGCGAGTGTCGCGCGACGTCGTACGCGATCGGCTCACGGCTGTCCCATCCGATAAATACCCTAAACGCATCAGTCATATTCACTACCCTGGCTTTCGATTTTTACGGTCGTACACTAACTAGTTGGCGATGGCTCGGCAACAATTGCGGTCAACCAAGCCGGTTTCTCACAGATTTGTCCTGGCCTCAGCCTTGCGTTTTTGGGTGGACCGGGCCTCGCATTCCCAATGCGACACGGGCCCATTTCTGATAGGTGTAGCTGGCCGAATACGCGGCCACCATCGCACCAATGGAACCGTCCAGAAATCCCAGCCGGAAAATATAGCTGCGCACATAGGCCCAGACCGAGCGCAAAACCGCCTTGCCTATCGAGCTTTTTTTGCCCTCGGCAAGCAGTTGCACGGCGGACGCTTCTGCGTACCGGCCGATCTTGTCGTGGGCATCTGCCAAGTCGGTAATGGAATCGTGCTCGATCGGCTGGGACAATCGGCTGACCTTCCCGTTCACCAATACCTTCTCGTGCACGGTGTCGTCGCTGAACCGCCCGGAGCGGCGACGGAAGAGCCTGAGCACCAGATCGGGCGACCAGCCGCTATGGCGGACAATGTGCCCGCAAAAGCGCGATCTTCTTGGTATTTCGAAGCCGTCATTGGCTTTTGGGTCGGCGATTGCGGCCCTTATTTCCGCGCCGAGCGGCGCCTCCACCCACTCATCGGCATCCAGCGAGAGGATCCAATCCCCCGTTGCCGCGGCCAGCGCACGGTTTTTTTGCGCGCCGAAACCGGGCCAATCAACGGTCATCAGGACCTTGGCCCCCAGAGCACCGGCAATCTCCCTGGTCCTGTCGCTGCTGTTGTTGTCGAGAACGACGATCTCATCGGCAAAATGGACCGACCGAAGGCATTGCGCGATGGATGCCTCCTCGTTGCGGGTGATGATAATGACCGAGAGCGCCGGCACGGTCAGAATGCTCCGGCATCAAAGCTGCCACTGTCATTCGAATGCATCTGCAGCATCGGCTCCCGGCCCGTTAGCACACTGAGGGTACTAACCTAATTCAACAAAGTCGAAAATCATTTCAGATCAAGGCTTTCATAAAGCGCCATCATTCGCTTGATCATGACATTGAAATCATAGTGTTCGGCCGCCGCTCTCACCCGGGCCGCGGTGTCAGGTCGTGACGACAACCGCAGCGCGTGCGCGAGCGCTGCAGCGAGGTCGCTTTCGCTGGCCGCATCGCAAACGAGCGTCGGCTCGAACCGCTCGACAAGCTCGCGCGCTCCACAGCCGGTGCTTACCACGGCGGGCAAGCCGCTGGCCATCGCTTCGATGACCACTGTGCCGAAAGGATCATAGATGGAAGGCAGCACGGCAATATCGGCCGCGCCGTACCACGGCAGCATGTCTTTCTGCGGCCCTAGCATCTTGAGCCGTGCGCCGAGACCGAGCCTGTCACCGGCCTGCCTGAAAGCGTTGGCGCGCGAATCATGGCCGATGACCCACAATTCAGGCTCGCCATCGCGCCTGGCGGCCGCCTTCATCAGTGCAAGCAGTCCTTTTCGCGCAAAGCCCGAGCCGACAAACAGGACGACCGGCCTGTTTTCGTCGACGTCGAGCCGCGCGCGGATTGTCGCCCGATGCTGTTGGCGCAGCTGCAGGTTGAAACGGTCGAGATCCACCCCGTTGGGAATATGGTGCACATTTTCCGCCGGATAATCGTAGTGACGGACAATGTCCTCGGCGACCATCTTCGAAATCGCTATGACAGCTTTGAGCCGTGGGCTGGCATAGGTTGCGCGCTCGAGGCGCAGCGTCTGGCGGTGAAAGGGGCTCAGCGCCATTGCCGCCCTGCCAAGCCGCGTCTCGAAACGCCGCCGCTCGGCAAGATAGGCGGCATGAACGCCCTCCCCGGCCCGGAAGACATCGCAGCACGGGAGGCGATCGTTGCTCTGCACCAGCGCCGGCGGCATTTCGGCGATCTTGCGGCAGGCGGCTTGAGCAAAGGACGTCGCCCGCAGCGAACGCGGAAACCGGCGTCCGGCACAATGGATGAACTCGATGCCTTCATAACGCGGCCAGTCGCCGGACAGCACGGCCACCCGCCGCTGACGCGCGGCGAATGCGGCCATGATGTTTTCCAACATGATCTCGCCGCCACCGAAGGGCGCATAACGCTGGCGCACGAACAGGATCGGCCTGTCGAATTGAATTTCGGTGCCACGGATGCCGGCGTGCATGGGGTCTGGGCTCCGGCCTTGTTGCCATCTGACGATGTCTATAGAGGCCAGCTCGCATCGGCAACACTTGGAAAGCTCCCCCGCCGGAACTCAGAACAGGCCTGTGTCCATTGTCCGCAACTGCTTGCGATTTGCCTAACGGTGCTGCATGTAGAAATTAACTGCAAACAGCGGATCAGCGCCAGCTCCAGCCGGTGACCGCCATGAGGGGAATCGATGGCTTGAGCAAAGCAACCTGGCCCGCCATTGTCCGCCGGACGATTACCGACACCGCCATATATCGGCTGAGACACACCTTCGGAAGACGGGCAGAAGTGTCATCGCTGCGGCCGATAACGCCCCTTAACGCGAATGACCTGCCTTTGATCCTCGTCATCCGCAACGAGGCGGACAGGCTACCCCCGTTCCTGAAGCACTATCGCGAACTCGGCGTCACCAGATTCGCCGTCCTCGATGATCGCTCGACCGACGGCACAGCTGAGCTTCTGGCCGAGCAGCCAGATGTCGATCTATTCAGCTCGCCGGTCACCTATTCGCAGTCGGACCTGGGAAACCTTTGGCGGCAGCGGATTGTGCAGATCTATGGTCAGCCTCGCTGGTATCTGACCGTGGATGCGGACGAATATCTTGTCTATGACGGCATGGATCAGCATCCGCTCGGTGCGATGGCCGACTGGCTGAAGCGGCGCGGAATGACACGCCTGCTGGCGCCGATGATCGACATGTATCCGAGCGGAAACATCTGGGACGTACCCTTCGATCCCATCGTGCCGCCATGGCAACTTGCAGACCATTTCGACGGCAGCGGCTATGAGGTGACGAGGAGCCCCCGGCATCTCAAGATCACAGGCGGCCCGAGAACCCGGCTTTTCGCCAGGCAGCACAAGTTGACCAAGTTTCCTCTGATATATGTTGATCGCCAGACGATTTTTACGTCGATTCACTCACCGCTGCCCTACTGGCGAAACTATATAAAGGGATTGGCTGGCCTGCTTCATTTCAAGTTCTTCGCCGATTTCAACGACAAGGCGCAGGTCGCGGTGGCGGAAGGTCAGTATTGGAACGGCGCTTCCAAATATCGCCAGTATCATGAGGTATCGAGCGGTAAAGCCGCTCTCAGCGCGATGAGCGAACAGTCAATGCTGTACGAAGGCGCTCACAGCCTGTTCAAAACGGGTTTGATCGACAAAATTGATTGGTAGACGGCATTTCAAGCAGATGCCGAACCGACATCATGCATAACCGAATGCTTTCATAAGCTGGGCACCTCGTCCTTGTACCAGGTCCTGTAGCTCGGCGTTTCCAAGTTCGGAGCGCCATCTTCCGCTCCCGTCATAGATCGGCTGATTGACCTGTTGGTTCCGGAGCACCGCATGTGGCGTCTCGCCGCTGGCGTCGGTCGGCTTGAACCACTGCTGCGGGTTCTTGTGATAGTCGAGGAGATCCGGGCTGAAGGTTACATCGAGAAAGCCGCATATCTGCTCGACGACTTTGGCCGGATTCTCGACCAGGTCCTCATAGCGATAGATCAGCACATCCGGCTTTCCCCGTTCCGCAAGAACCAGCGCATTGTCGCTGATCCAGCGGTCGAGAGCCTCCGTTGGGTCGCCAAGTCGTTTGATCAGGGACGCTACGACGTCGCGTCCATCTCGCACCGGCATGACGAAACGCGCGCCGGGCACGAGCCGGCGAATGCGGGCGACACGGCGGATATGCCGCGGTGTCTTTTCAAGCAGCACGTTCTTTCCAGCATCGAGCGCCGCCCGCTTCAGTTTCCAGAAGCGGAACATGGCCAGTGGCGTCCACTTGAAGAAAATGTTGGTTTCCTGGAGCGGCAGGTAGACGTCGGGATGCGACGCAAGGATCGTCGCAATCAACGTCGTCCCGCTATGGCCGCAGCCGCAAATGAATCCGGTCCGCATCACCATGTCGGCAATGCTCCCTAACCCAAGGCGACCCGGGCGCGGTTATCGACGCGAGCGTAGCACAAGCCGTTCGTGCTAAAAACCTTGTCCAGCTTCTCCCAATATTCGAACTTAGCCAACTGCTCGTCACAATAGGCCACATCGTCCTCGGAAAGATATTCGCCGTAACCGCCTATCTTGCCCCTGCGCACCTTGAAGCTTTCGGGATCATTCGCATCGCGCGGCTGTAATATCTTGCCGTATCGATCGGACAGATCACCGGTCGATTCACTCACTTTCATCTTGTCGAACGTTCGGTTGTTCGCCACCTCGACAAGCGTCCGATCGTCAGCCTGCTGGTTCAGGAATCCAAGGATCGCGCGAAGGACACCAGCGGTATCCCGATGCATATCTTCATATTGAAGATACCGGATTTCGCGCATCCGGGGCATGGCCGCGAACCAATGCAGATTGAATCTGATGATCTTTTCAATCCCATGATTGTCGCTTCTGATAAAATCACTGAACGATCCCGCTGGAAGCATGTGGCGCTTCTGAACCTGAAAGTACCCTGAGACCACCGTATCTCTTGGATCGCGAACAAGCATTATTGTTCTTCTCTTCTTGTATCGAGATTTATTCTCCTTGAGGCTCGATTTCGGTCGAAGTAACTTGTGGTCGGTTCCGTCGTGAATGTATTGAACTTCAACTCCGAGATCGTCCAGCATGACACGTAGCCA
Organism: Mesorhizobium sp. M0854; assembly: GCF_040319815.1. Classification (NCBI taxonomy): domain Bacteria; kingdom Pseudomonadati; phylum Pseudomonadota; class Alphaproteobacteria; order Hyphomicrobiales; family Phyllobacteriaceae; genus Mesorhizobium; species Mesorhizobium sp. M0854. The sequence goes on from NZ_JAMYOL010000005.1 coordinate 263,815, forward strand.
CGTGCGCCCCGATTTTGGAAAGGATACGATAAGAGGAAGAGGCGGCGCTTTGGCCTGGAAAAATTTTAGAAAGGACATGGGAGAGACCTCCATTAGATTATCAGAGCTGGCGCCCGAACCGCTGCCGGCCAGACCAACCCCATTACTGGGCGCCTAAGCCTACGGCTAATTCGAACACAAGGCAGAAATGCCAGCAAGAATTGCGATCCTCTGCGGGGCGAATTGGCCTTTACTATATCCCGGTTCGGAATGCCTTATGTTTTTTGGCCTGTTGCGACGACTGTTCGACGCGGGCGCTCCATTCCACGATCCGTCGGCCGAACCCTTAATGCGGATCGCGTCGAAGCGTCTTCAGTGACGCCCTTTCGGACGACATGCATTAGCCACTCACTTTTGTGAGCCATGGCGCCAGGATGGCCTCGGCCTCGCCCATCACCACGGACCAGGGGCGTTCCCGTTTCGAGACCAGCACGGCCGATGGATAGTAGGGCGTGCGGTCGCCCTCGACCGGCCAGGAGCGCTTGAAGCCGTCGCCCAGAATGAAAATCGAGGGGATGCCGAGCGCGCCCGCCAGATGCGCTCCGGTATTGCTGATGGTCACCACGGCGTCCATCGCGGCAACCTGCGCGGCGAAAAGGTCCATGTCGACGAGCTGATCGACCGATCTGTCATGAAGAATGCGCTCCGGCTCACCGTCGGTCAGGAACTTCAGATCGGTCTCGATCTGGCCGTACTGCAGCGAGACGAACCGGAGGTCCGGTCGGCCTATCAGGTTTCGCCAGGCGGCAAGCGGCGGCAGGTCTTTGCCAGGATTCGAGCTGCCCCATGCGATACCGACCAACGGCCGTCCTTCATGCCGGTAGCGGGCGCGAAGTTCAGCGACCCGGGCCGGATCCGGCTTAAGGGGCACGAAATGCTCGCGGATCGTCGCCTCGTCGGTCTCGAAAACGGCAGTCAGATGCTGGACGCCGGCGAAGGCCTGCGCCTCGCCATAGGCAGCCTTGCCGTCAGCGCCGACCGGCCGCACATCGGCGGTCGGAAAAGTGCGCTGAAAGAGCGGTACCAGGCGGCGCTCGACCAGGACGATCGAACGGGCGGCGCGCGCCAGGGCACAGCCGACGGAACTCGCATGATGGATCGCGGTGGCCAGACCCTGCTTTTCGGTTTCCATCAGATCGATCAGCAGTGTCTGGCCAGAAATATCCTGGCCCAGCCACTCGCCATCGACGCGGCCGTTGACGATGTGGCGTCGGGCGATCCTGAGTTCGGCGGCTGCGCCATAGGCGCCCATCCGCATCAGCGCCTTGCTGAGCTCGTCGATCAGGTGGACCTCGCCCCTCGACTTCGCAATGGATCCAAGAGCCAGGGCTTTCGGCAGTGCCGCCGGCCAATCGCGGGACTCGACGCTTCGCCGATAATCCGCCATCTGATCGGCAATGTCGCCGTCGCGCCAGCGAAGGAAGAGCTGCCGGCGGTGACGTCGGAACCAGACCTTGTATTTGTAGCCTGCAAGCGCGACAGCGCGGCGCAACCGGCCGAGAAGTAGGCTACCTTCCATCGCCAACTCCGCTGATGATTTGCATGACCCGTCCGCCTGCTTCCTGCACTGCCGACGCCCAGGCTCGGCCGCCTTTTCGGACCAGTCGAACGCTCGGATATGCGGCGACGGTCTCACCGAAGGCAGGCCAGGACAGTCGAAACCCGTCGTCGAGCATGACAATCGTCGGCACGCCGAGCGCTCCGGCCAGGTTGGCGCCGGTATTGCTGATCGTCACCACCGCGTCGAGCGCCGCAATTTGGGCGGCAAAGCGGTCCATGTCCGTCAACTGGTCGACGGTAGCGTCATGGATGATGCGCCCCGGCGCGTGGCGCTCGAACTCGGAGAGGGCCGGCCCGACATCGCCATATTGCAAGCTGACGAGGCGCCCCGGCAGGCTGCTGAACAGCGTCCGCCAATCGTCCAGGGCCGGCAGATCCTTGCTCTTGTTGAGGCTTCCCCAGGCAAATCCGATCAGGGGACCTGGGCCGCCATCGAGATAGGTGCCGCGCAGCTCGGCAACCAGTCGGCGGTCCGGCTCCAGCGGAACGAAGGGCGCGCGTGCCGCCGGGTCGTCCGGCCAGAAATGCTTTGCGAGTGTCTCGAAACCGGCAACGACATCGGCGTCCACTGCCGCCATGTCCTCTTCCCCTTCAATCCTGACATCAAGCGCAGGATATGTTCTGCGATAAAGCGGTGCCAGTCGCGGCTCGACGAAGACGATGCATCGACCGGCAGCCGCGACAACTGGACCAAGCAGCGACGCGAACTGGAAAAAGATCGCCAGGTCGCCTTCGCGACGATCGACGAGAAGCGTGCGACCCGCAAGATCACTGCCATCCCAATCGGGTCTGCCGCGCTGCTTGCTCGCCGCCATCAACTGCCAGATGCGATTTCCTCCGTCGAGACGCCTCAGTCCGCGCCCCGCTTTCTTGATCAGGCCGAGATCGCCAAGCTGCTCACCAAGCGCGCCAAGCGCCAGTGCATGGTCGCGAGCAGTTTGCCAATCACCACGCTGCACGCTTTCCTCCATCAGCCTCATATGCCGTTCGGCGCTTTCGTCGGCGTGGCGCGAGGGACGTCTAAGAAGTTCCTTTGCCCGCTCGAGGACCTTCTGCAGCCGCTTGCCGACGGCGCCCTGCGGGCGCAGATCGGCGGTTTTTGCCTTCTGAAGGATGGTTCGTCTGTTCTGCACGGCGATGTTCTATCGTCCCCGGGGAGCGTCGGAAAGCGTCGTCAGGATCGACGAGAGCCGCCGGCCAGCCTCGTCGAGCACCAGCGACCAAGGGCGCCCCTCCTTGCGAATGACAATGCCCTTCGGATACCAGGGTGTCCGGTCGCCGGTCACTGGCCATGCCGTCTGAAAATTGTCGTCGATGAGGAAAACAGTCGGCACGCCAAGGGCTCCCGCAAGATGGGCCGCCGTATTGCTGATCGTCACGACAGCATCGAGTGCAGCGACCTGTGCGGCGAAACGGTCCATGTCGACCATCTGGTCGACGCTATTGTCAAAGATCAGACGCGCGTCGTTGCCGTTGCGAAGGCGCCGCAACGCCGGCTTGATCTGTCCGTACTGGAGCGAAACGAATGTCGCTTGTGTCTGGGCGATGAACCGTGCCCATTCAGAAAAATCAGGCACGTCCTTGGCATGGGACTTGCTGCCCCAGGAGAGACCGACCAGCGGCAGATCCGTCATCGAGCGATAGCGCTTGCGGAATGTCTCGACGAGTTCAGGATCTGCCCGCAGCGGCACGAAGTCGGCAGCAAGTTTTTCGGCATCGCGTCCGAACACCCAGGCGAGATCTTCGAAAGTCGCGTGTTTGTCGCCGACCACATCCCGCTGCGCCGGGACCACGGTCGCCTTCGGGAACGTTCGCTGCAGAATTGATACCAGGCGCGGCTCGACCCGGATTGTTGCGCTTTGCGCATAGGCAGCGGCAGCGCCGGCCAGTCGCGCGTGGCGGATAACCCGGCCAAGGCTGCGCGGGTCATCCTCCACAAGATCGATCAGCAGTGTATCCGATCCGAGATTCTCGCCGGTCCACTCGTTGGCGCCTTCCCCTTTCCGCAGCCGGCGAGCGGAAAGCCGAAGCTCAGCTGCCCGCGCAAAGTTGCCAAGGCGTTCGAACGCCTGGCCCGCCTTCTGCATCAGCTCGGGGTCGCGATTATGATCGGCCGTGACAGCCATCTCATTGGTACCGGCTTCAAGGCCTTTCCAGTCCCTGCGCACAATCAGGGCCGCAACCTTGGCCTGCAACTCAAGAATGGAACGAGGCTGCTTGCGACCGGAAAACAACCCGCGCACCGCCTTTTTGTACCGGCGCACCTGAAGGCCCAGTCCACCAATCACATACCGGACATAGGAACCGTGATAAAAGCTGGTCATCGGCCTTCAGCGCAATACGCTCTGCCGCAGCTTTTTGCCGCTTTCGACCATCGGATCGGCCGTCTCCAGGTGGAATATCGAACGATATATCTCGCTGTGCTTGGAAAGCTGGTCATGCGTTCCAGCATCGACAAGCTGTCCGGCGTCAAACACGAGAATACGATCGGCCGCCTTGATTGTAGACAGCCTGTGCGCAATGCAGATCACTGTGCGCTGAAATGTGTTGTCGAAGGCTGCCTCCATGACTGCCCGTTCGTTTTCACCGTCAAGCGCCGATGTCGCTTCATCATAGACGATTACCGCAGCATTCTTGAGCAGGGCGCGTGCGATGGCAACGCGTTGTTTCTGCCCGCCGGACAGGTTGGTGCCGCTTGGCCCGACAAGCGTGTCGAGCCCGTTTTCGAGCGCCGAAGCAAAGCTGGTGACCCGGGCGAGATTCGCAGCGGACTCGATTTCCTGATCCGTGGCATTCGGGCGGCCGTCGCGAATGTTGTCGCGGATCGAGCCTTCAAACAGGAAGACGTCCTGTGACACAAGTGCGATGTTATCGCGGACGTCGGCCAGGCTGATCTTCGAAATGTCCTTTCCGTCGATCAGGATCCTGCCCTTGTCCGGCTCCATCAGACGCAGGATCAGATTGACGATGGTGGTCTTGCCGGCGCCGGAGCGGCCGACGATCGCCAGCTTCTCACGAGGTCGCACATCGAAGGAAACACCCTCGAGCGCGGGGCTGTTGCCGTCATAGGAAAAGGCCACATCTTCAAAGCGGATACCACCATCGACGTCGGTCAGACGCTCGCCCGCAATCGCGAGTCGCCGCTGCTCGGGCGTGTCGATCAAGTCATACATCTGCTCGACGGCGACCATTTGCTTCTGAATGTCGACATTGACCCGGGCCAACCGCTTGGCAGGCTCATAGGCAAGCAGGAACGCGGTAATGAAGGCCATGAATTCGCCGGGCGTCTTGCCGTTGCCGAGGGTCTGCCAGCTGGCGTACATAACGAAAAGCCCGATGATCACGCCGCCGCCGGTCTCCATCAATGGGCTCATCAATGCTGACGTCCGGTTGATCTGGATGCCACGTCTTTCCATCTTGCGGACGGCCTTTGCAAAGCTGGCGACGGCCTTGTCCTCGAGCTGGAAGGACTTGATGGTGCGGATGCCTTCGACGGCTTCCGTGCCGATCGACTGGACCTGCGCGGCCAATTCCGTCTCGCCCCTCGCCAGCGCCTTGAGCTTCCTTGTTATCGCGCCGACTGACAGGAACAGCATCGGCAGAACCGCCACGGATATCAGCGACATCACCGGGTCCTGCTTGACCATGACGCTGGCCAAGGCAATCAGGGTCAGCAGATCAGAGACGGCGCTGCTCGTGAGGGTGAGAATAACGGTCGCCCCGGCGCGCGCGTTGAACATGATTTTGGAGATGAATTTTGCCGGATGCTGGTTCGCGAAACGGCTGATGTCGAAACGCACCATTCGAGAAAATTGCCGGTTTTGCAGGTCCGAAACGATAGCCCGGCGAATCTTTCCCGTTGTGACGGTCTGGCAGTAGGCAGCTATGCCCTTGACCAGGAAAATGCCGATGATGACGACGCTGATACCCGATACAGCGGCAGCATCTCGCTCGACATAGATGGTGTTGATCATGACTTTCATGATCCAGGCCGTCGCGCCGACCGCGGCAGCAGCAGCGATCGAGCACAGCAAACCTGTCACATACAGCATCTTGTGCGGCGGCAGATTTTCGCCAATCAGACGCTTGATCAGCGGATATGCCGGGACCGTTGACACTCGTTTCTTTGCAATCATCTTGTCGCCGCCCGTTGCGATCCCGTCCGGTCTTCGTGTTGTCTTGAAGCACGAGACGGTTTCGATCACCTGTCTGTGGCTTCGTTCCCGACCGCAGTCAATGCCGAACCGGATCCTTGCACGTCATCGGCTTATGACTGTCGGTTCCTCGCGTCCGAGCATAGCGGATCCCAGCCACGCGGCTCTTGCGCCATTCGCCGTCGGCCGCGCTATGCCCGGTCAGTGTTTCGCGAGGACCATGAGATGGCTTCCAAGAGGCGATGTGTGATTGCTTTTGATTGAAAAGCCCACATCCGAAAGCACCGCGATCATCTCCTTATCCTTGCCAGGAGGGACGCGGGCAACGATCGTTTGAGCACGCCCGGCGATATCGCACAGCACGCGTCGCGCCTTATCCGCGCCGAGGCTCCACTGCATGTGATGGTAGACCGCCAGCAGCATGACGATGTCGTACTGCGGTTTGAGAACATTTTGCAGCTTCCGGCTGCCAAGATCGAGACAATCGAACTGGCTTTGGACCGGACAACCCAGGAAGATCATCCTGGCCGTCTCGATATGCGGCTTGAGAATGTCGATCCCATGGATCGAACTCGGTCCTAGCTTGGATATCTCATAGGCGACAATACCCATGTTGCAGCCAACATCGAGAATGGATTTCCCGGCGTAGTCGACCTCTGCTGAGAATAGGCCGTCCAGTCGGTCGTCCCACGTTCCCTTGAATCTCTTTTGCTTATTTGACCACCACAAATCATTGTTCTCCAAAAACGGCGCCGGACTGGTTTCCTTGACGGAGGGGACTGTGCGCCCGGCCTAACTCGGTCTAGTAGCTGGCGCGCAAACGACACTGTCCTGAGCGTCCTGTAAACGCAACCGCGGGAGAAAGGAACTCCTGATCACAGCATCCTGCGAAGACGTTTCGGTAAGTTGACGAATACCCGGCCCGACAAATCGACATACTGGTTGGAAATGGCAACGTCGCTTGGCGCCCCCTACCCGTGCCTGCCCTCGAGTTCCTGAAACGCACGATAGCCCGGGCCGGCACACGCAGGGACATAAGTAATGCCCCGTAGGCAAGGCAAGCCATATTTGTTCTTGCTTTGTGCCGGCAGCTATGCTACTAATTTGGCTACGGTGCTGATTTGCACTAACGACCGTCTTGCCGCGACATGCGGTTTTTCAGCCGGGCTCGATCAAAGCTCGCCCGCATCGCGGGGCTTTTGGCCAATCACGGCCGAGTGCCGGCCTTTTCGGCAGCTTCCGAGAATGGAAATCGGAAAAGCAGCTTCCGGTTCTCGTCGCAGATTTCGAAGGAAAGACCTGTCAGGACCGGGCTGCCGCTGAGCAGGCCCTCGGCCAGGATTTCCTTGGCCGAGGCCATTGCGTTATCCTGAGCCGCGGACAAACCGTCCAACTCCTGACCCTCGAAATCTTCCGTCAAGCGGCCCTCATTGTTTCGGAAATGGAAAAAATATCTCGGCATGGCTGCTCCGGTCGGTCGGTTTCTCTAATGCATGTCGCGCAAAACTGTGCAGCGGTTTTGCGGCAACGACATGCACAAAAACAGGCACTTACAGCGCATCGCATGAGGCCGATCGACGCGATGCGCTTTAGTGGCGAGCGCCTCAGGAACAGCGTCGGATTTGTGCACGACAGCACCGTGCGATTTTGGAGTTGGGATTCATGGCGTTTAGGCCTTCATGCGTCAGGTCGATCGAACAGCACCCCCAGCCCGTGTTCGAACGCACATGCCGCAATCATGTCGTCCAGGACTTTTCCGGAGGCCGGGCAATTCGGCATGACAGCCCTGATCGCGATCTCAGCCGCTGCGGTGGAAACCGCATCGTGGCGCCTCTTCCTGGTCTCCATGTATTGCTCGAGCAGAATTTTCAGGCGCCGCGCGGCAATCTCGTCAACGACCATCGTTCTCCCTCGATTCGGCACAATCCGTCTTCCGGGTCTGTCCTCCGGATGAAGGTCCGCTGCCATTGGGTAGCAGCGGACCACTCGGCTGGGTGAGCCAATGACCCGAGGCGGGGGTGTCTCGGACCGACACCACAATAGCTTCGGCAGGCCACTCGTTCCACAGACCGCTGTCGTTGGTAATTTTCGTACACTGAGCATTGCCGCAGACAGTCTGCGACGGTGGGATTTTTGCGTTATGCCCGTAGCCTGATAACCGGATCAGCTTCGGCTTCGATCGACATAGCTGTAGATGCCCGCGCCGATCGCGACCGCTCCTACAGTGATCAGAATCGATGGCACACCCATTAACGTGGCGATGATCCCCCAGACAATGGCGACGGCAATTGCGCCGGCCGTTCCCAGCACCAGTCTAAGCCGTTTCGACATTTTCCGTTTCCCCCAAAGTGCATCTTCCTTTTTCCGGTCGAAATACCGCAATGCGGCAGCATTGTCTGCGCTTTGTTCAACTTTTTCGCCGCCCCTGAGCCCGACCGCTGAGGCGTAAGCGATCCGTATGCGGCCTTGTTGCAAATACCCGCTCGACAATCAGGAAGCTTGGGCGCGAGCCCGAGAAGCGAGGCGTCAGAAAGCGAGGTATCTATGCAAAATTTTCGGAATTTACTCCGGTTCTCGATCATGGCCATGGCGGCCACGACAACCGCAATAGTGATCACCGGCCTTACCCCCGAGACAACCGAAGCGAATTTGATTTGCCATAGGTTGGTCTGCAAGAAGGCAAGCAATGAACACAGTGCTTTCGGCACCAAATATCAGCGCAAATGCACCTGCGAAAATACAAACGAGGGCGCCAACAACCATCGCTCCCCACACAACCTCAACAACAGGCCCATCGGCGGCTCAAGCAGCAGCAGTGGTTCGAGCGGCACCAGCAGTTCGAGCGGCAGCAGCGGTTCGAGCGGTAGCAGCGGTTCGAGCGGCAGCAGCGGCTCGAGCGGCAGCAGCGGTTCCAGCGGCAGCAGCAGTTCAAGCGGCAGCAGCGGATCCAGCGGCAGCAGCGGCTCGAGCGGCAGCAGCGGTTCCAGCGGTAGCAGCGGTTCGAGTGGCACCAGCAGTTCAAGCGGCAGCAGCGGTTCGAGCGGTAGCAGCGGTTCGAGTGGCACCAGCAGTTCAAGCGGCGGCAATGACGGAACAAGCAGCGGCGGCTCAAGCGGATCGAGCAGTAGCAGCGGATCCAGCGGCGGCAACGACGGGACAAGCAGCAGCGGATCCAACGGCAGCGGTGGAGTGTAGCCGCTGCTCAAGTGGCACCAGCGGCGGCGGGTGGGCACACTACGTGACCCGTGGCGGCCGCCGACGACGATCAACCCTCATGACAACGGGAGTAGCAGCTTGACGCTCCAACCGAAATCCGCGACCGCGCCCCTAACCGGCCTTGCAGGACTGTTTGGTCTTGCGCTGGCCGTCGGAGTGCTCGTCAACAGAAGCTGGCCTGTGCATTTGCAGGCCATGACTGTCATTGCAGCTACCGCGGCAGCGATGATCGCGGTCGACACGGCCTATTTCCAGACGTTCCGGAGGCGTTCGACGGGATTGCAGGCGAAGCCGATGCGAGCGCTTGAAGTCGAGCGCGTCGTGCGCAAGCTCATCGGCTTCATCGTCACGCTCACGACCATTGCTGCAGTCTACTGGATAGTGCCGGAATACCGGCGTGGGTTTTACGCCCCCTACTGGGCAGCGCTTTACGACACCTTGCCGGCGCTGCTCGTCGCCGCGCCGTTTTATGTTGCCTATGTCGACCACCGGCAGACCGATCCGGAAGATTCATATGCCGAAATCGGTGCATTCGTCCTCAGCGGCGCCGTGCCGCAAAGGACCGAGCAGATACGCCAGCACGTGCGGGGCTGGATTGTCAAAGGCTTCTTCCTGCCGCTGATGTTCGTCTATCTGTGCTCCACACTGGGTTCGATCCTTGCCGGGCTGGAACAACCGTATCGATTCGACATCATGCGCTGGCACGCTTTTGCAATCGATCTCCTGTTCATGGTGGATGTTCTTGTCGCGGTCGTCGGCTACGTCTTCACGCTGCGCGTCCTCGACAATCATATCCGCACCGTCGAGCCCACCGTATTCGGCTGGCTGGTCTGTCTTGCCTGTTATGAACCCATCAACGCCGCCACCCGTGCCTACCTGAACTACGAAACGGGCGCCAACTGGACGGCGGTGATGCCCTCACCGGCGCTCCAGGTTTTCTGGGGATCGGCGATCCTCTTCTGCATCTTGATTTTTGTCTGGTCCACCGTGAGCTTTGGCCTGAGATTTTCCAATCTCACCAATCGCGGAATCATCACCTGCGGACCGTATCGCTGGATCAAGCATCCGGCCTATGTTTCGAAAAACCTGTCGTGGTGGCTGGTCTCCCTACCTTTCCTCACCGCCGCAGGACCCGCTGAAGCGCTGCGGCACTCCGCCATCCTGCTCGCGCTCAATGCCATCTACGCACTCCGCGCCATCACCGAGGAATGCCATCTGTCACGCGACCCCGATTACGTCGCCTATCGCGATTACATCAGCGAAAACGGCGCCGTTGCTCAGCTCAAACGACTGTTCGCGAAAGCGAGTCGGTCGCCGATCAGGCGCTCAGGCTGAATGCCCTTGCTCGGACCATCTGCGGCAGCTGGCCTATCGCCTCAAGGCGTGATCGCGATGCCGATCCTCGCCGCTCATCGGCAACGGCCGATCGCCCTCGAGCAGGCGGGTGATCCGGGCGAAGCCGGCAAAAGCCTTTCTCGCTTCCTCGGCCGACATCCGGCCGGCCATGGCCGCAGCGCAGCAATTCACGGCGCACTGGTAAACCGGCCCGCGCCGCCCGGCCGGCCATTTTCGCAAGAATGCCATCGCTTCGGCAACGCTGTCGATCTCCTCCACGGGCTGTCCCTGTCCGCGCAAAATCCGCACGGGCGAAAAGAATTGCAAGCGGTCCATCATTTCCTCCCCGTCGACCGGATGCGTGCGATCGAACCCCACTAAACTCGCGAACCCGACTTTGGTTCCCGGCAAAACATGGCTTGGCCTGAAAAATGTTTGCTGGACGAGACGAGCAGCGGTGGACGCGCCCGGCAGCTCCAATTGGGTGACATCTTGCCCCAATTGGGTGACATCTTGCCATTGTACGGGAACGTTAGGGCGGCTGATGCATTTCGATGCCACGAGCAGTCTTTTTGAGGGAAATGCCAAAACATGAGAATAGCCCATGTGGCGCCGCTCCATGAATCCGTGCCACCCCGGTTCTATGGAGGGACGGAGCGCATCGTCTCCTATCTGACCGAAGGATTGGTCGAGCTTGGCCATGACGTGACCCTGTTCGCCAGCGGCGATACCAAGACATCGGCGAAATTGGTGGCGTGTCGCGAGCGCGCGCTCCGTCTCGATCCGCGCCCGCACAAATCCGAAACCGCGGCGCATCTCTCGATGCTCGCCGAGGTGAGGAGCCGTGCGCAACAGTTCGACATCATCCATTTCCATCTCAGCCACTTCCTGCATTTTCCTTTCTTCGAACACATGCCCGACCGGACGGTGACGACACCGCATGGCAGGCTCGACTATGTCGACCTGGCCCCGGCCTACGAACATTTTCCGCGCTTTCCGATGATCTCGATTTCGCGCAGCCAGAGAACGGGGCTACCCAGGGCAAATTGGCTGGCGACCATCCATCACGGGCTACCGATCAATATGTACGAGCCGACTTTCGAGACGGAGGTGGACGAGCCGTATCTGGCCTTTCTGGGCCGGCTGTCGCGCGACAAGCGCCCGGATCGTGCCATTGAGATCGCCTTGCGCTCCGGGCTGAAACTGAAGCTTGCGGCAAAGATCGGCGACGACGACCGCCCTTTTTTCCACGACACGGTCGAGCCGCTGATCGACGGCGACCGTGTCGACTATATCGGCGAGATCGAAGAGGACAGAAAAGTGGAATTCCTCGGCAAGGCGGCCGGCCTGCTGTTTCCGATCGATTGGCCGGAGCCGTTCGGTCTTGCCGCGATAGAGGCTATGGCCTGTGGCACGCCGGTAATCGCCTGGAAATGCGGTGCCCTGCCGGAGATCATCGACCACGGCGTGACCGGTTTCCTTGTCGATACGGTCGATGCTGCGGTCGCCTCGATACCGGAATTGCTGCGCCTCGACAGGCAACAGGTGAGAGCCGTGTTCGAAAACCGTTTTTCTGCCACGAGAATGGCCCACGACTATGTGGCTGCCTATGCGCGCCTGATCGGTACTCCCGGTGAAGCGAGAGCGTCCTGATCGGCGTCATTGTGGACGTTGGAAACGAAACGACAGAGCTTGTGACGTATGAATCAACTCGACGAGCGTAAGCTTGATCCCGCCGTAGCCCTTGCCTCCCTCGACGAGGTTGCGCCCCGGGAGCCGCACCGGCTGTTCGCCCTCAAGCAAGCCGACTGCTTCGCGGTGGCCGACGCCTATGGCGACATCCGCGGCGCCGGCGATGGCTTTTTCCGAGACGACACGCGTGTGCTTTCGGAATTCCGGCTGACGGTCGGTGGCCGGCAAATGTCGTTGCTCGGCGCCTCGCTCAGCCAGGACAATGTGCTTTTCACCTCGAACCTGACCAATCTGCCGATCCAGAGTGTCGGTGGTCGCGACATTCCGCAGGGCGCGATCCACATAGAACGCGTCAGGCTGCTTTGGCAGGACCGGCTGTTCGAGCGCATCACCCTTTCCAACTACAGCCAGGAATCGTCGGCCATTCGGGTTTCCTTGCATTTCGCAGCAGATTTCCGCGACATGTTCGAGGTGCGCGGTTCGACCCGGCTCAAGCGCGGAATAGCCCACGCCGCCGAGACCAGTCCGACATCCGTGGTGCTTCGATATGACGGGCTGGACCAACTCGTGCGCCTGTCGGCGATCTCGTTCTCGCAGGCGCCGGACAATTTGACCGCCAGCCGCGCGGATTTCCTGGTTGCGGTGACGAAGCGCAGCAGCGAGGTCCTCTATATCGAGGTCGGCCCGGAAGTGGCGGAGACACCCGACCGCGACCGTTTTCGGGCTGCCGCCGCCCGCGCTCGCTTCGGCATGCGCGCCAAACGCCGCCACGGCGCGACGGTGCACAGCTCCGGCCGCGTCTTCAACGACTGGATCGAACGCGCGCGCGCGGACGTGGCGCTGCTGACCACCGAGCTTGCAACCGGACCTTACCCCTATGCCGGCATACCCTGGTTCTCGACGGCATTTGGCCGTGACGGGGTGATTTCCGCATTGCAGATGCTGTGGTTGAATCCTGGGCTGGCGCGCGGCGTACTCGCCTTTCTCGCCCAGCATCAGGCGACCGAAACGTCGCCGTTCAGCGATTCGCAGCCCGGCAAGATCATGCACGAGACCCGCAAGGGCGAGATGGCGGCACTGCGGGAGCTCCCGTTCGGCCGCTATTACGGCGGCGTCGATACCACGCCGCTCTATATTCATCTCGCTTGCGCCTATGCGGATCGTACCGGCGACATGGCGTTCGTCGACAGCCTGTGGCCATCGCTCTGTGCAGCGGCCGAATGGACGGAGGAGACAAGCCGCGCGACCGGCTTCGTTACCTACCAGCGCGGCGCCGAGACCGGCCTTGCCAACCAGGGCTGGAAGGACAGTTTCGATTCCGTCTTCCATGCCGATGGCCGCATGCCCAAGGGGCCGATCGCCCTGGTCGAGGTGCAAGGCTACGTCTTTGCCGCGTTCCGTGGGCTGGCGGCGCTCGCCCGCCGCCGCGGCGAGGACGACAAGGCCGATCATTGGGAGGAACGCGCCGAAACCATGCGCGCCGCGGTGGAACGCCATTTCTGGATGGACGATCTCAATTTCTATGCACTGGCGATCGATGGTGCAGGCGAGCTCTGCAAGGTACGGACGTCGAATGCCGGCCATCTTCTCTTTGTCGGGCTGCCCGAGCCGGAACGGGCGCAGATGGTCGCCGATCAGCTGCTCTCCGCGTCGTTCCACTCTGGTTGGGGCGTGAGGACGCTGGCCGACGATGCGATATTCTTCAATCCGATGTCCTACCACAATGGTTCGATCTGGCCGCACGACACCGCCATGTGCGGTGCAGGCCTGGCACGTTATGGCGTGCGCGACAGCGTGGTTCGGCTGATGAGCGGCACGTTCGAATCGGCTGTCCATTTCAACATGCGGCTGCCGGAACTGTTCTGCGGCTTTACCCGGTCGCCGGGCGAAGCGCCCATCGCCTATCCCGTCGCGTGCCTGCCGCAAGCCTGGTCAGCGGGATCGGCCTTCATGCTGATGCAGGCCTGCCTTGGGCTCGAAATCGACGGCTGGAACAGCGAAATCCGGGTCACCCGCCCAAGGCTGCCGATCGGCATCGACACGCTGACATTGCGGCATCTGGGTGTCGGCTCGACAGTGGTCGACCTCACATTTCAGCGTGTCGGCGACCGGGTCGTCGCCTTTCTTGCCGACCGGTATGAGGGGATGGTGCCGCTCATCGTGCGCACTTGATGCCGCCGCGCTGCGGCGCATCGAAAATGACGCGCGCGTTGCAATCGTCCGGAACCGATAGCCTCTTTGTGCGTTGCAAAAATGGGCGGGGTGGGGACGCTGTCGTTGTCATACGGCGGCGAACCAGAAAACAAATAAAAAAACGGCTATCGGCCGGCCGGAGGCGAGATCACATTCCATGTCAGATTATACTGTAAACCTGCTCTGGGTTTTGCTGATTGCAAGTTTTGGCTTTTCCGCTTTTGCCATTCTCCTGTCGATATCCCGCCAGCGCCGCGGTCGCGCAACGGCCGCCACATACACGCCGAGCGAGGATGTCGCCTCGGAAGCGGCACGCAAGGTGCTGCGCGAGTTCGAAAAGAACGGCCAGTCCGCCGATGCGGCACTGGTCACGTGGTCGCCGGACACGTTGCGCAAGATCCTGGCCGACGACCTGCCGGACGCACAGGTCATCGTGGTGTCCAACCGCGAACCCTACATCCACAACATCAAGGACGACGGGGTCCAACTTTTGGTGCCGGCCAGCGGCCTGGTTTCGGCACTCGAGCCCATCACCCGCGCCTGTGCCGGCACCTGGATCGCCTATGGCGGCGGCACGGCAGACCGCCTCACCGTTGACAAGGACGACCGGGTGCAGGTGCCACCGGGCAATCCGTCCTACACGCTGCGCAGGGTCTGGCTGACGGAGGAGGAATATCAGGGCTATTATCTGGGCTTCGCTAATGAGGGCCTATGGCCGCTTTGCCATATCGCCTTCACTCGCCCCGTGTTTCGCGCCTCGGACTGGGACGCCTACGAGGCCGTCAACCGCAAATTCGCCGATACGGTGGTTGCCGAAGCCCGCAACGAACGGCCGATCGTGCTGGTGCAGGACTATCATTTCGCGCTGCTGCCGCGCATGATCCGCCAGCGCCTGCCGGACGCGATAGTCATCACCTTCTGGCATATCCCGTGGCCTAATTCGGAAGTATTCAGCATCTGTCCGTGGCGTGAGCGGATCCTGGAAGGACTGCTCGGCAGTTCGATCATCGGCTTTCATACCCAATTCCATGCCAACAACTTCACCGAAAGTGTCGACCGCTTTCTGGAGAGCCGGATCGAACGGGCAGACGCGGCAATCTCCTATGGTGGGCAGACCACATTGGTCCACGCCTATCCCATTTCCATAGAATGGCCGGCCCAATTGCTGGCAAAACTGCCGTCTGTGGAGGAGTGCCGCGCCAGCGTGCGCGACAGATTCGGCCTGTCTGCGGATACCAAACTATGCGTTGGCGTCGAGCGCCTCGACTACACGAAAGGCATTCTCGATCGCTTCCATGCCTTGGACGAATTGTTCACGAGATATCCCGAATGGATAGGCAAGGTGGTTTTCCTGCAGATCGCCGCGCCGAGCCGGGGGACATTGCCCGCCTACCAGCAACTCCACGACGAATGCCGCCGCTGTGCCGAGGAGCTCAACCGGCGCTATGGCAGCGAGACATACAGCCCTATCCTGATGGTCGCCGAACATCATCGGCAGGAGCAGGTCTACGAGGTCTATCGTGCCGCCGACATCTGTATGGTCACCAGTCTGCATGACGGCATGAACCTTGTCGCCAAGGAATTCGTCGCAGCGCGCGACGACGAACAGGGCGTGCTTTTGCTCAGCACCTTCGCCGGTGCCTCGCGCGAATTGCTGGAAGCACTGATCGTCAACCCCTACGATGCGGCCATGATGAGCGAGGCGCTGTTGCAGGCGCTGACGATGACGCCGGAAGAGCAGCGCGAACGTTTGCGGCCGATGCGCGAGATGGTCCGCGACAACAATGTCTACCGCTGGGCCGGCAGCATGCTGCTGGACGCCGCGCGCCTGCGCAAACGCGGCGATCTCGACAGGGTGACCGGAACCGGCGAGCGCCCGCCATCGAACACCAACAACGTCATCTCGATGTTCGAGCGGGCTCGGAAGGCAGCGTCGTGAAAAGCTTTGAACAACCACCGGCGTTGAACCTGTCGGAAGGGCAATGGGCGCTCTTTCTCGACATCGACGGAACCCTGCTGGAACACGCTGCCCATCCCGACGCGGTGTTCGTCGGCGAGGAATTGCGCAATCTGCTCGAACGCATCGAGCGGCGGCTGGATGGTGCGGTCGCCTTCATCACAGGCCGATCGATTCCCGCCGTGGACAAGCTGTTCCACCCGCTGAAGCTGCGGATTGCCGGACTGTATGGGCTGGAGCACCGGCTGACGCCGAGCGGTCCGATCGATGCCGCCGACGCGCCGGCCGACATCGCCGCCCTTGCGGACGAGATCGAGGCCGAACTGGGCAGCGGCAAGGTCTATGTCGAGCGCAAGGGGCCGGTCCTTGCCGTTCATACAAGAGCAGCACCGCAACTGCTTGCACCCGCAATCCAGCTCGTCGAACAGGCATTGGCCCGGCTTCCGAAGGGTTATCGGGTGCTTCCGGGAAACGCCGGCGTCGAGCTCATGCCTTTGGAAGCCGTCAAAGGTGCTGCCATCCGGCGTTTCATGGACATTCCGCCCTTTGTTGGCCGGCGGCCGATATTCCTCGGAGACGATACATCGGACGAACACGGTTTCGAGGCGATCAATGAAATTGGCGGCATCTCCATCCGCGTGAAGCCGAACGGACCGACGGCCGCAACCTATGTCCTCGACGACGTGACGGGCGCAATAGCCTGGCTCGAGGCCAGTTTCGAGACGTCGGCGGTGGCCTGATCGCGCCGTGGCCCGGTTCAGCTGATCTTCCCGTCCACCATGTGAATGCGGCGATCCATGCGTGCGGCCATGTCGAGGTCATGCGTGACTGCCACGACCGTCTTGCCGCGTTCGCGCACCAGATTCTGCAGGATTGTGAACACCTGCTCCGAGCTCTTGCTGTCGAGGCTCCCCGTCGGCTCGTCTGCCAGGATAAGCGGCGGGTCGTTGGCGAGCGAGCGTGCCACCGCGACGCGCTGACGCTGGCCTCCCGAAAGCTGGTCCGGCCGCTTGTCGAGATGTTCGCCGAGCCCCAGCGATGACAGCAACTCGCCAGCCCGTTCGCGCATCACGGGTCGGGCCAGCCGACCAAGCTTGCGCATTGGAATTTCTACATTTTCGCGCGCCGCCCCTTGTACTTTGTGAGGTCGATTTTGCCCCGAGTGATAAAGCCGCCGGAGATACGATCCGCCGAGCTCCTCGACTGTGCCCAGCGGCTTTTCTTCGAGCATGGCTATGACAACACGACGGTGAACGACATCATCCGGGAGGCCGGCTTGTCGAAGGGTGCGTTCTATCACTATTTCGCGTCGAAGGAGGCCCTGCTGGAGGCGCTCGCCAGACGTCTCGCACGTGACAGCCTTGCCGAGTTGCAACCCCTCCTCGATGACCCGTCACTCGACGGGATTGGCCGGCTCAATGCACTCTTTGCCGGCTCGCGACGGCTGAACATCGAGCTTGCCCCGCAATTGCGAAAAACGTTCTTCGTCGTGTTCCGGCCCGAGAATCTTGCCCTCTTCCATCGGGTCGACCAGGCGGCCAGGGAACTGGCCGAGCCGATAATCACAAATCTGCTCAGGAAGGGAAGCGAGGAAGGCATTCTCGACGTGCCTGATCCGGAAGCCTTTGCCGAGATGTTCCTGCAACTCCGGCTGACCTTTCGGGACGTGATGCACCGCGCCCTGCTACAGGCCGAACAGGGTAATATCGACGAAGCAGCGCGGCTGCTCGAGCGCCGATTGCGGCTCTACGGCATCGCAATCGACCGGCTTTTGAAGTTGCCCGATGGAACGATAGAAGCCGTGCAGCCCGGTTTTGCCCGGGCTTTTCTCGAAGCCGGACCGTAAGCCGCTGACAGCGATGGAGGAGAGTTGATGAGTGGGAAATCGCGCGCTTCGACCGATGCCGTTCTCAAGGAACTGCGCGCCTTCGGCCTCACCTATCCAGGCGCCGAGACAAAGAGTCCGTGGCCTGGTCACGACGATCTCGCGGTGAAAGGCAAGACCTTTGCTTATTTGAGCCTTGAAGGCGAACGGTTCAGCATCTCCCTCAAACTCCCCTACAGCGGCGACGAGGCGAGAAAGCTCCACTATGCGTCGCCGACGGAGTACGGCCTTGGCAAGAGCGGATGGGTGACGTTCGAACCAGCACCGGACGAACTGCCACCGATGGGACAACTGAAGTCATGGCTCGATGAGAGTTATCGCGCACAAGCGCCCAAAAAGCTTGCCGCCCTGATCACGCACAAGGTGGACTCTGGAGCTTAGGTCGAGCGATTGGTGTCACCCCACGAATCGCCGGCGCTAGAAGCTCAACGACGCCACGCCGATAAGCGCGTTTCTCATTGAATGACTTTAAGCCCAAAGCCGGCAAATCGTCTGCTTGCCGGTTCCCCTGCGTCAGGCTTAACCTGCGTGCCATGCGTGGAGGCGCGTGCGGTTGCAAGGGGAGGACATAGCAATGACAATACAAGGCGCATCACCGGACCTGTACAATGAGGATCTCGCTCCGGCGAAGGTTCGAAACTGGGGACCGTTCTCGATCTTCAACGTCTGGACGTCGGACGTCCACAGCCTGTGGGGCTACTATCTCGCTGCCAGCCTGTTCCTGTTCTGCGGCGGCTTCGTCAACTTCATCATCGCCATCGGTATCGGTTCGCTGATCATCTATGCGTTGATGAACATGGTCGGCTATGCCGGCGTGAAGACCGGGGTGCCCTACCCGGTCCTGGCGCGTGCCTCCTTCGGCATCTGGGGCGCCAACATACCGGCGCTGGTGCGCGCCATCGTCGCCTGCTTCTGGTACGGCGCGCAGACGGCGGCCGCCTCCGGGGCGATCGTAGCCCTGCTGATCCGCTCGCAATGGTTCGCCGACTTCAACCAGAGCACACATTTCCTCGGCCATTCCGGGCTCGAGGTGATCTGCTTCGCCGTCATCTGGGCGCTGCAACTCCTGATCATCCAGAAAGGCATGGAAACGGTGCGCCGCTTCCAGGATTGGGCCGGACCGGCGGTGTGGGTGATGATGCTGATCCTGGCGATCTATCTTTGCATCAAGGCAGGCACCTTCGCTTTCACCAGCGACATCCCGATGGATGTGCTGCTGGAAAAGACAAAGGACGCGGGCGTGCCGGGCACGCCGGGCTCCTGGACCTCGCTGTTTGCGGTGGCCGCGATCTGGGTGACCTATTTCTCCGCGCTCTATCTCAACTTCTGCGATTTCGCGCGCTACGCCCCCGACAAGGCATCGCTGCGCAAGGGCAACATCTGGGGCCTGCCGGTCAATCTTATCCTGTTCTCGCTGGTCGCCGGCGTTACGACGATCGCCGCCTTCGACGTCTATGGCGAGGTGCTGCTGCATCCCGACCAGATTTCGGCGAAATTCGACAGCTGGTTCCTGGCGGCGCTCGCAGCCCTGACCTTTGCGGTGGCGACGCTCGGCATCAATGTGGTGGCGAACTTCGTGTCACCGGCCTTCGACTTCTCCAATGTCTTTCCACGCCAGATCGACTTCAAGAAGGGCGGCTACATCGCGGCGCTGATCGCGCTGGTGCTCTATCCATTCGCGCCCTGGGAAGGCAGTGCCGCCTCCTTCGTCAACATCATTGGCGCAACGATGGGGCCGATCTTCGGCGTGATGATGGTCGACTACTATCTGATCCGGAAGGGCGAGGTCGACGTCGAGGCGCTCTACAGGGAGAATGGCG
This sequence comes from Mesorhizobium sp. M0854, assembly GCF_040319815.1. Classification (NCBI taxonomy): domain Bacteria; kingdom Pseudomonadati; phylum Pseudomonadota; class Alphaproteobacteria; order Hyphomicrobiales; family Phyllobacteriaceae; genus Mesorhizobium; species Mesorhizobium sp. M0854. The sequence continues at coordinate 283,666 of NZ_JAMYOL010000005.1, forward strand.
AATTCCGCTTTCAGGGCGGCTGGCATGTCAATGCCTTCATCGCCGCCGGTATCGGCGCGGTCTTCTCCTCGATCCTGCCCAACTTCACCAGCCTGCTGCCGTCATGGTGGGGCGTCTATGGCTGGTTCTTCGGCGTGGCAATTGCCGGCGTCATCTACTACGTGCTGCGCACCATGGCACTCGGTGCCGGAGCCAGGATAGCCAAGGCCTGAGCGATTTGGGGCGGCGCGAGCCGCCCCGTTTATTCTGCGACCATCTCGGCCAGGCGGCGCACCGTATTCCAGTTGCGCGAGGTGCCGATGCCGAGACGTTTGTGACTGACCGCCGCAAGCAGCCGCGAACTCGGCGTCTCGCGGGAAAAGACGATCCAGATGTCGCCGCCGACAATCCGCAGCTTCTCGTCCTTGCCGGCATACGCCTCAAGCGCCGCGGCGGTCTCGGCGGGAACGGGCGCCCGCATCACGCGCACCGCCACCTGGTCCGCGGCCTCAGCCGATTCGGCTGGGAACGGATTGCTGGCCGCCATCCTCAGCCAGCCGTCGGCGCGGCGCACGATGATGTCGACGTGGCGGCCGAAAGTCTTTGCGAACGTCACCTCCAGCCGCTGCTCCAACGCCGCAAGTTCTGTTTCTTGCGCCTCGAAAACCAGATTGCCGGTCGCCACCAGCGTGCGCGGGTTATTCAGACCCAGGCCTTCGGCCATCGCCTTCAGATCGGACATGACGACCCGCCGCCCCTCGCCCAGGACAATGCTGTAGAGCAGCGCGACGTAAGTTTGCATGGGCGGCTAGTTAGACCAGCCGCGACTGCTCTACCGCCGCCTCGATGAAGCTGGCAAACAGCGGGTGCGGATCGAGCGGCCGGCTTTTCAACTCGGGATGGTACTGCACGCCGATGAACCAGGGGTGGTCGGGATATTCGACCGTTTCCGGTAGCACGCCGTCCGGCGACATGCCGGCAAACACCAGGCCGCAATCCTCGAGCCGCTCCTTATAGTCGACATTGACCTCGTAGCGGTGGCGATGGCGTTCGGAAATCTGGGTATCGCCATAGATCTCGGCGATCTTCGATCCCTTGGCGAGGTCGGCCTGGTAGGCACCGAGCCGCATGGTACCACCAAGGTCGCCGGTTTCCCTGCGCTTTTCCAGCATGTTGCCCTTCAGCCATTCGGTCATCAAGCCGACAACCGGCTCCTCGGTTGGACCAAACTCGGTCGATGATGCGTGCTCGACGCCGGCCAGCGAACGCGCCGCCTCGATGCAGGCCATCTGCATGCCGAAGCAGATGCCGAAATACGGCACCTTGCGTTCGCGCGCGAACTTCGCCGCCAGGATCTTGCCCTCCGAGCCGCGCTCGCCAAAACCGCCGGGGACGAGAATGCCATGGACCTTCTCCAGCCACGGCGCCGGGTCTTCCTTCTCGAATATCTCGCTTTCGATCCAGTCGAGCTTGACCTTGACCCGGTTGGCGAGGCCGCCATGCGACAGCGCCTCGATCAGCGATTTGTAGGCGTCCTTGAGGCCGGTATATTTGCCGACGACGGCAATGGTCACTTCGCCTTCCGGATTGTGGATGCGGTTGGACACCGCTTGCCACCGTTCCATGCGCGGCTTCGGCGCCGGATCGATGCCGAAGGCCGCCAGCACTTCCGAATCCAGCCCTTCATTGTGATAGGCCATCGGCACGTCGTAGATATGCGGGACGTCGAGCGCCTGGATGACGGCGCTTTCGCGGACATTGCAGAACAGCGACAGCTTTCTGCGCTCTTCCTTGGGGATCGGCCGGTCGGCGCGGACCAGCAGTATGTCGGGTGCGATGCCGATGCCGCGCAACTCCTTGACCGAATGCTGCGTCGGCTTGGTCTTCAGTTCGCCTGCCGTCGGAATGTAAGGCATCAAGGTCAGGTGGACGTAGACGGCGTTGTTGCGCGGCAGGTCGTTGCCGAGCTGGCGGATCGCCTCCAGGAACGGCATCGCTTCGATGTCGCCGACGGTGCCGCCGATCTCGCACAGCACGAAATCGTAGTCGTCATTGCCGTTGAGGACGAAATTCTTGATCTCGTCGGTGACGTGCGGAATGACCTGCACGGTAGCGCCGAGATAGTCGCCGCGCCGCTCGCGCTCGATGATGTTCTTATAGATGCGGCCGGTGGTGATGTTGTCCTGCTGGTTGGCCGAGCGGCCGGTGAAGCGCTCATAATGGCCAAGATCGAGATCGGTCTCGGCCCCGTCATCGGTCACGAAGACTTCGCCGTGCTGATAGGGCGACATCGTGCCGGGATCGACATTGAGATAGGGATCGAGCTTTTTGATGCGTGCGCGATAGCCCCGCGCCTGCAAGAGAGCCCCAAGGGCCGCTGCAGCAATGCCTTTTCCAAGTGAGGAAACCACGCCGCCTGTGATGAATACATATCGCGCCATGGGAGTCATCGCTTAACGCGGCCGAATTGATTCCGCCAGAGAAAAAACCGCCGCGAAGGCTTTTTCCCAAGAAGGCGCTCTGGTCGTTGGCGTATCAAAACAAAAGGGCCGGCGAGGCCGGCCCTTTTGGCACGATCTGTCAAAGCGTCAGATGATGACGACTTTGGTGCCTACTTTCACCCGGCGGTAAAGGTCCATGACGTGCTCGTTGATCATACGGAAGCAGCCATTGGAGGCGCTGGTTCCGATTGACTGCGGCGCGATGGTGCCGTGAATGCGCAGGTGGGTATCTTTCTTGCCGTCGTAAAGATAGATGGCGCGCGCACCGAGCGGATTGTCGCCGCCGCCGGGCATGCCGTCCTTGTACTGGCCATAGTGCTTGGGTTCGCGCTTTTGCATATCCAGCGTCGGAATCCAGCGCGGCCATTCCTGCTTGTCGCCGACGGCAACCGTACCCTTGAACTGCAGGCCTTCCCGGCCGACCGCGATGGCATAACGGCGGGCGGTTGACGATGATTCGACGAGGTAGAGACGACGGGCGCTGGTATCGATGACGATGGTGCCGGGGTTGTAGCCGGTGAATTCGACCTCCTGCGGCACGAATTCCGGCTTGACCTTGAACTGCCGCTTGGCCTGCTTCCTTTCGAGCGCGGCGTCGAGCGCGCGTGTTTCCGGAAGCAGCGACATCGACGAAGAGGATGTGCCGCCGAACAGTCCCGCGAACAGCCCGACGCTCTGCGGCTTCTGCCCGACCGGTTCGCTGCGCAACTCGCCATTGTTGCCGGTCAGCGCAACGTTCATGGCCTCGGCCGGGATCGGCTCGGCCGACTGGATCGGCGCAATGGGCGTAATCGGTTCGATGATGTTGACGGTCTTCTTCTTGGCCGGCGTGGCGTCAGCCACCTTGGCCGTTGCGAGCGGCTGGCTCTTCTTGGCAAGGAACGCCTGCCGTTCCGCATCGGCTTTGGCTTTCGCCGCCTCGCGCATCGCCAGCTTCCTGGCTTCGAGTGCCTTGGCGCGAGCGGCGTCCTTGTCGGCTGCGATCTTGGCTTCGATCTTGCGGATCTGCGCAAGGTCGTCCGGCGTCGGATCTTTCTTCTTCTTGAGAAGCTTCAATTGCGCTGCATCGCTTTTGGCAGCGACCTTGACGACGTCGGTTGTTGTTGCGGCTTTGTGGGCCGAGTTTGCCGTCGGCATGGCCGCGAAAGCGGGCGCACCTAGGCTGAGCACGGCACAAAGGCCGGCAAAAATGAAGCTGCGAAGCTGCATGGGGAAGATCCGATCGTTCAATGCTTGTTGCCCACGGCGTCGCCCGGCGCCCCCCAAGGACGCCGAGAATGCCGCGTGCAACGTATAATCGATTAGCCGGAAGTGCCTCAAGCGTGAGGCGCAGTCGAATCTTCATGATCGTGCGGCATTTGCCGCGACTGTGTTCAAACGACAACAGATCGCGGCATAAGTTGCCCTATTACTGGTTGGGGACCTGCGGCGTAGCCGGCGCGGTGGCGCCGTTTGTCGCTGGCGGCGTCGCCGGAGCGGTTGCCGGCGGCGTCGTTGCCGCGCCGTTGCCGGACGGCGGGGTCGGCGCCGTGGTGCCTGAAGGCGGCGTCGGCGTCGTGGTTCCAGGCAATTGGTTGAGTACGCCCTTGCCTGCTCCGTCCGAGGCCGCCGGCACGCGATCGAGAATGTCGATCGGCTTCTCGCCATAGCGCGCAACGATCGACAGTGTCAGCGAGGTGACGAAGAAAGCGGCAGCCAGGATCGCCGTCGCCCGCGTCAGCGCATTGGCGGCGCCACGCGCGGTCATGAAGCCCGATCCGCCGCCGATGCCGAGGCCGCCGCCTTCGGAGCGCTGCAGCAGCACCACGCCGACAAGCGCGAGCACGACCATGAGGTGGACGACGATCAGTACGGTTTCCATAATTTACCCTGGCAAGGCCTTGTGCGGCCGCTGATTTGGAGGCGGCTCAATACAATGCTTTGACGGCATTTCCAAGCCCGTGGCCGGAATATGGGAAGCAATGCGTCCTTTGCAACGATTTCGACGTCGGCCGTCCGCTCAAAATGCAGCAACCAGCCCTTGTATCAAGCGATGTTTCGATAGGCTTCCGCGATGCCGAGGAAGTCCGCCGCTTTTAGGCTGGCGCCGCCGACCAGCGCGCCATCGACATTCCTGACGCCGAGCAACTCGATGGCGTTGGACGGCTTGACCGAGCCGCCGTAGAGAATGCGCATCTTGGCCGCCGTATTGCCGAGCTTCCGTGCCAGTTCTTCGCGGATATGCGCATGTGCCTCGGCGACGTCGGCGGCGGTCGGGGTCAAGCCGGTCCCAATCGCCCATATTGGCTCATAGGCAATGACGGTGTTGGAAGCCGTGGCGTTTGGCGGGACCGAGCCAGCGACCTGGCGCGACAGCACGTCGAGCGTGGCTCCTGCTTCTCGTTCGGCTCTTGTCTCACCAATGCAGATGATGGCCACCAGCCCGGCGCGCCATGCGGCGGAGGCCTTGGCCTGGACCAAGGCATCGTCCTCCTTGCGATCGGCGCGGCATTCGGAATGGCCGACGATGACATGGCTGGCACCTGCATCCTTCAGCATCTCGGCCGAAATGCAGCCGGTATAGGCGCCGCTTTCCTCGGTGTGGCAATCCTCTCCGCCGGCCCGCACCGGCGTGCGCGACAGAATCTCGGCGGCGTGCGCAAGCAAGGTCGCCGGCACGCAGACCACCGCTTCGGTCTCGGCGTCGAGCCCACTCATGAAGCCGTTGCCGATCATCCTGATCTCGTTGAGCGAGGCGCTGGTGCCGTTCATTTTCCAGTTGCCGGCGACGAGCGGGCGGATTCCAGTGGTCATGGGATTTGTTTCTCCGGGCAATTTCCAGCTGGCCCTCACTATCAAAATCAGGCCACAAAGCAATCGACAGTGGGCAGGAAGGGCGCTATTGCGCTTGTTTCAGACTCGGCGCATGCGAAATGCGCAAAAATCGGAAGTACTCATGCTTGGTATGTTGAGAAGCGCGGCGGGGACCTGGGTCGCGAAACTGCTGCTGTCATTGTTGGTGTTGAGCTTCGCCATCTGGGGCATCTCGGGGCGGCTGATGGGCGGTCTTGCCGGCCATGACGCCGTGATTACGGCCGGAGGCACCAAGGTCTCGATCAACGAATACCGCCTCGCCTACGATCGCCAGCTCAGCGTCATGTCGCAGCAATTCGGCCAGCGCATCAGCCGTGAGCAAGCGACGGCGCTCGGCATCGACAACCAGGTGCTGGCGCAACTCGTGTCGGGTGCCGTCCTCGACGAGCAGGCCCGCAAGCTCGGCCTCGGCCTGTCCAAGGACCGGCTCGCCGAACTGACGCGTGAAGACCCGGCGTTCAAAGGGCCTGCCGGAACCTTCGACAGGAGAACCTTCGAGTACCTGCTTCGGCAGGTCGGCATGCGGCCGGAAGACTATTTGAAGAACCGCGCCCAGGTCGCGGTCCGCCAGCAGATCGTCGAGGCGGTTTCGGACGGCCTCAAGGCCCCGGATACATTCTTCAAGGCGGTCGCGCTCTATCGCGGCGAAGATCGCACCATCGACTACCTGACCTTGCCGAAATCGCTGGTCGAACCGATAGAAGCGCCGTCCGACAGCGCGCTTTCGGCCTATTTCGAGGAAAACAAGAAAACCTACGCCGCTCCCGAATACCGTAAGTTCTCCTATGTCAGGCTCGAACCGGAAGACATCATGGATTTGAGCGCGGTGACCGACCAACAGGTCAGCGACGACTACAATAAGAACAAGGCGCGCTACACCACGCCGGAGATGCGCACCATCGAGCAGCTTGTGTTCAAGACACCTGATGCCGCAAAGGCGGCGCTCGATTCGCTCAGGACCGGCGCGACCTTCGACAAGATCGTCGCTGCCGAAGGCAAGACGCCGGCAGACACGCTGCTCGGCACGCTGGCCAAGGACAAGATCGCCGACAAGGCGGTCGCCGATGCTGCCTTCAAACTGAACGTCAATGAGGTCAGCCCGGTCGTACAGGGCGCCTTTGGTCCCGTTCTGCTGCGCGTCACCGACATCAAGCCCGAAGTGGTGAAGCCGCTGGCCGAAGTGTCCGAGCAGATCCGCAAGGACCTGGCACTGGGCGAGGCAAGCCGCATCTTGCTGGACGTGCACGACAATTACGAGGATACGCGCGCCTCGGGCAGTTCGCTCGCCGAGGCTGCCGCCAAATTGAAGCTGAAGGTCGTCACCATCGATGCCATCGACCGCACCGGCCAACGGCCGGATGGAAGCATCGTCAAAGACCTGCCGGAATCGCCGGCACTCATCAAGGCGGTGTTCGAATCCGAACCCGGAACCGACAATGAAGGCCTCACCACCGCCGATAACGGCTTCGTCTTCTACGACGTGGGCGCGATCACGCCTGCCCGCGACCGCACATTGGCCGAAGTCCGCCAGAAGGTCGTGGCCGACTGGACCGCGGCGGAGACCACCAAACGGCTCACAGCAAAAGCACAGGAGCTCGAGAAGCGTCTCAAGGCCGGCGTCACGCTCGAGGTGATCGCCGGTGAGCTCAAGCTCGAAAAGCAGACCAAGCGCGGCGTCAAGCGCGATGCGGACGACGTCGATTTCGGCAAGGAAGGCGCCGCCGCGATGTTCGGCGTCGGAGAAGGCGGCGCCGGGTTGATCCCCTCACCTACGGGCGACGGACAGATACTGTTCAAGGTTGCCGAGGTGTTCGAGCCTGCCGGGGCCGATGCCAGCTCAGTGCCCCAGGACGCACAGAAGTCCTTCACCTCCGGCATGTCCGACGACCTGCTCGACCAGTTGGTGGCGCAGTTGCAGACGCAATATGACGTCCGCATCGATCAGGCGGCCGTAACCCAAGCCCTGGCCAGATGAGCGCGCTGAAGATCCACATCGCCAAGGTCGCCGCCGGCAGCGCTCTTTCCTTCGAGGAGGCGCGCGAGGCCTTCGACATCATCATGTCCGGCGATGCTACCCCCGGCCAGATCGGCGGCTTCCTGATGGCATTGCGCGTGCGCGGTGAGACCGTCAGCGAGATCGCCGGCGCCGTCGCCACCATGCGCGCCAAGATGCTGCGTGTCGAAGCTCCCGAGGGTGCCATCGACATTGTCGGCACCGGCGGCGACAATTCGCACAGCGTCAACATTTCGACCGCATCCGCTTTCGTCATCGCCGGCAGCGGCGTGCCCGTCGCCAAGCACGGCAATCGCGGGCTGTCCTCGCTGACCGGCGCCGCCGATGTGCTGATCGCATTGGGCGTCAAGATCGACATCCCTCCGGAGACGATCGGCCGCTGCATCCACGAGGCCGGCGTTGGCTTCATGTTCGCGCCGGCGCATCACCCGGCGATGAAGCATGTCGGCCCGACCCGGGTCGAGCTCGGAACCCGCACCATCTTCAACCTGCTGGGCCCGCTTTCCAATCCGGCGAGTGTCAGACGGCAGATGGTCGGCGTGTTCCTGCCCGAATGGATCATGCCGGTGGCAGAAACGTTGAAGGAACTTGGTGCCGACCATGCCTGGATCGTCCATGGCGACGGCTATGACGAGATCACCACCACCGGCGAGACACTTGTCGCCGAATTGGCCGGCGGCGAGATCCGCAGCTTTACGCTGACCCCGGAAGCCGTCGGACTGAAGCGGCACACCAAGGACGAGTTGCGCGGCGGCGACGCCGCCCACAACGCCCAGGCACTGCGCGACATGCTGGGCGGCGCCGCCGGCGCCTTTCGCGATACGGTGCTGATGAATGCCGGCGCCGGGCTGGTGGTGGCCGGCAAAGCGACGACCCTCGCCGACGGCATGGTAACGGCGGCGCAGGCCATCGACAGCGGCCGCGCGCTGAAAGTGCTCGACAGGCTGATCGAGATTTCGAACGGTTAAAACCATGTCCGACATCCTGCGCAAGATCGAGGCTTACAAGCGCGACGAGATCACGGCGGCCAAGGCGCGCGTGCCGCTGGCCGAGATCAAGGCACGGGCGACGGATGCCGACGCGCCGCGCGGCTTTCTTTCCGCCCTTGAAGCAAAGCGCAAATCCGGCAGGTTCGCGCTGATTGCCGAAATCAAGAAGGCTAGCCCATCCAAAGGCCTGATCCGCGCCGATTTTGATCCGCCGGCGCTGGCCAGGGCCTATGCGAAGGGCGGTGCCGCCTGCCTTTCGGTGCTGACCGATGCACCCTCCTTCCAAGGCGCGCCCGAATTCCTCACCACTGCGCGCGCTGCCGTCGAGCTGCCTGCCCTGCGCAAGGATTTCCTGTTCGACCCCTATCAGGTCTACGAGGCCAGGGCATGGGGTGCCGATGCCATCCTGATCATCATGGCCAGCGTCGACGACGCGTTGGCAAGAGAACTCGAAGCGACAGCGTTCGGGCTCGGCATGGACGCGCTGGTCGAAGTGCATGACGAGGCTGAAATGGAACGCGCGCTGCAGCTGTCGTCGCGACTGATCGGTATCAACAACCGCAATCTCCGGACCTTCGAAACCAGCCTGCAGACCTCGGAGCGGCTGGCAGCGATGGTGCCGGCCGACCGCCATCTGGTCAGCGAGAGCGGTATCTTTTCGCACGACGATTGCCGCCGGCTGGAGCAGAGCGGAATTGCGACTTTCCTGGTCGGCGAGAGCCTGATGCGCCAGCAGGACGTGGCCGCGGCAACGCGCCTGCTGTTGACGGGCAAGGCGCCGGCAGAGGCCGTTTGAGGATGGCGGCCACCCTCACCCATCTTGGCGCGCAGGGCGAAGCCAACATGGTCGATGTCGGCGACAAGGCTGTGACGGTGCGCACGGCAGTCGCAGAAGGCTTTGTCGCGATGCGGCCCGAGACGCTGGACATGATCCTCGCCGGCGACGCCAAGAAGGGCGACGTGCTGGGCACCGCGCGCATTGCCGGCATCATGGCGGCCAAGAAGACGCATGAACTGATCCCGCTTTGCCATCCGCTGCTGCTGACCAGGATATCTGTCGATATCGAGGCGGACGCCGCGCTGCCCGGCCTGAAGGTGACAGCATTGACCCGCGTCACCGGCAAGACCGGCGTTGAGATGGAGGCTCTGAGTGCCGTCTCGGTCGCTTGCCTGACCATCTACGACATGGCCAAGGCGGTCGACCGCGCCATGGTCATCTCCGGCATAAGGCTGGTTGAAAAGACCGGCGGCAAATCCGGCGACTACAAGATCACCGGAGACGGGGCCACCGAGGCAGGCCGATAATGGTGCTGGTCCCAGTTGCCGAGGCGCTCGAGCGCCTGCTGGACGGCGCAGCAGCGCTGCCGGGCGAACGCGTCGCACTGCTGGATGCCGCCGACCGCGTGCTGGCGGAGCCGGTTGTGGCGCTCCGCACCCAGCCGCCGTTCAACGCCTCCGCCATGGACGGCTATGCCGTGCGGGCGGCCGATATCGCGTCCGTACCGGCAAGGCTTTCGGTGGTCGGCATGGCGCCGGCCGGACGCGGCTTTGCCGGAACGGTGCAGCAGCGGCAGGCCGTGCGCATCTTTACCGGCGCGCCGCTTCCCGAAGGCGCCGACACTATCGTCATCCAGGAGAACGTCCGCGATCTCGGTGGCGGCAGCGTCGAAGTGACGGAACGGACGGTGCAGGGGCGCAACATCCGCCGCCTCGGGCTCGATTTCGCCAAGGGCGATGTCCTGCTGCCCAAAGGCCGCCTGCTCGACCCGGCGGCCTTGTCGCTGGCGGCATCGGCCAATCACCCCGAGGTGCGCGTGGTCAAACGGCCGCTGGTGGCCATCATCGCCACCGGCGACGAATTACTGCCGCCGGGCAGCGATCTTGGCCCCGACCAGATCATCTCCTCCAACGCCTATGGTGTCGCCGCTGCCGCACAGTCGGTCGGTGCGCGCGCGCTCGACCTTGGCATCGCGCCGGACCGCAGGGAGGCGATCGCTGCGCTGGTTGAAAAGGCCGTGAAGGCTGGCGCGAACGTCATCGTCACGCTGGGCGGTGCCTCGGTCGGTGACCACGACTTCGTCCATGAGGTGCTGACCGGGCAAGGCATGACGCTCGATTTCTGGAAGATCGCCATGCGGCCGGGCAAGCCACTGATGTTCGGGCGGCTGGGAGACATTCGCTGCATCGGCCTGCCCGGCAATCCGGTGGCAAGCCTGGTCTGCACTCAGCTCTTCCTGAAGCCGCTGCTGGCGCGGCTCGGCGGCCGCGCCTTTCAGCAGGATATACGTCGGGCACGGCTCGGTGCCGCCATGCCGGCCAATGATCTCAGGCAAGATTATGTGCGGGCTGTTGTCATAGATGACGCCGGTACGCTCGTGGCGACGCCGTTCGGCATCCAGGACTCCTCGATGCTGAAAATCCTGGCCGATGCCAACGGGCTGATCGTTCGCGCGCCGTTCGCGCCTGCCGCGGCGGCGGGCTCCCCCTGCGACGTGCTGATGTTACGCTGAACCTGCCTCACTCCGAAATCAAGGTCCGGGTCAGCGGATGGTCTGGATCGGCCAAACCGTCGATGATGTTGAAATGATGCCGGTCAGGTTCGACCACCGAGCTGGTCGCGGAACCCAGGCCGATCCAGATGTTGGCCAGCAACGCGCTCTGACGCAGGAATTCGGCGCGCTCGCCGCCGCCGGCCCAGCAGGTCAGGCGGGCCTTGTCCATCGGGCGCAGCAGCACCGGACTTTCGGCCTGCGCCTCGGCCTCATCGATCGCCAGCGTCTCGTTCATGCCGGTGCGCATGATCGGGCGCAAATCGTGCACCCCCGAGATCGACACCACATGACGAACGCGCCGGACCACTTCGGTCGCCAGCGGCGTCGTCGCCGTAACCATCCGGCTAACAAGATGGCCGCCGGCCGAGTGCCCGGTCAGCATCAGCGGCCCTGCAACCATCGCCGCCGCCTTGCCGATCGCCGCGCCGACCTCCTTGACGATGCCGCCAATGCGTATCTGCGGACAGAGCGTGTAGGACGGCATCGCCACCGCATAGCCGCGATCAACAGGGCCAGCGGCAAGATGCGACCAGAAATTCTTGTCGAATTCCATCCAGTAGCCGCCATGAACGAACACCACGAGTCCCTTAGGCTTGATGGCCGGCAGGAAAAGATCGAGCCGGTTGCGTGGGTTGTCGCCATAGGCCATGTCGAGCCGCGCCCTGCCCTCGGTCGAAAGCACGTCGCGGAAAACCCGCGCGGGCTCGATCCAGGCCGCCGGCCAGCGATCGCTGCCGGCTATGTTGGCGCCGTTGGCATAGGCGTTGTCCCAATCGGCAATGTGACGTTCGAACACCCTGCGCCCTCCCTGGCATATGGCCCTGCAGCGTAGCCGTAAGCATCGCGCGGCGCGTCGTCGCCAGCCTCACGATTCCAGCTCTCGCATCAATCTCAAGTGACAGCTGCTTTGATGGCGAAGCGCGCATCCTTCCACGCACCGGTGTGCAGGATGTCCTCAAGCACTTTGGCGGCCTGCCAGACATCGGCATAGCCGACATAGAGCGGGGTGAAGCCGAAGCGCATGGTCGATGGCGCGCGAAAATCGCCGATCACGCCACGTTCGATCAGCGCGCGCATGACCTGGTAGCCATGCTCATGCATGAATGAAATCTGGCTGCCGCGTTTTTCCCCATCGCGCGTGCTTTCGAGCGTGAGCCCGTAAGTGCCGCACTTTGCCTCGACAAGCTCGATGAACAGATCCGCCAGCGCGATGCTCTTCTTGCGCACCGCCGTCATGTCGACATCGTTCCAGATGTCGAGCGCGCCCTTCAGCGTGCGCATCGACAGGACCGGCTGCGTGCCGCACAGAAACCGGCGGATGCCGGTGCCGGCCGCATAGCCTGGCTCGAAGGCGAAGGGCCGTGCATGGCCCCACCAGCCGGTGAGCGGCTGCTGGATGTCGGAAAGATGCCGCTCAGCCGCATAGATGAAGGCAGGCGCGCCCGGGCCGCCATTCAGATATTTGTAGGTGCAGCCAACGGCAAAATCGGCGTTTGCCTTGTCGAGTTCGACTGGCATCGCGCCGGCGGTGTGGCAGAGATCCCAGACGATCATCGCCCCGGCTTCCTGAGCCCTGCGCGTCAGCGCCGGCATGTCGCGCAGTTCGCCCGACTTATAGTTGACGTGGTTGACCAGCACCACAGCGGTGCGTTCGTCGATCAGCTCTTCGATGGTCGGCGCGTCGACTCCCGAGAGGCGCAGCAGCGTATCTTTTCGCGTCGAAACCACACCCTCGGCCATGTAGAGGTCCGTCGGAAAACTATCGCCCTCGGCGACGATGACCTGCCGCTCCGGTCGCATGGCCATGGCGGCGTGCAGCAGCTTGTAGATATTGACCGATGTCGTGTCGCAGACCACTGTCTGGCCGGCCGCGGCCCCGATCAGGCGCCCGAGCTGGTCGCCAAGTTCAAGCGGCATGTTGAACCAGCCGGCCGTGTTCCATGCGCGGATGAGATCATGCGACCATTCTTCGGTCGCGGCCTTGTGCAGTTCATCGAAAGCGGCACGTGAAGCAGCTCCTAGCGAATTGCCGTCGAGATAGATCACTCCTTGCGGCAACACAAAGCGGTCGCGCATCGCGCGCAGCGGATCCGCGGCATCCATCGCCTTTATGGCCACGAGATCGGGAATTCCTGTCATGATTTGTCTGCTCCCCCCAAGATCCAACGCAACGCCGGACACGCATCGACTGTTCTTCCATTACTTGGTTGCGCGCAGCAAGGCTCCACCGGCGAGAAGCAGCCTGACCAGGCGGTGGAAACCGGGACTTAACCCGAGGTTGGCGTTTTGAGTTCGTTTCGTTCACGGTGCATTGACCAAACCGCACAGTCGATACGGGTTCAATTCCGTGCCTTTTGCCGACCGACGGTCGATGCCAGTGCCGCCTTCTAGGAGGCCAGAAGGGCGCAAACGAAAGCAGAATCAAGGCGATGAGGCTCGCGGCGGTGAAAATGCGGTACGCCGGTAGGGGACGTCGTTTGTTTCCCGAGCCTTAACGCATTCATTAAACTTTAAACAGTTGCGGAACACAACTGGAACAGATAGTGTTTGTTCTGGGTTTGTTTTTCTGATTCTGTTGGGGGTCGCTATGCTGACACGCAAACAACACGAACTGCTTATGTTCATCCACGAAAGGTTGAAGGAAAGCGGTATCCCGCCTTCATTCGACGAGATGAAGGAAGCGCTCGACCTGGCTTCCAAATCCGGAATCCACCGGCTGATTACGGCGCTGGAGGAGCGCGGCTTCATTCGCCGTTTGCCCAACCGGGCCCGTGCGCTGGAGGTGCTACGCCTGCCTGACTCGATCGCCCCCGGCCTCAATGCGGCACGCAAGTTCTCGCCGAGTGTCATCCAGGGCAGTCTTGGGCAAGGCGCCCCTCGGCAAGGCAAGCCGACATCGTCGCGCGTGCCCGCAGCCGGAAATGACGACGATGTCGTCGCCGCCGTTTCGATCCCGGTGATGGGCCGCATCGCTGCCGGTGTGCCGATCGACGCCATCCAGCACCAGACGCATTCGATTTCGGTGCCGCCGGATATGATCATGGGCGGCGAGCATTATGCGCTTGAGGTCAAAGGCGATTCGATGATCGAGGCCGGCATTTTCGACGGCGACACGGTGATCATCCGCAATGCCGATACGGCGAGCCCCGGTGAGATCGTGGTGGCACTGGTCGACGAGGAGGAAGCGACGCTGAAGCGGTTCCGCCGCAAGGGCGCCTCGATCGCCCTGGAAGCCGCCAATCCGGCCTACGAGACGCGCATCTTCGGACCAGACAGGGTCAAGGTGCAGGGCAAGCTCGTCGGACTGATCCGCCGCTACTGAGCTCCGCCCTTGGCGCCGGCTTTGGGGTTGTCGGCCCGGCGGTATGGCGGCAGGCCCCGTGCCGCGCGTGAAAATTTCCGCTGCACGTGCCAGGGCCGGTATGATTTTTCGACGGCGAAGCGGATCTCGGCGCGTGTTGCCGCTTGTGGATCGAAATAGACGGCGGCACTTCCCGCGCGCGCCAGTTGCCGTTTGGTGACGACGAGGACCAGCCGGTCGTAGTAGCAGGGGTTATGGGCGGTGGCGTCGTCGATGACGATCAAGCTGGCAAAGGCGCAGGCTGGCCGCGCAGTATCGCGGTCCTTGGCTTGCGCGATGATCGCGCCGGATGGATGCCTGGCAAGGCAGAGGCCGTCCGTGCAAATGAACGGCATGCCCGGCGGTAGGTCGGCCGGATCGGCAATGTCGAATTGCGGGTCGTTCTTTCCAGGTGTTTCCGGCGCGACGATAGCCTCTGATGTGAGCGCGCGTTTCCAGTTGTCGATGGTGAACTCATTCGGGCGTGCCCGGTTGACCGCGAGTTCACCGCTGCCGATCGGCAGCGCGACCAGCCGTGCGTCCTCCGAGACCAATACGTCGGGTATGCGTGTCTGCGTTGTCGTCAGCAAGCCGGCGAGCGCAAAAGGAAGTGCCGCCAGCCGCAACCACGTCGTCGCCATGCTGGCAATGACGAGGGCGATCGTCACCAGAAGGACGGATCTCAGCGAAATCAGCCCGACCGCATCGATCGGCGAGCGCTCCGAGATCCACCCGGACAGGGCGATCATCGCCGTCAGCCCCTTGCCCATGATATAGAGAAAAGGGCCATCCGCACCGAACGGCATCGCCAGCGCGCTGAGAACGGCGAAGGGCATGACGACCAGTGACACGATGGGCATGATGGCCAGATTGGCGAACAGGCTGAGCGGCGCCACGCGCTGGAAATGCCATATGGCGAAAAGCGCCGTGGCGCTCCCTGCAATGATCGAGGTCATCGCCAGACCGCACATGCCCAGCAGGACCTTTCGAGTGGCAAAGCGTAGCGGCGACTGCCGCGGCGGCGGCGTGGTGGCCCTGCCGGCGCGGTAATCGGACCAGCCTGCATAGGCGCCGACAAGGGCCGCCGTCGCGGCGAAGGACATCTGGAAACTCGGACCGACCACCTCGTGCGGCGATACCAGGATGACCGCGATGGCCGAGATCGCCAGGTTGCGCATGGTGAGCGCGGCCCGGTCGAACAGCACGGCGATAAGCATCACCGCCAGCATGATGAAGCTGCGTTCGGCCGCCACGACTATGCCGGAAAAGACGAGGTAGGCCGCAATCGAAAAAAGCGCGGCGGCCGCGGCATATTTCTTGACCGGCCGTCGCGATGAGAAATCGGGAAACAGCGCGAAGGCACCCCGCAGCAGCGCCATGATGGTGCCGGCGACCAACGCCATATGCAGCCCTGAGATGGAGATGATGTGGTAGATGCCGGTGCGCCGCATCGCTTCGTTGATCTCCTCGGGAATGCCGGCGCGCACGCCGACGATCAGCGCAGCAGCAATCTCGCCCTCGGCACCGCCGATGCGGCTGCGGATATGGTCGGCGATGGATTCGCGCGCGTCTTCGATCGCGGAAGAAAGCTGCGCGGCAAGCGGCATGCTGCCCGACGACACGACTTTCGGATTGCCGAGAAAAAAGCCGCTGCCGCCGATACCGGCGAAATAGCTGTCGAAGGAGAAATCATAGCTGTCGGGCCGCACCGGGCCGGTCGGCGGCAGCAGCCGCACATAGCCGGTGATCTCGGAACCGGCGGTCAGCTCAGCCGGTATCTTCATCGCCGAAACGCGGACCCGTTCCGGCATGTAGCGCAGTGTCGGCCTGGCCGTTGAGATCACATCGATTGTCAGCCTGATGCGGCCGCTCGCCATGGGCTCGTACGATACAACGCGACCCGTCAGCCGCGTCGAGATGTCGGAGCCGAGCATATGCGTTCCGACACGCCATGTCTCGAACTTGGCGGCAAGTACGCCAAGCGCGCAGAGCAGCGCCACCATGAAGCACAGGCGCGTCCTGGGCCATGACCGCGAGACGACGGCACAAAGGGTCGCGAGGAGCGCGATTGCGATCGGCTGTGGAAAGGCCGGCTCCACCGACAGCCCGAAATAAACGACCACCCCGCATGCGAGGAACACCGGCACCAGCAGGAAGGCGATGCCGCGGTCGAGTTCCAGATCGGCCGCCGTGGTTACGCTGTTGCGGATACGGGACGGTGACGGGAGGCGGAAACGCCTGGGCAGGCGTACGATGGGCTCGCCCGCGGGCACGAGAACCGTTGCTGGGTCGCTGGCCGGCAGCGACGGAGCATCGAAGCGCGGAGCAGGTAGCAATGCCGGTGCCAGCAGGACAGGCGGGGGAGCGGCAAACAGCAAGCGTTCGCTGACGTCGCTGCCAACGTCCTCGCCCTCGCCCGCACCACGGCCTCGCACAGCCATCGGGTCTGCCCCTTGCGCCCTCGACCTCCTATGCTACATGAACGCGCAACGCGCGAAAGTCCGCAAACCCACTTCCTTCGCCCGCCTGAGAGTTCCATGCCCGATAAGGTCGTCACCCGTTTTGCCCCCTCGCCCACCGGCTATCTGCACATTGGCGGCGCGCGCACGGCGCTGTTCAACTGGCTGTACGCCAAGCACACGGGCGGCACGATGCTGCTGCGTATAGAGGATACCGACCGTGAGCGGTCGACGGATGCGGCGACGGCAGCCATTCTCGACGGGCTTTCCTGGCTCGGACTCACCTGGGACGGCGCGCCTGTCTCGCAGTTCGAGCGCGCGCCGCGCCATCGCGAGGTGGCCGAGGAGCTGGTGCGCGTGGGCAAGGCCTATTACTGCTACGCGACGCCGGCGGAGCTGGAGGCGATGCGCGAGGCAGCGCGAGCCAAGGGGCTTCCGCCCCGCTATGATGGGCGCTGGCGCGACCGCGACCCGTCGGAGGCGCCGCCCGGCGCCAAGGGGGCGATCCGCATCAAGGCGCCGACAGACGGCGAGACGGTGGTGCATGACCGCGTCCAGGGCGACGTGCGCTTTCCCAACAAGGATCTCGACGATTTCATTATTCTGCGCTCGGACGGCAATCCCACCTACATGCATGCCGTCGTCGTCGACGATCACGACATGGGCATCACCCACATCATCCGCGGCGACGATCATTTGACCAACGCCGCACGCCAGACCGTAATCTATCACGCCATGGGCTGGGAGGTGCCGTCGATGTCGCATATCCCGTTGATCCACGGTGCCGACGGCGCCAAGCTGTCGAAGCGGCACGGTGCGCTTGGCGTCGAAGCCTATCGCGCCATGGGCTACCTGCCGGAGGCGCTGCTCAACTATCTGGCGAGGCTTGGCTGGAGCCACGGCGACGATGAGATCATGTCGATCGCCGACATGATTACATGGTTCGACATTGGCGACGTCAACAAGGGCGCCGCCCGTTTCGACTTCGCCAAGCTCGAGGCGCTTAACGGCGTGCATATGCGCCGGATGAACGACGCGGCGCTGCTCGACATCTTCATCGCCACTCTGCCCTATCTAGAAGGCGGCCCGGCAATCGCCGCTCGCCTCGACGACAGACGCAGGGCGCAACTGCTTGCCGCGTTGCCGGGCCTGAAGGAGCGCGCCAAAACGCTGGTCGAACTTGTTGAAGGGGCTGCATTCCTTTTCGTCGAACGGCCGCTGCCGGTCGACGAGAAGGCGGCGGCGCTGCTCAGCGGTGAGGCGCGCGCGATCCTGCGGGGCGCTCATGCGGCACTAGCCACGGTTTCGGAGTGGTCTGCCGCCTCAGCCGAAGCCGCGATCCGCGACTATGCGCAGGCCGCCGGCCATAAACTCGGCGCCGTGGCCCAACCTTTGCGCGCCGCGCTCACCGGCAAAAGTACCTCGCCAGGTGTCTTTGATGTGCTTGCCGTGCTTGGCCGCGAGGAAAGCCTGGCGCGGATCGCTGATCAAATCGATTAGCAAACTGGCCCAAGAAGATTGGCATTGAAAGGTGTGTTTCGCAGTGCAACATTGGGTCTTGGCCTAATCTGCCGCGCAGATTCAATTGCGGGCGCAAATGTGCGTATTCCGATGCTTTTGACGTGTTGGGTTCAGATATTTTGCCTTTGCCGGCCTGAGGAAACAAAAAGGAGTTTGCTATGACCGAACCTGCGACAAAAATGGAATTTGGCGGCAAAACCCAGGCATCGACGGCCAAGCTGGAACTCGGCGGCAAAACCCATGAATTCAAGATACGAAGTGGTTCGGTAGGACCTGACGTCATCGATATCGGTTCGCTCTACAACACCGCCGGCGTCTTTACCTACGATCCCGGTTTTACGTCGACGGCGAGCTGCGAATCGGAAATCACCTTCATCGATGGCGATGCCGGCATTCTTTTGCACCGCGGCTACCCGATCGACCAATTGGCCGAGCACGGCGACTTCCTCGAAGTCTGCTATCTCTTGCTCTATGGTGAACTCCCGACCAAGGCGCAGAAGGACGATTTCGACTACCGGGTGACGCGCCACACTATGGTGCATGAGCAGATGTCGCGCTTTTTCACCGGCTTCCGCCGTGATGCGCATCCGATGGCGGTGATGTGCGGCGTGGTCGGCGCGCTGTCGGCCTTCTATCACGATTCCACCGATATCTCGGACCCCTATCAACGCATGGTCGCGTCAATGCGGCTGATCGCCAAGATGCCGACGATCGCGGCGATGGCCTATAAATACCACATCGGCCAGCCATTCATTTACCCGAAGAACGAGCTGAATTTCGCAGCCAATTTCCTGCATATGTGCTTCGCCGTGCCTTGCGAGGAATACAAGATCAATCCGGTGCTGGCCCGCGCGATGGAGCGCATCTTCATCCTGCACGCCGATCACGAACAGAACGCCTCGACTTCGACCGTCCGCCTGGCCGGCTCGTCGGGCGCCAATCCTTTTGCCTGTATCGCTGCCGGCATCGCCTGCCTGTGGGGTCCCGCACATGGCGGCGCCAACGAGGCAGCCCTGAACATGCTGGGCGAGATCGGTCATGTCGATCACATCCCGGAATTCATTGCGCGCGCCAAGGATAAGAACGATCCGTTCCGATTGATGGGATTTGGCCACCGCGTTTACAAGAATTACGATCCGCGCGCCAAGATCATGCAGAAGACCGCGCACGAGGTCCTGGGCGAGCTCGGCATCAAGGACGATCCACTGCTCGACATCGCCATGGAGCTGGAAAGGATCGCACTGACCGATTCCTATTTCATCGAGAAGAAGCTCTATCCGAACGTCGATTTCTATTCCGGCATCACGCTGAAGGCGCTGGGCTTTCCCACCACCATGTTCACCGTGCTGTTCGCGGTCGCCCGCACCGTCGGCTGGATCGCGCAGTGGAAGGAGATGATCGAGGACCCGCACCAGAAGATCGGTCGCCCGCGCCAGCTCTATACCGGCGCGCCGGAACGAGACTACGTACCAATCGCGAAGCGGTGAATGGTGAATGGTGAATGGTGAATGGTGAATGGTGAATGGTGAATGGTGAATGGTGAATGGTGAATGGGAGTAGCGAAGCGTCGCTCCCTGTCCATAGAAACCACTATTCACAATTCACTATTCACAATTCACTCACTTCCTCACCATCCCCATCACCACACCCGCGGCAATCTCGCCTGACGGCTTGGCGGTTGCCATACGCCCGGCAATGTCGGCAAAACCGTGCTTCTGCCAGGTGCGGTAGGCGGTATCGGAGAACAGCGCTTCCAACTGCCGCGCCAGATAATGCGGCCGCACATATTGATTGTAGTGTTCCGGCACAACCGGCCGGTCGGCAATGAGATTGGGCAAGGCTGCGCTCCATACTTTGATCAGCGGCTGCGCCATGCGCATGACCGGATCGAGCCGGTAGCAGGAGATCATCGGCACACTCGCCAGTGCCAGTTCCAGCGATACCGTCCCCGACGCGATCAGCGCCGCATCGGCCTTGCCGAAGGCCTGCCATTTGCGTTCGGCATCAAGGATGACCTCCGGCTTCTCGTCCCAGCTCGCGACCGAGGTCCTGACCAGGTCGGCGACGTGCGGCACCGTCGGTAACAGCAGGCGCAAGCGGTGCCCGCGCGCCCGCAGGATCGACACCGTCTCGCCGAACGGCCCGACCATGCGTCGCACCTCACCACGACGCGAACCTGGCAGTACAAGCAACGTTTTGACGTGATCTGCGGACAGGTCACGCGGCTGCGCCTGCGCCCTGGCGGCACTGATTATGCCCGGATCGTGTGCAAGGCGATGCCCGACATAGGTGCCGGGCGGCCCGCCCAGGCGAGCGAGTTCCTTCACCTCGAACGGCAGGATGCAAAGAATGTGATCGACATATGGCTTCATCGCCGCCGCCCTGCCCGGCCGCCACGCCCACACGCTCGGGCAGACATAGTGGACGATCGGGATAGTCGGATCGGCGGCACGCACCTTCTTGGCGACGCGCAGCGAGAAATCCGGACTGTCGATGGTGATAAGGCAATCGGGCTTTTCACCGGCAATCGCGTTTGCCATCTGGCCGATCCGCCGCATCAGGCGCGGCAGGTCGCGCAGGATGGCGCTAAGCCCCATCAGTGCGATCTCGCTGCCGTCGAACAATGGCGCCAGGCCGAGCGCCTGCAAATGGCGGCCGCCGATGCCGACAAGCCGAACTTCGCGCCCGGTCATGCGCTTGAGCGCCTGCACAAGGTCGGCGCCAAGTAGGTCGCCGGACTCCTCGCCGGCGACGACGGCTATCTTCAACGGCCGCTCATTCGCCATGCGCCGGCTCCGTAGCAGGCAGGCCAATCACGAACAGGCCGAGCGCATTGGCACGTCCGATGGTGGCGGGACCTTCGAGCACCAGCGAGCGACCGGCTTCGACGGCAATGCCGGCTAGTCCGGCGGCATGCGCCGCCTCGACGGTCAGCGGGCCGATGGAGGGCAGATCGGCACGCAGTTCCTGACCGGGCTTGGCGCATTTGACCAGAACACCGCGGCTCCCGCCGGCCAGCCTGCCGTGCCCGCGCAACTCCCTTGTCCGCTCGAGCAGCCCGTCGGTGCCTTCGACGCCTTCCAACGCAATGGCGCGGCCGCCGACCGCAACAGCCGCTTGGCCGATATCCAGCGCGCCGATGGCTTTTGCCGCCGCGTGCGCCGCCTCGATGTCGCGCCAGTCGGATTTGCGTGGCGCCGCCTTGGTCAGCAGGCCTTCGGCGGCGACCAGCTCCGGCACGATCTCGTGAGCGCCGATGACCTTGATGCCGCTGCGCTCGATCCTGCGGACGAACAGTTTCAGCACCGTATCGTCCCCCCGGGTTACACCGACGAAGAGGCTGGGTAGCCACGCGAGCAGGCCCAAATTGAGGCGCATGGCGCTCAGCCTGGGGCGGCGCGTGATATGACCCGCGGTTACGAGATGCGTGACGTGGTGCCGCTTAAGGATCGGCAGCAGCGAGCCGACGTCTTCCAGCCTCAAGGTTGCCTGCTCATAGGGCTCGAAATCGGCTATGCGATCGACCTCGCCGGCCGCCATCACGACGAAGGGCAATTTGCCTTGCCGGGCGAGCGCTCGGGCAATTTCGACCGGGAGACTGCCGCCGCCGGCGATGATGCCGACCTTGGCATCTGGCGCGAGATCAAGGCCTTTTCCGGCAGCCTCAATCTTCGTCATCTGCCCTCAGTCTTCATCATCGGTGTCGTCGCCGTCGCTACCCTTGAGGGACGGCACGGCGTAGTGCCGCTTGCCGCGACCGGCGATGAAGTCGACGATCTTCATGGCAGTCGGCGACGAGGCGAATTCCGCCTTGGCAAATTCGATGTTTTCGCCGACGGTCCGGGAGCGATCGAAGATCGTCTTGTAGGCTTTGCGCAGCAAGTGGATCTCCGAACGCGGCAGGCCGGCGCGCTTCAGGCCAATGATGTTGAGGCCGCGAAGGCTGGCACGGTTGCCAACGGCGATGGCGTAAGGAATGACGTCGCCGACGATCGCCGAGCAACCGCCGAGAAAGGCGTTATCGCCGATGCGGACAAACTGATGAACCGCGGTAAGGCCGCCGATGTAGACATTGTCACCGACTTCGCAATGCCCGCCTAACGTCGCTTGATTGGCGAAGGTGGCGTTCTTGCCGACCACGCAGTCATGGGCAATATGGGCATAGGCAAGGAAATTGCCGTTGTCGCCGATCGTCGTCTCGCCGCGGCTGGAATCGGTGCCGACATGCATGGTGACACCTTCGCGGATCGTGCAGTTCTCGCCGATCACCAGCGTGGTACGGCCGCCCTTGTGCTTGGTGTTCTGCGGCGGCCCGCCCAGTATCGCCATCGGATAGACCTTGGTCGATGCACCGATGGTGGTCGCGCCAATCACCGAGACATGGCTGACCAGTTCGACGCGGTCGCCGATCACGGCGTCGGGGCCGACGTGACAGAAGGGCCCGATGCGGGCGCCTTCGCCGATTTGGGCGCCTGCCTCGATGACCGAGGATGGATGGATGACTGTCTGGATTTTCATTAGCATTCGTTTGTCAGCCGCTTGCGACCATCATCGCCGAGATCTCGGCTTCCGCCGCCTTGGCGCCATCGACGAGGGCCTCGCAAGCGAATTTGAGAAGATTGCCGCGTTTCTTGATTTTCTTCACATGAATTTTCAGCTGGTCGCCTGGAACGACCGGCTTGCGGAACTTGGCATTGTCGATGGTCAGGAAATAAACCAGCGACGGCTTTTCCGTACCAAGGCTGCGGATGCAGATGGCGCCGGCCGTCTGCGCCATCGCCTCGATGATCAGCACGCCGGGCATGACCGGCTGGTCGGGGAAATGACCTTGGAAATGCGGCTCGTTTATGGTGACGTTCTTGATGCCGACGGCGGATTCGTCGCCATCTATGTCGACAATACGGTCGATCATCAAGAACGGATAGCGGTGCGGCAGGAGCTTCATCAGCCGCATTATGTCAACCGCTTCGAGCGTCGCCGCTGCGATGTCAGCCATTTCCCCCCTCACCCTGTTTGCGCGTCCGTGCAAGTCTGCGCAAGGCCGCTATCTCGCGCATGGCTTCCGCCATCGGCTGCGCCGGATATCCTCCCCAAATCTCACCGGCAGGCACATTGCTCATAAACCCGCTTCTTGCCGCAAGCTTGGCCCCGGACCCGATGGTCAAATGATCCGCAAGGCCGACACCGCCACCCATGGTGACGTTGTCGCCTACCGTCACGGAACCGGAAATACCCGAAAGCCCGGCTATAATGCAATTGCGGCCGATGCGAACGTTGTGCGCGATCTGCACCAGATTGTCGATCTTGGTGCCCTGGCCGATGATCGTGTCGGACATGGCGCCGCGATCGACGGTCGTATTCGACCCGATCTCGACGTCGTCCTGGATGATGACACGGCCGATCTGCGGAACCCGCTCCGGACCCTTGGCGCCGGCCACGAAACCGAAGCCATCCTGGCCGATCCTGGCACCGCCATGGATGATGACGCGATTGCCAATCAACGCATATTGCACGCTGGCACCTGGACCGACATAGCCGTCACGGCCAATCTGCGAGGACGGACCGATGACCGCATGCGGGGCAATGACGGTCCCGCTGCCGATGGCAGCGCGAGGTCCGATGATCGCACCCGCTTCGATGATCGCACCGGCCTCGACATGGGCGGTCGCATCGATATGGGCGTGCGGCGAGATACCGGTTTCGCCGGTCATCGGTCCAGGCGTTGCAGCGGCCGGAAAAAGCAGACGCCCGACCATTGCGAAGGCCTGCTGCGGGCGCGGATGCACCAGCACCGCGATGCCCGCCGGCGCCTTGCCGGCAAATTCGGCAGGGCAGAGAACCGCCGCCGCCCGCAGTGACTGCATCAGGGCGAAATTGCGCCTGCCATCGACGAAGACAAGGGCGTTCTCGCCGCCTTCGTTGGCGGGCGCCAGAGCCTCGATCGATACATCGAAGAGACCGGAATCAACAAGCGTCGAGCCGGTCAGATTCGCGACTTCGCCGGCCGTATACCGGCGTGAGGGCGCGAAGAACACCGGATCGGTCATTCCAGAAGCAATATCCAGCTAGCGCATGACCCCGAAATCGGAAATCGACCCTCGGAAAGGATCATGCGCAAATCAAAATGCTACAACGTCCTTTGCGCGTCCGATAGGACGCGCTGCGCTGTAGTGTCGGATCACTGCCATCCGGATCCAAACGAGCCGGAAGCATCATTGCCCGCACATCAGAAGCGGGTCGATATGCCGAAGTTGAATTCCTGCACGTCGTCGGTCTTTTCCTTCTTGACCGGGATCGCATAGTCGATGCGGATCGGGCCGAAAGGCGATGCCCACATCAAACCGACACCGACGGAAGCGCGCCATTCCATGCCGGTTGTCGAAGAATTGACAAGGCCACTTGCGATTTTGCTGCCGTAGAGCGTTGCCGCATCGGCGAACACAGCGCCACGCAAACCGAAGCTTTCGGGGATGACCGGCAGCGGGAACTGAGCTTCCGCCGAGGCATTGAAGTAGGTGGTGCCGCCGAGATGGTCATTGCTGTTGTCCGAAGCAACCGGGCCGATGCCGCCGTATTCGAAACCGCGGATCATACGGTCGCTGCTCTGGAAATGGTCGAAGACGCGCAGATCGCCGTTGCCATAGCCTTGGACATGGCCGGCGCCGCCCGAAATGAGGCCCACCAGGTCCAATTGTTCGGACAGCGTCTGATAAATGCTGCCGCGCGCCGTGACCTTGATGAACTTGGCATCGCCGCCGACGCCAGCCACTTCGGTGCCGACATTGGCATAAATACCGTCATGCGGGTTCTTCATGTCGTCGATGGTATTGTAGATCAGGCCGAGGCTGACCGAGGACTTGAGCCATGGGCTCTCTTCAACGCCGTTTACGATCGCCTGGGAGACGTCGCAGGTGCCACCATTGATAACGGGAACGCAGCCCTCGTCGAACTCGTACTTCTCTTGCGCAATATTATAAGCCAGCTGCGTTGAGATGTTGTCGGTGATCGGCAGACCGAAGCGGACGGTCGCGCCTGTCGTGTCGCTGTCGTAATGGTCGTAGTTTCGGCTCTGCTTGTAGATGTCGAAGCCGGCCGCGATCCGGCGGCCGAGGAAATAGGGTTCGGTGAAAGAGAAGCTGTAGTCGCGCGAGTTCTTGCCACCGCCCGCCGCCACCTTGATGAATTGGCCGCGACCGAGGAAGTTGCGCTCACTGACGGAACCTTCGACGGACGGACCTGACGTTTCACCGCCGCTCGAATAACCGGCGCCGACCGTGAACTCACCGGTCGATTTCTCGACCACATCTACCACCAGCACAACCTGGTCCGGCTCAGAACCCGGAACGGTGGAAATTTCGACTTTTTCAAAATAATCGAGCGCTTCCAGCCGCCTCTTCGCGCGCTGGATGAGCACCTGATTGAAAGCATCGCCTTCGCTGACATCGAACTCGCGGCGAATGACGTAGTCGCGCGTCCGATCGTTGCCGCGAATCTCGATGCGCTCGATATAGGCCTTGGTCCCCTGATCGACCGTATAGACGACCGAGATCGTGTGGTTCTCGAAGTTGCGGTCGCCGCGCGGCGTCACCTGGGCGAAGGCATAGCCGGATCCAGCGACCTTTTCGGTCAAGGCGATGATCGTGTCCTCGACGTTCTTGGCGTTGTAGACATCGCCCTTGTGGGTCTCGACCACCGATTCAAGTGACTTGGCGTCGACCTCGGGGATCGTGCTTTCGACGCTGACATCCCCGAACGTATAACGCTCGCCCTCCTGTACCGTGATGGTGACGGTGTATTTGTTGGTGGTGTCGTCGAGTTCGCCGACAGCCGAGACGACCTGGAAGTCGGCATAGCCGTGATTATAATAGAAGCGGCGCAGCAGCTCCTGGTCGGCGCGCAGCTTGTCCTCGTCATAAACGTCGTCGCGCAGCACGAACGACAGGAAGGACGAACGCTTGGTGGAGATGATGTCCGAAAGCCGGCGGCTCGAATAGGCGCTGTTGCCGACGAAATTGATCGCTGCGATCTGGGTGCGGCCGCCTTCGTTGATGTTGAAGACCACGTTTACCCGGTTGTCGCCGAGATCCATGATCTGGGTGGTCACGGCGGCATCGTCGCGGCCGATACGCCGGTATGCGGCCTTGACCGCCTCGACATCGGCATCGAGCTGCTGTTGCGAGAAGGTGCCGCGCGGCTTCAATTGCACCGCGGCCTCAAGCGCGTTGTCCTTGAGCTTCTTGTTGCCCTGGAACAGCACCTGGTTGACGACCTGGTATTCGGACACCTTGATGACCAGCGTCGATCCGACCTGGTTGATCTGCACATCCGAAAACAGCCCGGTGCCAAACAGCGCCTTGACCGCATCGTCGATATCCGAACTGGAAAACGCCTTGCCGGGCTTGATCGTCACGTAATTGCGGATGGTGTCCGCGTCGACACGCTGATTGCCGGTGACTTCGACTCTGGAGACGACAGCCGCCTCGGCGGCCGATGTGGCAACGAACTGCACTGCGAGCGCGCCTGGTACAACCAGAGCGGCGGACATAGCCACCGCGGACGCGGCGCTCAGAAACTTGGATGCTGCCTTCATCGGGCTTTTGTACCTTTTCTCGAAGTCCCCACGGCGAGAAAACCGGACGTGCGGTAATTTCCCCTACCGTATTAACCGGATTTTCCCTACACGCAAGGCTTCTGGTTAATTTGTATTTACTTAACCCTGCGGCGTGGCTTTCGCGTCACGCATATCCCCACGCATGGTAAACGGCGTCTCAACATTGCTCGTGCCGAAGCCAAATTCCTTCATGATTTCAGCACCCAAACAGATCGTTCCAGAAAACAAAGCCCATGAACCCGAGCACCAATATGAGGCCGCTTCGGTAAGCCATTTCCATCATGCGTTCGGACACCGGCCGCCGGATGACAGCCTCCACGCCGTAGAACAGAAGATGCCCTCCGTCGAGGGGGGGAATCGGCAAAAGGTTGAGAATCCCTATCCCGACTGACAGGAATGCAACAAGCTGCACGAGCCATTCAAAGCCGAGCTTTGCCGCCTGACCCGACATCTTGGCGATCTTGATGGGGCCGCCCAGCTGGCACTTGTCCTCGCGACCGACAACGAAACGTTGCAGGAACTGGCCGGTACGCTGGATGACGTGTCCGGTTTCCTGGACCGCTGCCCCGACCGCCCCGGCCGGACTATAGGTGATCAGCCGCGGCTGGCCGAGTTCCTTGTTGTTGACGACGCCGATCACGGCCACCTGGACCTTGTTGCCCAGTGCGTCTTGTTGTTCCATCAAGCGCGGCGTCGCCGTGACGGTGATTTCCTTGCCGGCGCGTAGCATGACGAAGGTGATGCTGTCGCCGGCGCGGCCAGAGACCAGACGCTGGACGTCGGCGAAGGTCTCGACCTTGCTGCCGTCGACGCTGACGAATCGGTCGCCGGGCATGATGCCGGCCGCGGCGGCCGGACTGCCGACAGTGACCTCAGCCACCATCGGCTCCAGCACGGGCCGGCCATGGACGGAAAACAGCACGGCAAAGACGGCGATCGTCAGCAGGAAGTTGAACAGCGGCCCCGCCACGACGGTCGCCGCCCGCTTCCAGATCGGCTGCGTGTGGAAGGCGACCTTGCGTTCCTCGTCGCTCAGCGCCTCGATCTCCTCGGAGCTGGGCTGGCTCGACGTCGCGTTCATGTCGCCGACGAACTTGACGTAGCCCCCGAGCGGTATGGCGCAAAGCTTCCAGCGCGTGCCGCGGCTATCGTTGAAGCCGATGATCTCTGGGCCGAAACCGATCGAAAAGGCTTTTGCGCCGATACCGCACCAGCGCCCGACGAGGTAATGGCCCATTTCGTGGACAAAAACGACCACGGTCAGCACGAACAGGAAAGGCACCAGCGTGCCGAGGACAAAGCCCTCTGTGCTGAAAACCGCGTGAAAAATCTCGTTCAATTCATGCCCTCAAATTCATCCACGGCACAGATCACGCCGCGACTGTGACATCAATCCAGGCGAATCCATGACGCAGCCCCGCGCCGGCCCACCGACGATGCCGTTCAAACCGGAAACAGACCCTGTGCCGGATGGTCGGCGGTCGCGGAAATCCAGCCGATGACGTATAGGGCGAAAGCCGCCGCGACAAGCCCATCTACCCGATCCATGATGCCGCCATGGCCGGGTATCAGCGTGCCGGAATCTTTACGGCCGTGGCGTCGCTTGACCCATGATTCGAACAGGTCGCCGGCCTGCGCGACAATCGAAAGCACCAGTGCGACCACGCCAAGCACGACGAGGTTGCCCGTTCCGGCTACGGCGGCCAGAAGCAGCCCGGCCACTACGCCGCCGACCACCCCACCGAGCGCCCCGCTCCGCGTCTTGCCCGGCGAGATCGACGGCGCCAGCCTTGGACCACCGATGGAGCGGCCGACGAAATAGGCAAAGATATCGGTCGCCCAAACCACGGCGAATAGGAACAGAATGGCCAGCAGCCCTGAATGGTCGCCGTCACGCAAGAAGGCCAGCGACAAGCCGGACACGGCCGCATAGGCAAGGCCGGATGCTTCCCACGGTCCTGCCCTGCGCATGGAAGAAGCGACGGCAGTGACAGCAACCAGAGCCGCGACGAGCGGCAGCAGCAAAGACGCAGGCAGGCCGGCGACGAGGGCACCAATAAAGACCACGATCAGCGCCTCGGGCAGAAAGCCGAGACCTGCCGTAGCACCAGCACCTGCCGGGGCAACGGGGCGGCTCATCCGCGTCCACTCGTAGAAGATGACCGCCGCCATGGCAGCGCAAAGCAACCGGAAGGACAGTCCGCCGAGCCAGGTCAGGGCAAGCGTGACGATGGCAAGCACGACGGCCGAAATGACCCGGAGTTGGAGGTTGCTCATTCCTCAGCCTGAGGCGACATCTTGGGCGGCAAGTCCGCCGAAGCGGCGCTCGCGGCCGGCGAAATCGCGCAGTGCATCGGACAGGTGCTCGCGACTGAAGTCGGGCCAGTAGCAAGGCAGGAAAACGAGTTCGCTATAGGCTGCCTGCCATAACAGAAAGTTGGACAGCCGAAGCTCGCCGCTGGTGCGGATGACCAGTTCCGGGTCCGGAATGCCCTCTGTATCGAGCGAGCTGGCAAAGGAATCGGCCGTGATCGCCTCGCTCTCGATCTCACCGCGCGCCACCGCCGCTGCGAGCTTGCGCGCGGTGCGCACGATCTCGTCGCGCCCGCCGTAATTGAAGGCAATGACCAGTGTCAGCGCCTCGTTGCTGAGAGTGAGCGTTTCGGCTTCCTCGAGTAGCCCCCTTATGTCGGGCTGCAGCCCCGCCCTGTCACCGATGACCCTGATCCGCACCCCACTCTGGTGCAGCTCGGCGAGGTCACGTCGGATGAAAAGCTTAAGCAGGCCCATGAGGTCGCTGACTTCGGATTTCGGCCGTGACCAGTTTTCCGACGAAAAAGCGTAGACGGTCAGGAAGGAGATGCCGAGGCCGGGGGCGGCGCGCACTGTCTTGCGCAGCGCCTCGACGCCGGCGCGGTGACCGGCCAGCCGCGGCAAGCCGCGCGCCTTGGCCCAGCGTCCGTTTCCGTCCATGATGATCGCGACATGCGCGGGCGTTGCCATATTCTCGCTTCCGGGCCAGGCGTGGCCAGACCCTAGACCTGCATGATTTCCGCTTCCTTGTCGGAAAGCAGGTGGTCGATGGTGCTGATTGTCTCGTCGGTCAGTTTCTGAACCTGGTCGGCCCGTTTGCGATGGTCGTCCTCACTGATGTCGCCGTCCTTTTCCGCCTTTTTCAGAAAGTCCATGCCGTCCCGGCGAACGTGGCGTGCGGCGACGCGGGCATTCTCGGCATAACCGTGCGAGATCTTGACCAGCTCCTTGCGGCGCTGTTCGTTGAGCTCGGGCAGCGGAATCCTGAGATTGCTACCGTCGACGATAGGATTGAAGCCGAGATTGGCTTCACGGATGGCGCGGTCGACTGCGCTGACCATCGACTTGTCCCAGACCGAAACCGAAATCATGCGCGGTTCCGGCACCGACACTGTTGCCACCTGGTTGATCGGCATGGTGGTGCCATAGGCCTGCACCTGGACGGCATCGAGCAGGTTGCTCGACGCGCGGCCGGTGCGCAGCGAAGCCAGATCATGCTTGAACGCGGCGATCGCCCCGTCCATGCGCCGTTTGAGATCGTCGTACTCGCCACTCATCATCGTCTCCTCGACCCGTTAACCCGGGTTCACTGCTTAGGCCCTGTTCGAGCCTCATCCGCAAACGGTCCCTTTCGGGTTCATGGTCCGGTCAATCGTCTGCGACAACCGTGCAACGGCCGCCGCCCCTCAGGATATCGCCGAAGCCACCCTTCTCGTGGATCGAATAGACGATTATCGGAATGTTGTTTTCGCGCGCAAGTGCAATCGCCGCCGTATCCATGATCGAAAGCCCGCGTTTGATGACTTCGTCATGGCTGATCCGCTCGAAACGTGTCGCATGCGGGTCCTTCTTGGGATCAGCCGAATAGACACCATCGACCTGGGTGCCCTTGAACAGAGCATCGGCGCCGATCTCGGCAGCGCGAAGGGCTGCAGCCGAATCGGTGGTGAAGAACGGATTACCGGTGCCGCCGGCGAAGATGACGACCTTGCCCTGGTTCATGTAGGCGGTCGCCTGACGCTGCGAAAAACTTTCGCAAAGCTCGGGCATGGCGATCGCCGACAGCACCACGGCGTCGACGCCGATCTTGTTGAGCGAGGTGCGCAGCGCCAGCGAATTGATAACCGTGGCAAGCATGCCCATATGGTCGCCGGTGACGCGGTCTCCGCCTTTTGACGCAACCGCGACGCCACGGAAGATGTTGCCGCCGCCTATGACGACACCGACTTCGATGCCCAATGCGCGGGCCTCGGCGATGTCGGCGGCGATGCGGTCGACCACCGATACGTCGATGCCGAAATGCTGCTCGCCCATCAACGCTTCGCCCGACGCTTTCAGCAAGACACGTCGGTAGAGGGGCTTCACCGTCATCTGGTCCTCGTCATCGTGCGTGTGACGCGTTTCGGTGCGCCCCGAAACACTGGGCGTTCCGATACACGAAGGGCGGCCCGCGGTGAAACCCGGCCCCCCGCGGGGAGTTTTTAAATTTTTGGTTTTAAAAAAAAACGAGCCCCCGCTCCCCTGAAAATAACGGGTGGGCGAGTGGTGGGG